>JANOCQ010000220.1:0-11919 GCA_031412255.1 Paracoccaceae bacterium | reverse complement strand
ACTGCCAATTCCAAGCACATACCAGGCCAGCATGGCGATCAGGAACGCCCTTGGACCCAACGCAAGCGCAAAGAAACCGAAGATCACGTAGAACAGGATCTCAAGCGACAAGGTCCATGCCACGATCAGGACATAGCTTTCGGGCGCCATCGGCAAAAGCAGAAGGGATTCGGCGATCTTTTCCCAAGGGTAAATCCATCGCGCATCCGAAAAGGCAATATTGGTCGCCAGACCCAAGAGGATCATGCCGATCACCGCCAGCCAGTAGGGCGGCACCAGGCGCCAGAAGCGGTTGATGAAGAAGGCGCCGACGGTCGGTGGCGTCCGGCTGAACGACGTATAATAGATGATGAAGCCACTGATGACGAAGAAGATGTCCACGCCGATATCGCCATGCGAAAACAGAAGCGTCCCGGCCGACCATGAAAAGCCTTCGCCCCGCAGTCCCAGCAGCAGGTGGAAAAAGGCAACCAAAGTCGCCGCTACGCCGCGCAGGACCTGTACCGTATGGAAACTGTCCCGCACCATTATCTTCAACCCCCAAAGGCGACATTGACGACAGGTAACTCGAAGCCTGACCGCGTTCAAGCAGCCTCTGTGCAGGGGTCCGCGCGCAGTCTTCGGGCTCCAGATCTGGGGGCGTCAGGTCCGCGGGCAAAGGTTAACACTTCCCTAATGCCCGCGCCCAAGCCTTTGATTTTTAACGGCCCGCAAATCTGCCCACGCTGGGCAGGTCAGCCCCCCGTCTCCACCCGGATCAGCCGCACCTGATCGGCCGTGAGGTACCCCGTCGCCGGTTCCCCCTCGTCCGCCTGCCACTCCGCGATGGCCCGGCGCGTGCCCGGCCCGAAGGCCCCGTCGGTCCGCAGCGTCTCGTAGCCAAGCCGCGTCAGCCGCCGCTGCAGGTCGACCCGCTCGGTCCGGGTCAGCTCCAGCAGGCTCTCCTCCAGCGCCGCCTCGTTGTCGGTGCCCGGAGTGGGGGTCGAGGACCCCGCCTGCTTCCGGATCAGCTTTACCTGGGCTGCCGTCACATACCCGGTCTGGGTCTGCCGGTTGGCCCGCTGCCAGGACTTGATCGCCGTCCTCGTCCGCGCCCCCCACAGCCCGTCCGCCACCCCGGCATCGAACCCCAGGTCGGACAACTGCCGCTGGATTTCCACCCGCTGCGCCCGCGTCAGCCGCAGCCCGGCTTCCACCGCCGCCGGACTGGTCCCGACACCGTCGTCATCATCCTCCGCAGGCGGGGTGACCACCGCACCGCGCAGCAGCACCCGCAGCTGAGCTTCGGTGACGTAGCCCGTCACCTTGTCGCCCCGGTCCCTCTGCCAGGTCGCAATCGCGGTCCGGGTGTTCTTTCCCCAGACCCCGTCCGTTCCGTAGGTTCGGTACCCCTGACGCGACAGCTCGCGCTGCACGGCCATCCGCTGCGCGACAGTGATCCGCAGCCGCGCCTCGGCCTGCGCGGCCGTCGACGCCTCGGCCGTCGCCCCCAGCCGATCCAGCGCCTGCTGGGCGTTGCCGCGGTAGGCGCCCTTTGGAAACTTGGCAAGATAGTCGCGGTAGGCCGAGACCGTATTCGCCTCCTGGGCCGCAATGTAAGCGTTTTTGTCCAGCTCCTGCTGGATCAGTGTCTGGGCGATTCCCCCGATCACGTCCTCAAGATTCTGAGCAGGCGCGGCGGCGGTCAGCGCGAGACCGGCGGCCAGGGCGAGGGGCAAAGTGAACGTCCGCATCGGGCATCCTTTCCAAGAAGCGCGGCCTCGGGGCCGCTTTTGCAGGGATAACGCGCGGAATGCATCCCGGTTGCAAGCGGCCACTGGTCGGGGCCCGCTGCCATGCTACCTTTCCCGCCGAAGGAGCCCATCCATGACCCTGACCCTCTACGCCAGCACCGCCGCAGTCTTTCTGATCCTCGACGCGATCATGCTGACCCTGGTGATGAAACCGCTCTTTACCCGCCACATTGGTCCCCTCTTGGCCGAGCCGATCCGCATCGCCCCCGCCGCCCTGTTTTACCTCGCCTTTGTTGCGGGGCTGGTCTACCTGGTGTCGCTTCCCGCGCTGAAAACCGGCTCACCGATCGTGCTTCCAGCCCTTGTCATCGGGCTGATGGCCTACGGCACTTATGAGTTCACCTCCTGGAGCGTGATGAAGGACTGGCACTGGACGATGGTGGCGACCGACGTCACCTGGGGCGGCGTGCTCACTGCGTTTTCCGCCTGGGCGGGGGTGACGGTGACCCGCATGATTCACGGCTAAGGGCTTTCCGCCCGCCGTTGCATGTGCTACGACGTCGGCGAGGCTGACAGCAAGCTGTTGAATTTGTTAGATACGGTCGACCCGTCCACTCGCCCAGGAGTTCCGATGATCCTCTACGGCATCTCGACCTGCGACACCTGCAAGAAGGCGCTCAAAACGCTGGAACGTGCTGGCAAGGAGGTTACGTTCCGTGACATCCGGGCCACGCCACTCAGCCAGGTCGAGGTGGATCGCATTGTCCAGGAATTCGGAGACCTCGCGGTGAACAAGCAGTCCACCACCTACCGCAGTTTCAACGATTTCCTGAAGGCGTCCGATCCCGAGGCGCAAATCATGGCGCAGCCCACCGTCATGAAACGGCCGGTCCTCAAGGACGGTGATCGCTGGTTCCTGGGCTGGGACAGCGCGACCGAAGCCGCGCTGACCAGTTAGAGTCAAAGCAGTCGCAGGTCCCCCGCCGACTGCTTCCCGTCGCGGCCCGACTGCAGCTCGTAGCCGATCTTCTGGTTGTCGCTGAGCCCCTTCAGCCCGGCACGCTCCACCGCCGATATATGGACGAAGACGTCCTTGCCACCGTCATCGGGTGCGATGAAGCCATAGCCCTTGGTCGAATTGAACCACTTCACGGTGCCTGTCGGCATGCCGCTTCTCCTCTCAGAACCCCCCGAGGCGTCATTGCCGCGAGCCGTGCCACCAGGTCTTCCATGGCTTCGTTCAGAGAGCCGTGCAGGAAATCTGTCGCCACTGCGGGGATGATGCCAAGGATTTACCGAAAATCAAGCTGCAAGGCGAGCAGGCTCAACCCCAAGGTACCGATCTGCCGAAAGCGGCCCTGCCCCCTTGCACAACAAAACGGCAAGCAGCAGTAGCCTTACTGACCGCTGGTGGCAGGACCAGCGAGTCCGAGGCACGGTCGAACCGGGCACCAAGCAGCGCCGGAGCAAGATCATTTTGCGTATGCCGGCGCCAGCACCGGGCCAAGCCGGCTTCAGCCGGTCCCACGGCGCCCGCAGTAAGCGGGAAGACCCGGTTGGAAAACCGGGTCTTCAAGAGAGACAAACGGCCTCATCAGTCGCTGGCAGGCGGCAACGCCTCGACGCCAAAGGTCTGCACGGCTTGATCGAACGAGATCGTTTCAGTCCGGTTCTCTCCCAAGCGGCGAACTGAAACAGTTCTCGCCTCGACCTCCTGCATCCCGATGGCCAGGATCACGGGAACTTTGCCGACCGAGTGCTCGCGGACCTTGTAGTTGATCTTCTCGTTGCGCACGTCCGCTTCGGCACGGACGCCCGCCTTGCGCAGGGCCGCCACGACCTCATGCACGAAGGGATCCGCGTCCGACACGATGGAAGCCACGACGACCTGCCGCGGTGCCAGCCAGAACGGCAGTTTGCCGGCGTAGTTTTCCAGCAGGATGCCTATGAACCGCTCGAATGACCCTAGCACGGCGCGGTGCAGCATGTAGGGCATGTGCTTCGCCCCATCCTCGCCGACATATTCCGCGCCCAGGCGATGCGGCAACTGCGCGTCGACCTGGAAGGTGCCGCACTGCCACTGCCGTCCGATGGCGTCGGTCAGCTTGAAGTCCAGCTTCGGCCCGTAGAACGCACCGTCGCCCGGATTGATCTCGTAGGGCAGACCCAGCGAGTTGATGGCCCCTTCCAAGGCACCCTCGACCTTGTCCCACTGCTCATCCGTACCGATCCGCACTTCGGGCCGGGTCGAAAGCTTGATCTCGAAACTATCGAAGCCCACGTCCTTGTAGACCGACGACAAAAGCCGGATGAACCCGGCGCATTCGGCCTCGATCTGGTCTTCGGTGCAGAAGATATGCGCATCGTCCTGCGTGAAGCCGCGCACCCGCATCAGCCCGTGCATCGAACCTGAGGACTCGTAGCGGTGGCACGACCCGAACTCCGCCAGCCGCAAAGGCAGGTCGCGGTAGGACTTCAGGCCTTGGTTGAACACCTGCACGTGACACGGACAGTTCATCGGCTTCAGCGCGTTGATGCGCTTTTCCTTGGCGCCTTCTTCGTCGACCTCCACGATGAACATGTTCTCGCGGTAGGCTTCCCAGTGGCCCGACTTTTCCCACAAGACCCGGTCCACGACCTGCGGCGTCTTGATCTCTTTATACCCGGCGCTGCGGAGGCGGCCGCGCATGTAATCCTCAAGCTGGCGATAGATCGTCCAGCCATTCGGATGCCAGAACACCATGCCCGGCGCTTCTTCCTGAAGATGGAACAGCTCCATCTCGCGGCCAAGCTTGCGGTGGTCGCGCTTGGCGGCCTCCTCCAGCATCGTCAGGTGCGCCTTCAGATCGTCGCGGCTCTTGAACGCCACGCCGTAGATGCGTTGCAGCATGGGACGCGAGGCATCGCCCAGCCAGTAGGCCCCCGCCACATGCGTCAGCTTGAAAGCATCCGCGGGAACCTGCCCCGTGTGCTGGAGATGCGGTCCTCGGCAGAGGTCCTGCCAAGGCCCGTGCCAGTACATCCGCAGATCCTCACCCTCGGGGATGCGGTCGATCAGCTCCAGCTTGAAGGGTTCCTGACGGCCCCGGTAGTATTCCACCGCCCGCGCCCGCTCCCACACCTCCGTGCGGATCGGATCGCGGGCGTTGATGATCTGCTTCATCTTCGCTTCGATCTGACCCAGGTCCTCGGGCGTGAACGGCTCCGACCGGTCGAAGTCATAAAACCAACCGTAATCCCGTACCGGGCCGATGGTGACCTTCACCTCCGGCCAGATCTCCTGCACCGCGCGCGCCATGATGTGCGCAAGGTCGTGCCGGATCAGCTCCAGCGCCGGCACGTCGTCCTTCAGGGTGTTCAGCGAAATCGCCGCATCCGCCGGGATCGGCCAGGCCAGATCCCAGTGCTTGCCGTTGACCTGCGCCGAGATCGACGCCTTCGCCAAGGACGGAGCGATGCTTGCCGCCACCTCGGCAGGCGTCACGCCCGCGTCATACACGCGCTTGTTGCCGTCGGGAAATGTCAGGGAAATCTGGCTCATGGCCGGTTCCTCGTCAGTTTGGCGCCTACGAAACGCCCGGTTGCGGGTTATGTCCGGTGGTTTTTGCCCCCGGGCCGGACCGAAGTCAAGCCATGCGCGGTTCTTCGCCCGTCGGTTGCGGTTGCCCTGCCGAAACCCCCGCCCGCTTGCTATCTTCGCGGAATGACAACCTTCCTCACCACCCCGCAAGGCCGCCACATCGCCTACCACCAGACCCCCGGCAAAGGTCCCGGCGTGGTCTTTCTTGGTGGCTTCCGCTCCGATATGTCCGGCGCGAAGGCGCAAGCCTTGCAAGCCTGGGCCGAGACAAGCGGCCGCGCCTTCCTGCGCTTCGACTACTCGGGCCACGGCCAGTCACACGGTTCTTTCGTCGACGGTGCAATCACCGACTGGCGCGAAGACGCCGCAGCGGTGATCGACGTCCTGACCGAGGGCCCGCAGATCCTGGTCGGCTCATCGATGGGCGGCTGGATCGCGCTGCTTCTGGCCCGCGACCTTGGCCCCCGCATCGCCGGCTTCGTCGGAATCGCCGCCGCCCCGGATTTCACCGAACGTATGTGGGAGGCCGAGTTCACCCTTGCTGAACGCACCGCGCTTCTGGAAGAGGGGCTGTTCCTGCGGCCTTCGGACTATTCCGAAGAGCCGTATCCGATCACACTCCGCCTGATCGAGGACGGGCGGCAGAACCTGGTCATGAACGGACCCCTGCACCTCCACATGCCGGTTCGCCTTCTACAAGGCAGCGCCGATACGGACGTGCCGCCCACCGTCGCCATCTCGCTGTTCCACCAGATCGCCAGCCCTGACCTGCGGCTGACGTTGGTCAAGGTCGCCGACCACCGCTTCTCGACACCGCCCTGCCTTGCGATGATCACTGAAGCGATCGAGGATGTAACTCGCGCGCGAGAGGCACTGCCGGCAGACGAGCAACCTGGTTTGAAGGTCTCGAACATCCGGTAGGGTGGCCTTTCCGCCGACCAATTGCCGCGGACGATATCCAACTTTGATTCCATAGGCTTATCGAGTATCCTTTAAAACGATCCAGAACGCTGCTTGCAGAAATCGTGCGCAGAAGGCCACTGTAGTGAGCTTACTCGTCCTTAGAAATCCGGCCCCTGCCGAGCCGGTGGTCCTGATTACGGGCTTCATGGCAGACGCCCGCAGCTTCATGCCGCAGCTTGCCCGGCTGGGCGCAGACCGTCCGGTCATCCTTTTGACCCCAGGCCTTGGTGAGACGGTCGAGAAGATTGCCGCAGACATGGCCCCACACCTGCCGCCCCGGTTCGCCCTTGTAGCGCATGGTCTTGGGGGTAACATCGCCATCGAGCTCTTGCGCAAGTGTCCCGAGGCGGTAACCCGCGTCGCCCTTCTTGCGACCGACCCGATCCCTGAAACTCCACAGCGCGCCGCGCAGCAGGAAGCGCTTCTCGTCGCGGCAAAGACCGGACATCTGGCGGCCTGCATGGCCCAGATGCTGCCGCTCTCTGCCCTGCATGACGCCCCCTGGCGGGATGAAGTGATGGCACTGGTGATGGACATGGCAGAGAACCTGGGGCCCATCCAGTTCCAGCGCCACCTGCGGGTGCTGCAACGCCGACCCGACCAGCAGAAGACGTTGCGCAAGGTGCACGTGCCGACGATGATCATCGCAGGAGAAAGCGACACGCTGGTCCCTCGCCGCCGCGCAGAATTCCTGGCGGCGATGATGCCCCAAGGGTGCCTCGAGATCGTGGCCGAGGCGGGTCACATGCCCCAGCTAGAACAGCCAGAGGCGGTGACTAGACTGCTCGAGACTTTCTTGTCCGGTCGCCTGCCGACGCTGATGCTGACCTGACTACTGCGCCGAGGCGAGTGCGATCTTGGCCTTGGGCTTGCCCGCAGCCTTGTCGATGAAGTTCAGCACCAAAGGCCGGATGTTCAACCGCCAGCTCTTGCCCGCGAAGATGCCGTAGTGGCCCGCACCGGGATCCAGATGCTGACCCTTCTTGTCGTCCGACAATCCGGTCAGCAGGTTCAGCGCAGCCACACACTGGCCGGGTGCAGATATGTCGTCATTTGCGCCCTCAACCGTCATGACCGAGACCTTGGTGATTGCGCCCAGATCCACCTTGCGGCCGGCCACCACGAACTCGTTCCTGGCAATCTCGCGGTTCTTGAAGATCCGTTCTACCGTCGACAGGTAGAATTCCGCCGTCATGTCCATCACGGCCAGGTATTCGTCGTAGAACCGGTTGTGCGCGTCATGGTCGGACGCCTCACCGCGGGCGGCCCGCATGATCTGTTCCGAGAATGCCTTGCCGTGGCGTTCGGCGTTCATGGTGATGAAGCTTTGCAGCTGCAGAAGACCTGGATAGACCAGCCGCCCCGCGCCCTTGTGCTTGAAGCCGACGCGCTGGATCGCAAGATGCTCCAGCTGGCCCATAGTCACCCGGCGACCGAAATCCGTGACTTCGGTCGCGGCGGCGTCAGGGTCTACCGGCCCACCGATCAAGACCAGGGACCGCGGCTGGGCATCCGGATCTTCGGCGGCCAGATAGGCCGTGGCCGCAAGGGTCAGCGGCACCGGCTGGCAGACCGCGATCACATGCGTCTCGGGGCCCATGACCTTCATGAACTCGGCAAGGTAGAGCGTGTAATCCTCGACATCGAACTTGCCCGCCGACACCGGAATATCCCGCGCATTGTGCCAGTCGGTGACATAGACATCCGCGTCAGGCAGCAGCGACGCGACCGTGGACCGCAACAGCGTTGCATAGTGCCCCGACATCGGCGCCACCAGCAGCACCTTGCGTGCCATGGGCGAGCGGCGCCGCACGAAGAACTGCACCAGGTTGCCGAAGGGCTTTTCCACGATGTTGGTCACATCGACCAGGTGGTCCTGCCCGTCCGGCCCGACGATCGACCGGATGCCCCAGTCGGGTTTCGCGACCATGCGGGAGAAAGTCCGTTCCGTCACCTCGCCCCAGGCGGCCATCATCGGCAGCATCGGGTTCATCGACATCGCAAACGCCGGGTAACTGGCAAAAGCCCTGGCAGAAGCACCCAACCACTCATTCGTGTTGCGAGCGCTTTCCATCAGGTCATAGGTGAACATATACTTCATCAGGTCTCCTTGCCCCGGGCGGGCGGAAGTCGCATGGCGGGGCAAGGTTCGCACCGTTATGCTGCACAGCGGCGACGATAAGGGGGAATGGTTAGCATGACAACAGAAGACAGCACCCCTGGTTCCAAAGTCGTAGACCTAGAACGGGCCGAGCGGTTGAACGCTAACCTTGCGAAGGTTGAGGAACTGTCAAAGCGGCTGACCGCGGCCATGACACAGCGTCGCCAGGTAGACTCCTCGCTGCACGGTCCAGCGCCTGACGTCTACATGAAGGCAGCTGCCGCCTACTTTGCCGAAATGGTCTCGAACCCCGCAAAGGTCGTGGAGCATCAGGTGAATTACTGGGGCAAGACGCTGAAGCATTACGTCGAGGCGCAGCAGACCCTTGCCAAGGGCGAGTTCAAGGCTCCGCCCGATCCGAACCCAAAGGACCGGCGCTTCCAGAACCCCCTGTGGGAATCGCATCCCTTCTTCAACTACCTCAAGCAGCAGTACCAGATGAATGCCGAGGCGATCAGCACCGCCGTCGGCGACATGGAGGCCCTGGCTCCCGAGGACCGCAGCCGGGTGGAGTTCTTCACCAAGCAGATCGTCGACATGTTCTCGCCCACGAACTTTCTCGGCACCAACCCCGAAGCGCTGGAAAAGGCGGTGGAGACCGACGGCGAGTCCCTCGTCCAGGGCCTGGAAAACCTCGTCCGCGACATCGAATCCAATCAGGGCGATCTTCTGGTGACGCTTGCCGACAGGGAAGCCTTCCACGTCGGCCAGAACATCGCCACCACTCCCGGTGAGGTCGTCTACCGCAACAAGATGCTGGAGCTGATCCAGTACACGCCCACCACCGAGAAGGTCCACCAGACCCCGCTTCTGGTCTTCCCGCCCTGGATCAACAAGTTCTACGTGATGGACCTCAAACCCGCGAATTCGCTGATCAAGTGGATCGTGGACCAGGGTTTCACCCTGTTCGTCGTCTCCTGGGTCAACCCCGACGCCAGCTATGCCGGGACCGCGATGGACGACTACATCCGCGATGGCTACCTCCGTGCGATGGCCGAGGTCCGCCGCATCACCGGTGAGCCGCAGATCAACGCCGTCGGCTACTGCATTGCCGGCACGACTCTGGGCCTGACGCTTGCGCACCTGCAGAAAGCGGGGGACGAGACGGTCAAGACCGCCACCTTCTTCACCACCCTGACCGACTTCTCCGACCCCGGCGAAGTAGGCGTCTTCCTGAACGACGATTTCGTCGACGGGATCGAACGGCAGACCGAACGCGACGGGATCCTCTCCAAGCACTTCATGAGCAAGACCTTCTCCTACCTGCGTTCGAACGACCTGATCTACACCCCCGCCATCAAGTCCTACATGCTGGGCGAGGCACCACCGGCCTTCGACCTTCTCTACTGGAACGGCGACGGCACCAACCTGCCCGCCCGGATGGCCGTCGAATACCTGCGCGGCCTCTGCCAGGGCGACGGCTTTGCCAAGGGCCAGTTCAAGGTCTTCGGCAAGCCGGTCAGCCTGGCCGACATCAAGCTTCCGGTCTGCGCCATTGCCTGCGAGACTGACCACATCGCCCACTGGAAGGGCTCGTTCAATGGCATCAAGCAGATGGGATCGAAGGACAAGACCTTCCTTCTGTCCCAGTCAGGGCACATCGCGGGCATCATCAACCCGCCGACGAAGGACAAGTACGGCCATTACACCAACGACGCCCCGGTCGCCGATGATCCCGAGGCCTGCTGAAATCTGCGACCTTCAACAAGGGCAGCTGGTGGCCACGCTGGGCCGACTGGCTGGCAGGCAACTCCGGCCCGATGATTCCAGCGCGGAAACCGGTCGATTCGCTGGCCCCCGCACCGGGCACCTACGTCATCGCGCGGCCAGCGACCTGAAATTTCACCAGCTTTCCGCAGGGTTACCCGGCGCAACCCGAGGTTTTGCTGCATCGCAGAAAGGGGGTTGAAATGCTGCACTGCAGCACGTATATCCCTGTCATCAGGAAACGGGCCGATCCTTCCCTCCCCCCTCGCTGGCCCCATGGAGAATGACATGACCAAGACCCCGGATTTCGCCAAGACCATGCAGGACATGATGGCCTCGTTCCCGGTTGACGCTTCCGCGTTCCAGAACGCGTTCAAGACCCAAGCCGCTTTCGCAGAGAAGTTCTCGAAAGTCGCAATCGAAGCCGCTGAAAAGTCGACCGAGATCTCGGCCAAGTGGACCAAGGACGCGCTGGCCAAGGTTGGCGACATTGCCAAAGCCAAGTCCGAGCCGACCGACTACACCAAGTCGATAACCGATTTCGCTTCGGCCGCTGCCGAAATGGCTGCTGAAAACCTGGCCGCCTTCGCTGAAGTCGCCAAGAAAGTGCAGATGGAAACCGTCGAGCTGATGCTCGCCGCTGGCAAGGACATGTCGGAAGACGCGACCGCCGCCGTCAAGAAAGCCACCAACGAGGTGACCAACGTCGCCAAGAAAGCCGCTGCAGCTGCGAAGTAATTCTTAACGAGTTCGGCGTCCCTCAAGACGCCACGTAAGGCCCGGAGGCAACTCCGGGCCTTGTTCTTTTGGTGGCCCTCTCTCTACCCTGTCGAACAGCCGCAAAGGACCGCCGCCATGACCAGCCCGCTGACAATCTGGACCTACGACTGGGTGCCCCAGGGGCCGCGTGGCCACGTCCGCGACATCCGTCTCCGCTGGGCCTGCGAAGAGGCGGGTCTGCCCTACACCATAAGCGCTGTCCGCTTCGAGGACCGCACCAGCCCCGAGCATCTGGCCCGCCAGCCCTTCGCCCAGGTCCCGGCTTTGCAGGATGGCGAGATCACCCTGTTCGAAAGCGGTGCCTGCCTCCTCCATCTGTCCGAAAAGTCCGAAATCCTGGTGCCACGCGACCCAAAGGGCCGCAGCGAGACGCTGGAATGGGTCATCTCTGCCCTAAATTCCATCGAGATGGTCTCGGTCCCCTGGTGGTTCATCGGCCTGTCGAAGCCGCAGGAAAACCCTTTGGAGGGCTGGCTCCAGTCCCGCCTTGCCCGCCTGGAAGCGGTGCTTTCCCGCCGGCAATACCTCGCTGACGACCGCTTCACCGTGGCCGACCTCCTGATGGCGGACATCCTCAGGATAAAGACGCTTCGCGCCGCCCTCGGCGACTACCCGGCTCTTCGGGCCTACATCGACCGCATCCTTGACCGCCAAGCCTTCCGCAAAGCGCATCAGGACCAGCTTGACCACTTCGCCGCCGCCGATGCCGCGCGCGCGAAATGACCGTGTGCAGAATGCTTTCTTTTTGCCACAGCCTCCCCTAAGCTTCTCTGCAGGCGCATAATCCCTGGGGGGGGGAACCATGGCAGATACCGACAAGCCGCTTCTGATCAAGCGCTACGCCAGCCGTCGTCTCTACAACACCGAGACCTCGGATTACGTGACCTTGGAAGACATCGCCGGCTTCATTCGTGCCGGGCGCGAGGTGCAGATCGTTGACCTCAAGACCGGCGACGACCTGACCCGGCAGTACCTTCTCCAGATAGTGGCTGAAC
>JANOCQ010000219.1:0-11105 GCA_031412255.1 Paracoccaceae bacterium | reverse complement strand
AGGACCTTGGGCTGAGTCATCAGCGCCCGGCCCACGGCGACCTGCTGACGCTGGCCGCCGGAAAGCTCTCCCGCCTTCTGGTACCGCATCTGTTTCAGGATCGGAAACAGCCCGTAGATCTGCTCCATCGTCTCGCGGATCTTGTCGTCGTCCCTGATGAACGCGCCCATCTCCAGGTTTTCCTCGACCGTCATGCCGGTGAAGATGTTGTGGGTCTGCGGCACGAAGCCCATGCCCTTGCGGACCCGGGCCTGAGGGCTAAGCGCCGTGATATCCTCGCCCATCAGTCTTACGCTGCCCTGGCGCAGTTTCAGCATCCCGAAGACCGCCTTCATCGCCGTGGACTTGCCCGCGCCGTTGGGGCCGACAATGACGGCGATCTCGCCCGGCTCAACTGCCAGAGTGCAGTCATGCAGGATGTCGACGGCACCGTAGCCGCCGGTCATGTTCTCGCCGATCAGGAAGGGAGCAGTCATTCGGATGGGTCCTGTTTCAGGGCCGGATGCGGGCAGATCGAAGCCAGGCCAGTCATTGGGACAGCTTTGTGTTGGCCAGGAAGGCGGCGTGGTAGCCTGTGTGCTGCGGCGTATATTCGTTGCCGATGGCATAGGTCATGACCTGCATGACCCGCTTGGGCTCAACAAGGATGGAATTGGCGTAAACCACATTCAGCCCGTTGAACTTGATCCTGTAGATCACCGTATCGCCCGACAGTGCACCCAGCGTCACCGGTTGGACATCAATGACTTCAGGGGCGCTGCCGGTCACCGATGCCGCGTTGTCCAGCACGACCTGACGCATGAACTCGGCCGTGAACCCGTCGTCGCTGCCCAATTCCTCGATCAGAAATTGCGCATAATGGCGGGCATCGATCCGGTAGGCCGCATTGATCTCGTTGGTCGGAGGGGGAGTGCTGATCCAGCCAACCGCCTGAGCGCAGAACTGCACCGTTGGCGTGACATCGTCGCAGACCGGTGCGCCGGCAGATCCTTGGCTGTCTGCGGGCTTCCATGTGCCGTCGTCAAAAAGTGTGACGGTCTTGCCGTCCACCACAGCCTTGCCGACGACCGACTGGGCGCTGGCATGCGATGGCAGGGCCATCGCCGCCACAAGTGCCAGAACCTGCAATCTCATGCCGTGGCCTCCTTGAGCTTGTTCTTCAGGCCGCGGCCCAGATAGGCCTCGATCACGCGTTCATCGTTCTTGACCTGGTCCACCGTGCCTTCCGCAAGGACCTTGCCCTCTGCCATGCAGATGACCGGGTCGCAAAGGCGGCCGATGAAGTCCATATCATGCTCGATCACGCAGAAGGTGTAGCCGCGTTCCTTGTTCAGGCGTACGATGGCGTCACCGATGGTGTTCAGCAGCGTCCGGTTCACGCCCGCTCCGACCTCGTCCAGAAAGACGATCTTGGCGTCGACCATCATTGTCCGGCCCAGTTCAACCAGCTTTTTCTGCCCGCCCGAGATCATTCCGGCTTTCTGGTCGGCGATGTGGCCGATCGTCAGGAAGTCGAGGACTTCATCGGCCTTCTGGCGGATACGCTCCTCTTCCTCGACCACCGCCCCGCGTGAGAACAGCGCGTTCCACAGCTTTTCGCCGGTCTGGCGCGGCGGGACCATCATCAGGTTCTCGCGCACGGTCATCGAGCTGAATTCGTGGGCAATCTGGAAGGTCCGCAGCAATCCCTTGTCAAAAAGCTTGTGCGGCGGAAGGCCGGTGATGTCCTCGCCGTCCATGAAGACCTGACCGCTGGTCGGCGTGTAGCGCCCGGCGATCACGTTGAAAAGCGTCGTCTTGCCTGCGCCGTTCGGGCCGATCAGGCCGGTGATCGTACCGGTCTTGATCTCCAGAGATGCACCGTCAACGGCGTGAAAGCCGCCAAAATGCTTGTGCAGCTTTTCGACCCTGATCATCTGTTTCCCCTGTCCGCGGCCCATCCTCATTCCGAAGTGCCGGATGGGGGGCTCTCTGTTAGACGACGGCCCGGGGGTGTCCCGGGCCGTGCCAAGTGCGTCGTTCCGGTCAGATCAGCGGAACTGGACGGTTTCGTACTTGCCGTCCTTGATCACGAATTCCTTGTAGCGGCCGGCGGATTCGCCCGGTCCGATCAAGGTCACGCCCGAAGCGCCGTCGTAGTCGATGGCGGTGCCGGCAGCGATCAGTTCCAGTGCCTTGCCCAACTCGCCCGGAAGGATCTTGGTGCCCGAACCGTCAGCCGGCCCATTGGCGATTTCCATGATCTTTTCCTTGTAGACGTTCGAGTCGGTCGAGCCCGAAGCTTCCATCGCCAGCATGATCAGTGCTGCGGCGTCGTAGCTTTCCATCGTGTAGGGCGAGGTGGCATCATATGCCGGATCGTTGGCCTTGCCCATTTCGCCAAGGATCGCCGCGCCGGGGCTGTCGGACTGCGCGACCTGGCCGTAAGAGCCGTCCAGGGCCGGGCCGATGGCTGCGGGCAGGCTGTCGCCCACCATGCCGCCAGGCAGGCCGAAGGTGGTGAAGGCGCCGGTGTCCAGCGACGCCTGGATGATGCCCTTGCCGCCCTGGTCAAGGTAGCCCGCCACGACCAGAAGGTCGCCGCCCGCCGCTGCAAGTGCCGCGACTTCAGCCGAATAGTCGGCCTTGCCGTCGTCGTGGGCCGCGTTGATCGTCACGACACCACCTTTGGCGGTGAAGGCGGACGCGATGGCTTCTGCCAGGCCCTTGCCGTAGTCGCTGTTGGAATAGGTCAGCGCAATCGACTTGATGCCCTTTTCCGTCAGGATGTCGGCCATGACTTCGCCTTCGCGTGCATCCGACGGGGCGGTGCGGAAGAAGAGACCGTTGTCCGGGTCGGCGGTCAGAGCCGGCGAGGTCGCCGACGGTGACACCATCACAATGCCGTTCGGCATGGCGACGTTGGTCAGCATCGCGCGGGTCACGCCCGAGCAGTCGCCTCCGATGATGCCTTTTACGCCTTCGGCAGTGACCGCACGCTCGGTCGCAGCAACGGCAGCGGCTGCATCGGTGCAGGTGTCATCGCCGCGAACGGGGATGTAGTTGTTCTTCGCCTTGCCCGAAGCATTCACTTCGGCCATTGCATCCTCGGCCGCGTTGGCCATGTGGCCGGTCAGCGATTCGATGGGGCCGGTGAAGCCGATCAGGATGCCGATCTTGACGTCCTCGGCAGTCGCGGCACCAGCCATCAGCGCGCAGGCCGAAGCGGCCAGCAGAAGTTTCTTCATTGATTGTATCTCCCTGGTTGGATCGAAATCCTGCGGCGACGGTAGAGCGGGCCGCGTGAAAAGAAAAGCCCCATATTGTCGACACTGTGGCGACAAAGAATAGCCTTTCCCGTCGACACAACGCCCGCTGGCCCTATCTCAACTGGATGCAACCGCAGTGGGAACTCTGCGCTTTCGTAGAAGATAGAGGCAAGGAGATGAAGATCAAACCAATCCTGGTGGCCATCCTGGCCCTGGCACCGCTTCCACTATTGGCTGCGGAAATCATGACTTCAGCCGGGGTCATCGACGTATCCCCGGTCGTCGAAGGCCTGGCCGAGCCTTGGGGATTCGAGTTCCTTCCAGATGGGGAAGTCCTTGTCACCGAACGGGAGGGCCGCCTTCTTCTGACCCGCGACGGCGTTGCGCAAGAGATCGGCGGTGTGCCCGAAATATTTGCCAAGGGGCAGGGCGGGCTACTCGATGTGATGGTGCCGCAGGATTTTGAAACCACCCGCGAGGTCTGGCTCAGCTTTGCGGCCCCTGCTGCGGGCGGGGGCGCGACTGCCGCGGGAAGGGGGTTGCTTTCGCAGGACGGAACGCGGCTGGAGGATTTCCGGACGATCTTCCTGGGCGATGCCTTTCCCGGTGGTCGCCATTTCGGCTCGCGCCTGGTGGAGATGGCGGATGGAACCATAGCTCTGACGACCGGCGACCGGGGCACCGGTCCCGACGGAATGGAGGCGCAGGACCCAAACCTGGCCCTTGGAAAAGTCATCCTTCTCAACCGCGACGGAAGCCCGGCCATATTGCAGGAAGGTTGGCTGGCGGGCGCGTTTTCGCTTGGTCACCGCAATATCCAGGGCGCTGCGCTGGACCTTGCAGGTCGTCTTCTGACGGTCGAACATGGCGCTCAGGGCGGCGACGAGTTGAACGCGCCTGAGCAGGGCCGCAACTACGGTTGGCCTGTGATAAGCTACGGATTGAACTACAACGGCGACCCGATCGGGGTCGGCTCGGAACTGAAAGGGATGGAGCAGCCGCTGCATTATTGGGATCCCTCCATCGCTCCGTCGGGCCTGATGGTCTATTCTGGAAGGATGGTCCCTGAATGGCGTGGAGACATCTTCTTTGGGTCTCTGAACAGTGATTTCATAGGCCGCCTGGATCCCGACAGCCCCGCAGAGACGGGTTACGAGGAAGAGCGGATTGCCTCCCCGCAGACCGGGCGGGTGCGTGACGTGAACGAGGCCCCGGACGGTTCGATCTGGTTCCTTTCGGTAAGTAGCGGGACGCTTTATCGCCTTGCATCACGCTCGACCGACTAAATCGACAGGCGCACCGGGATGATGCTTGGCATCCCTTGCGTCCCACGTTCGCGGTAAGGCGTGGTGCTGTAGTGGCTGCGGTAGCACTTGGAGAAGTGCGACGGCGAGGCAAAGCCGCAGGCCAGAGCCACGTTGATGACGCTCATGTCGGTCTGCATCAGCAGGTTCCGCGCTTTCTGCAACCGCAGTTCCATGTAATAGCGCTTCGGACTGCGGTTCAGGTAGCGGCGGAAGAGACGCTCCAGCTGCCGGGTCGACATGCCCACCTCCTCGGCCAGATCGGCGGGAGACATCGGGTCTTCAATGTTGCCTTCCATCATCTGGATGACCTGGGACAGCTTCGGATGCCGCACGCCGATCCGCGTCGGGATCGACAGGCGCTGCGTGTCCTGGTCGGTGCGGATGGTTGAATAGATCAGCTGGTCGGCCACGGTGTTCGCAAGATCCTCACCATGGTCGGCGGCGACGATCTTCAGCATGAGGTCCAGCGAAGAAATCCCGCCGGCTGTGGTCCACCGGTTGCCGTCCATCACGTAAACCGACTTCGTCAGCTTCACGTCTTCAAATTCTTCGGCGAAACCGTCCTGGTTTTCCCAATGGATCGTCGCCTTCTTGCCGTCCAGAAGCCCCGCTTTTGCCAAGGCATGCCCCCCGGTGCAGATGCCGCCGATGGTGACGCCGCGCCGCGCCTCGCGCCGCAGCCAGCTGACCACACCTTTGGTCGTGGTGCGCTGGACGTCGATGCCGCCGCAGACCAGGATCGTGTCCTCGCGGTCCATCTCCTCCAGCCCTTTGTCGAGACGGAACGTCGCCCCGTTGGAACAGGTCTTTTCGGTCCCCTCGCCGCACAGGACCCAGGTGTAAAGCGTCTCGCCCGCAACGCGATTGGCCAGCCGCAAAGGCTCGATCGCCCCGGCAAAGCTGATCATCGTGAACTTGTCCAGCAGCAGGAAAACGAAGCGCCGCGTTGTGGCGGGCTTCTGGGTCTGAGTGGCTTTTCGTGGCGCGAGCGTCATGTCTGCGACCTGATCATGTCGTTTGTGGGCCAAGGAACCGCATATTCGGGGCCTCCGCAAGGCCTGAAAGCACCGGTTCACGCCCAATCGCCCTTTGCAAAGGCGGAAACGGACGGGTATACCGCAGCCCGATTGCCCCGCATGTGGACGGGCCGACCGGAGAAGCATGATGACCAAGGGATGGACGAAGACGGCATGGCGCATGAAGCCGCGGATCCAGATGCCGGATTATCCCGACCAGCCAACCCTGAACTCGGTCGAGGCACAGCTTTCCAAGTATCCCCCGCTTGTGTTTGCCGGTGAGGCGCGGCGCCTGAAGAAGCAGCTTGCGCTTGCGGCCGAGGGCAAGGCTTTCCTCTTGCAAGGGGGCGACTGCGCCGAAAGCTTCGCCGAGTTCTCTGCCGACAACATCCGCGACACCTTCCGTGTGATGCTGCAGATGGCCGTTGTCCTGACCTACGCCGCCAAGGTTCCGGTCATCAAGGTGGGCCGCATGGCGGGCCAGTTCGCCAAACCGCGTTCCGCGCCAACCGAAGTGATCAACGGGGTCGAGATGCCGTCCTACAAGGGCGACATCATCAACGGCTTCGAGCCGACGCCAGAAGCCCGCGTCGCCGATCCGAACCGGATGCTGCAGGCCTACACCCAGGCCGCAGCGTCCCTGAACCTGCTGCGCGCCTTCTCGACCGGCGGCTTTGCCGACATCCACCGCGTCCATTCCTGGACGCTGGGCTTTGCCGAGCACGACAAGGCCGAACGCTACCGCGAGATGGCGAACCGGATCTCGGACGCGCTGGACTTCATGAACGCGGCTGGCGTGAACAGCGACACCGCGAACGAGTTGTCGCGCGTGGACTTCTACACCAGCCACGAAGCCCTCCTTCTGGAATACGAAGAGACGCTGTGCCGGGTGGATTCGATCACCGGCCAGAACGTTGCCGGCTCCGGACACATGATCTGGATCGGCGACCGGACCCGCCAGCCCGACGGCGCGCATGTCGAATTCTGCCGCGGTGTGCTGAACCCGATCGGTCTGAAGTGCGGTCCGTCCACCACCGCCGAGGACCTGAAGGTTCTGATGGCCAAACTGAACCCCGAAAACGAAGCCGGTCGCCTGACCCTGATTGCGCGCTTTGGTGCCGGCAAGGTCGGCGACCATCTGCCGCGGTTGATCAAGACAGTCCAGCAGGAAGGTGCCAACGTCGTCTGGTCCTGCGACCCGATGCACGGCAACACGATCAAGTCTCCCTCCGGCTACAAGACCCGGCCCTTCGACAGCGTTCTGCGGGAAGTTCGCGAATTCTTCGCCATCCACAAGGCCGAAGGTACAGTTCCCGGCGGCGTGCATTTCGAAATGACCGGCCAGGACGTGACCGAATGCACCGGCGGTCTGCGCGCGGTTTCGGACGAGAACCTGGCGGATCGCTACCACACCGCCTGCGACCCGCGTCTCAACGCCTCGCAATCGTTGGAACTGGCCTTCCTGGTGGCGGAAGAGTTGTCTTCGCAGCGTGAAGCCGCACGCCGCGTGGCGTTGTAAGGCTCGGACAACAGACCTTCGGGCGGTGGGGCAGCCCGCCGCCCACTTCAGTCGCTGTCATGCACCAAAGACAGATGGCCAAAGCGCCGGATCGGCTCAACCGTCGGCGTCTCGGCCCGGGGGAGTGGGGGCCGCAGCAAGCGCTCGTCGCGCCAGCTGCGGATCTGGAATTTGCATCTCGCCGTCGGCCCCGGAGCAAAGCTGATGGCCCCCAGTATCAGCTTCGTTCCGCCCTCATCAGCCAACGGCAGAAGTAGTAGTCGCGCCGCAAGCCCGCCTCCCGCCGCACGGTCCGAGCCGAGGTCGACTTCGGCCACCGCAGGTTCGGTGAAGACACGCTCGATCGTCACGGCCAGTTGGGTCCGGGACTCCACCGCGAAGAGGCAGCTGAGGGGCAGGCCCCGGACATCCATCCCGGCAAAATCCGCCAATCCTGAACCCGCGATCCGCACCTGGACCAGGCCGCGTCCGATCCGCTCGGCGAGAAACACCCGGTCAAGGACGCCGCTCAACCCGCGCGGATCGATGGCGGACCGCTGGGGCAAGGTGTCGTCGCGGCGCAAGCCCTCCCAGTAGCTGCGGACCTGCGCCAATCCGTCGAACACCAGCAAGGCCTGTTGCGGGCGCTGCGGACGGAACCGGTCAAGGAAGCTCAGGCTCATCATTCTCTCCACCACCGGCGTCGCGGCCCTTGCGGGCAAAGCGCCCATCGCGCCATGAAGGGAAAATAGCGCGGATCGAGAAGATTCGGCCGAAAATCTAATCAAATGGTAAATACCGCGCTCCGGGCGCTGAAAGGACCGCATGATCTCGATGACAGGCTTTGCCGCCCGGCGTGGCGCGGGGGCGGGCTATAGCTGGGCCTGGGACCTGAGGGGCGTCAACGGCAAGGGCCTGGACTTGCGCCTGCGGGTGCCGGACTGGATCGACGGATTGGAGGCTGCCGTGCGGACCGAACTCCAGAAATCGGTCGTCCGGGGAAATGTCAGCATGACGCTCAAGGTCGCGCAGGACGAAGGCCGCGAGGATGGCGCATTCCGGCTGAACGAAGCGACCCTGGCGGCCGCCCTTGCGGCACTTGGTCGGGTCGAGGCAGCGGCAATGGCGTCGCATGTCACTCTGCGCCACCCCACCTCGGCCGATGTTCTGACCCTGCGCGGGGTGATCGACTCCACCGCCCAGGAGATGGACACAACCTCCCTCCGCCAAGCGCTCCTGGCGGACCTTCCGGCCCTTCTTGCCGATTTCCACATGATGCGCGGGGCCGAGGGCCGGGCGTTGGCCACGGTCCTGACCGCCCAGCTTGAGCGCATCGCTGCGCTGACCGCCGAGGCGCAGCAGGAAATCGCAACCCGTGCCGTGACCCAGTCCGACACCCTGCGCGATGCCGTGGCCCGGGTTCTCGGTGCGTCGGACACGGTGGACCCCGCGCGGCTTGCTCAGGAACTTGCTCTCCTTGCAGTCAAGACCGATGTGACCGAGGAACTTGACCGGCTGACTGCTCATGTCACCGCCGCCCGCGCCCACCTGGCCGAGGGACACGCCGTGGGCCGCAAGCTGGACTTCCTGATGCAGGAATTCATGCGCGAGGCGAACACCCTTTGCTCGAAGGCGCAGTCTCTGGCGCTGACCCGCATCGGTCTTGACCTGAAAACCGTGATCGATCAGATGCGCGAGCAGGTCCAGAATGTGGAATGACGCATGATCCGGCGCGGGCTTCTTCTTATCCTCTCCTCGCCCTCGGGCGCAGGGAAATCGACTCTATCCCGGATGTTGATGGCCTGGGACCCGACGATGCGGTTTTCGATCTCGGCAACGACGCGCAGACCTCGGCCCGGCGAAGAGGACGGTCGCGAATACTATTTCCGCAGCCGGGAAGAGTTTCAGGCGATGGTCAATCAGGGCCAGATGCTGGAACATGCCGAAGTCTTCGGAAACTTCTACGGCTCGCCGCGTGCACCCGTCGAGGCGGCGATGGAGGCCGGCACCGACACGGTCTTCGATATCGACTGGCAGGGCGGTCAGCAGGTTGCCCAGGCGATGCGCGGCGACGTCGTGTCCATCTTCATCCTGCCGCCGTCGATCGCAGAGTTGGACCGAAGGTTGCGCTCTCGCGCACAGGACAGCGACGAAGTCATCGCCGGACGGATGGCCAAAAGCCGTGATGAAATCAGCCACTGGGCCGAGTATGACTATGTTCTGGTCAACGATGACCTTGAGCTGACGTTCGAGCGTCTGAAGGCGGTCCTGACCGCAGAACGGCTGAAGCGCGAGCGTCAGCCGCAGCTTTCCGCCTTCGTCCGCACCCTGAACGAGGAGTTCGAAGCCCGATGATCTATGCGCTCGACGGTATCGCCCCACAGATCGACCCCTCGGCTTGGGTGGCCGACGTAGCAACCCTGGTCGGCAACGTGGTTGTCGAAGCCGACGCCTCGATCTGGTTCGGCGCAGTCTTGCGCGGCGACAATGAAGTGATCAGGGTTGGCGCGGGTACCAATGTGCAGGAAAACGCGGTCCTGCACACCGACATGGGCTATCCGCTGATCATCGGCATGAACTGTACCATCGGCCACAAGGCCATGCTTCACGGCTGCACCATCGGTGACGGCACCCTGATCGGAATGGGCGCGACTGTTCTGAACGGCGCCCGGATCGGCGCCGGCTGCCTGATCGGCGCCTGCGCCCTGATCACCGAAGGGAAAGAGATCCCGGACGGCTCGCTGGTGATGGGATCACCCGGAAAGGTTGTGCGGGCGCTGGACCAAACAGCGCGGGCCAGGCTTCTCGCTTCGGCCGCCGGTTACCAGGCCAATGCCCGGCGGTTCCGGACTGGCTTGGCCCGCGTTTGACAGGGTCAGTCTTCCTCGACCAGTTCGATGGAGATGCCCTGTCGGGCCGCATGGCTGCGCAGTTCCCGAAGGACGATCTGCCGGTTGGGCAGTTTTGGTGCCACGACCCGCAACATCTTGCAATAGTCCTGGGCCCCCAGCTTTTCGATAATTTCGAGCGCGTCGAAGGTCTTGCAGAAGAGTGGGGTCACCACCAACTCCAGCGAAGCTGGCAGCGGCAACTGGCTTTCAAAGGCATCCAGGGCAATCGATGCGAACTCCTCGGGCCGCAAGCTGCCCTCGGCGGCACGGGCTTCCGGAATACCGATCACCAGGCACCTCAACTTCTGCGACAATTCTCGACCTCTTCATACGTGAGGTGCCGCCAATTCGTCGTCTTATGGACTTACGCCGGGGCAGACCCTTCTTCCGGGCAAAGGCCGGTTCCGCACCGCGTTACATATACAACCGGGAATTTACTGGTATTCCTGCGCAAGACAAGGGCAGAGGGCCGATTGTTCTGGAGAAGTCGAGCAAATGACAACCCTGGAGCCTGACCAACTCCTGGCGGGACTGCCGCTACCGGCGATGCTGCTGCGGCAGGACGACCGGATCCTGGCCCTGAACCCGCCCGCCGAGGCCCTGTTCGGCGAGGGGCTGGCCGGGCGCCACGCCGCGATGGCGGTCCGCGCCCCCCTGGTGCTGCAAGCCGTCGTCGAGGTCGCGCGCGGCGGCGGGGTACGGGACGCCCGCATGACACTCCGCCGCGACGGGCAGGAGGCCAGCTATCAGGTCACCGTCTCGGCGCAGGGGGACTCCGTGCTCTGCATCTTCCGCGACATCACCGAGGAGGAGCGGGCCGGAGAGATGCGGCGGGATTTCGTGGCCAATGTCTCCCACGAGCTCCGCACGCCGCTGACGGCCCTGATGGGGTTCATCGAGACACTCCGGCACGCCGCGAAGGACGATCCGAAGGCGCGGGAGATGTTCCTGTCCATCATGGAGGCCGAGGCGGGGCGGATGAACCGGCTGGTGCGCGATCTTCTGCAGCTTTCCCGGGTCGAGGCGGAGGAGCGGGTCCGGCCGAAAGAGCGGGTGGAGCTGCGGGGGCTTCTGGAGGGGGTGATCTCCTCTCTGGCCGGGGTCGCCGCGCGGAAGGGCGACCGGGTGGAACTGGTGGGCGATCC
>JANOCQ010000218.1:0-2522 GCA_031412255.1 Paracoccaceae bacterium | reverse complement strand
TGACCTCGAACTGTCCGAGGCCGGTTTCCGACGTGGTGGTGTCGGCCGGAATGTCCATCGCCTCGCAGGCGTCGTAAAGGTCGGTGAAGAAGGTGTCGAAGGCATCCAGCGCGCGGATCGACAATGTCTCGGCGGCCTTCCGGCGCTTGCCTGACCGGGGCGAGGCGGGGACCTGCATGGTCTTGCCGCTGTCGTCGATCAGGAAGAACTCCAGCTCCATCGCGCAGACGGGCGTCAGTCCCTTGGCCTTGTAGCGCTGGACCACGGCGTTCAGCGCGTGGCGCGGGTCGCCTTCGTAGGGCGTGCCGTTCTCGCGAAACATCCAGATCGGGAGCAGTGCGGTCGGCGCCTCAAGCCAGGGCATCGGCATGAAGCCGCGTTCGGTAGGTTTCAGAAGGCCGTCGGCATCACCCTGTTCAAAGACCAGGGGGCTATCGTCGATATCCTCGCCCCAGATGTCGAGGTTGAGGACGGAGAACGGAAACCGCGTGCCATTCTTGACCACGTTGTCGGCAAAGCGGGCGGGCACGCGCTTGCCGCGCGCTTGACCGTTCAGATCGACGGCGGCCACGCGAATAGTCCGGACGTCCGGGTGCTTTCGAAGGTAATCTTTCATCGTCATGTCGTTATGCGGTCAGGGCACAGCCCCCGCGCGCGCAGCCGCCGAACCTGTCGGCAAGACCGCCCCATGCGCAGGTTCGGACCATGCCCTTGGCCCTTCCCCTGTTTCGATCTCCTCTCCCCGCGGGCCAGTTCCGGCGCTACGCAAGGTCCGGGCGGGTGCCCGAATAATTTGATCAAAAGTAGCCTACTACCGGATCAGCTGCGGACGCAAGCGAATTTTGCTGCGGATGTTAGAGGGCAGGTGCCGGTTCAGGTGCTTGTTTACCCGGCCGTAGAACAATGTCACGGCCAGGGTGAGAAGGACGAAATAGAAGGCGACGATGGGATAGGGGATGAAGGGGTTGAAGGTCTTGTCGGCGAAATAATTCGCGTAATAGAGCGCGTCACCCTTATGCCCGAAGGCCGGGAAGCCGCTGAAGAAGACAAGCGTCGTCGCGTGGAAGAGGAAGATCGCCTCGTTCGTGTAGGCCGGCCACCCAAGCCGCAGCATGGTCGGCCATTCGATCCGGATGAACTTCTTCCAGCCGCTCAGGCCGTAAGCCTCGGCGGCCTCAAGATCACCTTTCGGGATCGACTTCAGCGCGCCGTGGAAGATTTCGGCGGAATAGGCAGCGGTGTTCAGGAACAGGACCAGAAGCGCCCCGGCCCAGGCCCGGGTGGTCCAGGCGGTGTTGAGGTGGATGCCCAGAATATCCACGCCGCCTTTGGGGAGCATGACCAAAGCCTCGTAGGCAAGGAAGAACTGGATAAAGAGCGGCGAGCCACGGAAGATGAACACGTACCACTCGGCGGGCTTGCGGATCAGCGGGTTGCGGGCATTTCGGGCCAGCGCGATGGCATTGGCCAGAAAGAATCCCGCCACCAGCGCCAGCACTCCGAAGTAGATGTTCCACAGCATCCCCGAGCCGATCAGGGTGAACTGCTGGCACAGCGTGAAATCCGACCGGGGAAGAAGGTTTTCGCCGATCCCGATGGAGCGAAGGCCGTAAGCCTGGATGGTTTCCCAGCAGGTCATGCGCCCGCCCTCCGCAGGGCTTCGCCGCCTGCCGTCGCCTGGCCGTGGCTCAGCTTGCGTGTCAGCTTCGATATGCCGATCTCGGAGACGCGGGTGAAGGCCAGGTAGAAGACCATCAGGCCCAGGAAATACCACAGCCGCCAGTCGCCATGCGGGTATTCATAGGCTTGGGTCTTCGACCCGCCCAATTCGCGGGCGTAGTAGACGATGTCCTTGACGCCAAGGAGGAACAGCAGGGGCGTGGCCTTGATCAGGATCATCCACAGGTTCCCAAGCCCCGGCAGCGCATAGACCCACATCTGCGGGATCAGGATGCGGCGGAACACCTGACGGCGGCTCATCCCGTAGGCCTCGGCCGTTTCCAATTGCGCACGGGGCACCGCGTTCATCGCGCCGAAGATCACGTTGGCCACAAAGGCGCCGAAGACGATGGCAAAGGTAACGACAGCCAGCATGAAACCGTAGGCCTGATGCCAGAACGGCGATGACTTGGCCAGCGGGACTTTGGCTTCGGGGCAGACGCGGAACTCCAGCCCCTGCCAGGGCCAGACGTGGCCGTTACAGACAACCAGGCTCTTCGAGTATTCGATGACCTGGTCCAGGGCGATGACGAAGAACAGGAAGAAGATGATGTCCGGAACGCCCCGTACCATCCAGATGTAGATCCTGCCCAGCCAGCTCAAGGGAAGGATGTGCGACCGGGCTGCGGTGGCTCCCATAAAGCCCATGCCAAGCGCGGCAGGGGCGGTGATCGCTAGGAGAAGCAGGACAGTCAGGAAGGACCAGTAAAAGTCGAGGTGCTTGGCCGATGTCAGATAGCAGGCGGCCCAGGTCAGGCTCTCGATGGCTTTCGGATCGGCGCAGGCTTCGAACATTCGCGGGT
>JANOCQ010000217.1:0-2446 GCA_031412255.1 Paracoccaceae bacterium | reverse complement strand
CCCCGAGGCGTGATGCGCCAGCGCCGCTTCCGCCTCCAGAAGGGTCACCGTCCCCAGATGCGACAGACGCGCCGCCGCCGAGACCCCGGCAATCCCGCCGCCGATGATCAGAAAATCCGCGTCCATCCCGCCCCGCCCTTCGTTCAAAAAGGGCACGGGTGGTTCCCATGCCCTTTCATCTGTCTTCAAATATCCCGCCGGGGGCGCGGGGGGTGCGAAACCCCCCGCTTCGCCGGTGTCCCTTGGGGATCTCGCCGGTGATGCCTTCGACGTAGAAAGCCATGCCCAGAAGATCACCGTCCGGGGCCGTCGCTCCCTCAGCCAGCCAGGGCGAGCCGTCCTGCTTGTTGATCGGCCCGGTGAAGGGATGATAGGTTCCGGCCGCGATGGCGTCGCGCATCGCTTCGGCTTCGGCCTTCACGTCTGCCGGCACCAGATCGGTGATCTCGCCGATTTCCACTTCGCCGCCGGCAATGCCTTCCCAGGCATCGGCCTGGGCATAGGTTCCGTCCATCAACGCACTGATCCGCTTGATGTAATAAGGCGCCCAGTTGTCGATGATCGACGACACGCGCGGCCCGTCCTTGTATTCGGTCATGTCCGACGCCTGGCCAAAACCGATCACCGCGCCATTCGTCTTGGCCGCCTCTGCCAGGGGAGCGGTCGAGTCGGTGTGCGACGCGATCACGTCCACACCCTGGTCGATCAGCGCCTTGGCGGAATCGGCTTCTTTCGCCGGATCGAACCAGGTGAAGGCCCAGACCACCGAAAGCTCGACCTCGGGGTTCACTTTCTTGGCGTGCAGGTAATAGGCGTTGATCCCCATGATCACCTCGGGGATCGGGAATGACCCGATATAGCCGATCTTGTTGGACTTGGTCATCTTGCCGGCGATATGCCCCTGTACCGCCCGGCCTTCGTAAAAGCGTGCGTTGTAGGTAGAGACATTGGGATGCTCGCGCTTGTAGCCGGTGGCATGCTCGAACTTGACGTCGGGGAACTTGGCCGCGACGGCGTTGGTCGCGTCCATGTAGCCGAACGAGGTGGTGAAGATGATGTTGCAGCCCGACAGTGCCATCTGGGTCAGCACGCGTTCGGCATCGGCACCTTCCGGCACGTTTTCCTGAAACGCGATCTCGACCTTGTCCCCGAACTCTTCCTGCACCGCCAGCGCACCCTGGTGGTGCTGGTAGGTCCAGCCGCCGTCGCCGATCGGCCCGACATAGACAAAGCAGGCCTTTGTCTTGGCATGGCTTTCCGCAAAGGCCGCGCCGCCAAGGGCAAGGCCAAGGCCCAGCGTCGCTGTCGCCAGAAGATGTCTGCGTTTCATGATCGTCTCCCTGCTTTATGGGGACTGAAGCAGCCCCGGTGTGTCAGTCGTCGTAAGATACCTCAGCGCGAGGCGTGAAAGTTCTGGCCCAGGCAGGCCGGAGCCGCCAATGCCGCTTTTCCACGCCCTGAGGACATGATGACCAGCACCAAGATCGTTATCAGATATGGTGCCATGGACAAGTATTCGACCGGAATCGCCGACCCCGCCGCCTGAAGGTTCAGCTGCAATACCGAGATCCCGCCGAAAAGGTAGGCACCCGCCAGGACGCGCCAGGGTTTCCAGCTGGCAAAGACCACGATCGCCAGCGCAATCCACCCCGCGCCCGCCGTGATCCCGTCCGTCCATTGCGGCACCCGCACGAGGCTGAGATAGGCGCCGCCAAGGCCCGCCATCGCCCCGCCGAAGAGGATCGCCAGAACCCGGATCCGCGTCACCTTGTAGCCCAGCGCATGCGCCGCGTCATGGCTTTCGCCCACCGCGCGCAGCACAAGGCCCGTCCGGGTCGAGCGCAGCACCCACCACACCGCCGCCACCACCGCCACCGACAGGTAGGCCACCCAGTCGTGGCTGAAAAGCACCGTGCCCAGAAACGGAATCTCGGCCAGCGGCCCGAACGGCACATCGCCGGTCACCGGCGGCTTGATCCCGACATAGCCCTGCCCGATCAGCGACGACAGGCCCAGCCCGAACAGCGTCAGCGCCAGCCCCGTCGCGACCTGGTTGGTCAAGAGATACTGCGTCAGAAGCGCAAAGATCAGCGCCAGCGCCGCCGCCCCGAGCGCACCGCCGACAAAGCCCACCAGCGGGCTTCCCGATTCCACCGCGGCGACAAAGCCGCAGATCGCGCCCATGATCATCATGCCCTCGACCCCAAGGTTGAGGACGCCCGCCTTCTCGACGACCAGCTCGCCAATCGCCGCAAGGATGATCGGAACCGAGGCCACGATCACCGAGGCCAGAAGAAGGGCCGGATCAATGCTGCCGAACATCACGCCTCCGCCTTGGTTGATAGCCGGACCCGGAAATTGGTCAGCACATCGCTGGCCAGAAGGAAGAACAACAGCATCCCCTGAAACGCCTGGATCGCCGCCGAGGGCAGGCCGAGGTTGGTGG
>JANOCQ010000216.1:0-30262 GCA_031412255.1 Paracoccaceae bacterium | reverse complement strand
GGTGTCGCGGCTCATGGGTTACTCCTTGGCGGGCTTGGCGCCGCGACCGGACAGCAGAAGCTGCGCCAGGATCACAAGCGTCATGGAAAGGATGAAGACGAAGGTGCCGATCGCGTTGATCCGCGGGCTGACCTGGCCTTGCAGGAAGCCCAGGACCTTGACCGGCAGCGTCTCGTTCAGGCCCGAGACGAACCAGGCCACGGCGAACTCGTCGAAGCTGACGGCCATCGTGATGAAGAGCGCGCCGAAGATTGCAGGCGCACAGAAGGGCACGATGACATGGCGCATCGCCATCCACTCCGACGCGCCCAGGTTCCAGGCGGCGGGCTCCAAAGCCGGGTCCATCTGGCTGAGGCGCAGACGGATGATCGCCATGGCGAAGGGGGCGCAGACGACGACGTGGGAGATGATGACCGACAACGCGTTGCCGGACAGGTTGATGCGGGAAAGGTAGGCCAACATCGCCAGGCCCAGGATGATCACCGGGATCGTCGGCGGCAGCAGCGCCAGCGCCAGGTAGACCTGCTTGCCCGCGAACTTGTAGCGGTAGTCGGTATAGGCCGCCCCGAAGCCCAGCGCGGTCGAGACGAATCCCACGATCAGCCCGACGACCAGCGTGTTGCGCGCGCCTTCCCAGACCAGCGGGTCGGTGGCGACCGCGCGGTACCAATCCAATGAGAACTCGCCCAGCGGGATCGACGGGAAACGGTCCGAGTTGAAACTGAAGACGAAGCTGGCCGCGATGGGCGCGAAGACGAAGGCATAGGCGAGGATGACGTAGACGACCAAGGCCCAATCGACGGCCCGGTTGCGGTTCAGGTCGGCAGAGCCGCTCATTTCGACTTCCCCCCAATCACTTGGACTTCCCCTTGTAGGCGAATTTCACGGCGGCGAAGGCCACGACCATCAGCGTGCTGATCATCGTCAGCGCGATGACCGCCGCGCGGGGCCATTGCTGGCCGGATTTCGTGGTGTCGGTGATCAGGATCGACAGCGTCGTCGGCTCCCCCCCGCCCAGGTAGACCGGGCTGACGAAATCACCGAAGGCCAGGATGAAACAGAAGAGTGCCGCGATGACCAACCCGGTGCGGGCCGAGGGGATGATAACCTCGAACACCGTCCGCAGCCGCCCGCAGCGCATGTTGTGTGCGGCCTCGATCAGGGTGCGGTCGATGAAGACCAGGCTGAACAGTTGCAGCAGGACGACCAGCGGGAAGGCCAGCGTCAGATAGCCGATCATCGTGGCACCGACGGTGTTCAGCATCTGGTAGGGGCCTAGGCCGATCCAGCCCAGGATCACGTTGATGATCCCGTTGTCGGACAGGAAGATCTGCCAGGAATAGATCCGAACCAGGTAGCTGGTGAAGAACGGGATCACCATCAGGAAGACCGCCCAGCGACGGGCGGTGTCCGACATCTTGAACGCGATGGCGTAAGAGGCCGGGAAGGCGAGGATGCTGGTCAGCACCGCAGCCGTCACAGCCAGTGCCAGAGTGTTCCCGTAGGCCTGCCAGAACACCGCGCGGCCATACATCGTGGTCCAGTTCACCGTGTCGAAATCCGGCGACATCACGAAGTTCTTGACCGTCCAGAAGGACAGGGCGACCAGGAACAAAAGCGGGAAGACGAAGAACAGGACCTGCCAGATCAGAAGCGGCAGCGAGAAGGTCAGGCCGTAAAGAGTGATCGGGCGTCGCATCGGCGGGCGCTCTCCTGCAAAGGACTGCGGGCCGGGGGATCGCCTCCCCGGCCCGCACCGTCAAGGCTCAGGCGCCCTTGTATTCCGACCAGAAGTCGTTCCAGGTCTCCAGATCCTGCTGGACCGGCCACTGGCGATACTTGATGCGGCCCGCGCGGATCATGTCCATCGCGTTGCCGGCATCCTTGGTCATGCCCTGACGCTTGGCCTCATCCGGGTTCTCGGTCTGCAGTACCTCCCAGCCCTTCGCGTTCGGGATCAGTGCCGGATAGGCCGCCATCTGCGCGGACTTCGCCTGACCCTTGGCCGAGGTGATGTACTGGATCCACTTCTTCGCAAGGTCCGCCTTGGCCGAGCCCTTGCCGATCGAGAAGCACTCCGACCACTGCAGCCCGCCCTGTTCGGGGATGACCGACTTCACCTTTGCCCCGGACTTTTCCAGGACGCCCGTGATCCAGTCGCCAATGCCGCAGAAGGCCAGCATCTGCCCGTCGTTCAGGGACGAGAAGGTCCCGCCATAGTCGAAGAAGCCACCGATCTGCGGCCGAAGCGACATGGTCTTTTCCTGCACCGCGCCCCAGGCGGCTTCGTCGATGTCATAGGGGTTGGCGTTGCCGTTCAGAAGGCTCAGCTGGCCAAGGTTCGGCAGGTGCCAGTCGAAGTGCCCGACCTTTCCGGTCAGCTTCTGGTCCCAGAAGACATTGTAGTTGGCGGCTTCGGCTTCGGTCAGGGCGTCGGTGTTGTAGGCCACGCCGAGGAAGCCGAAGCGGGTCACCAGCGAAAACAGTTTGCCGTCCTGCCAGTTGCCTGGAAACTGCTGGAACTCGGGAAAATATTCGTCCAGCGCATAGTCTGCGGGGTCCAGTTCCTCGACATAGCCGGCCGCGTTCAGGGCCTGGACATATTCGGCGTCCGACAGGATCACGTCGAAAGTGCCGGCGGGCGACTGCGAGATCAGCCCCAGCATGTTGTCGCCACCGGTATAGTATTTCGGGATGAACTTGACGTTGTTCTCGGCCTCGAACTCGGCAACGATATCAGGCTCGGCATGGCCGTACCAGGCCAGCATTGTCAGCTCCGTCGGCGCGGCAAAAGCGCGGCGCGACAGCATGGGGGTGGCCAGAACGGCGGCCCCGGTAGCAAGCAGCGAACGGCGCGTCAGGCCTGTCGCAAATGGATTGTTCCTGGTCATCTTCGCATTCCCTGTTGTCGTTGTGATCGCGGTTTTCTTCACCTGACGTTAAGAGAATGTGTCAGTCAGACAAAATCGGTTCTTGAAATCCATTGATAAGCGCCCGTTATCCCTGCCTGCGTCTTGATCAGTTTGGCAACGGCGTGATCCCCGACCCGACGCTTTCCAGACTGGCGACAAGGTCACTCACCAATTGCAGGCCTGCAGGCGACAGGCGGGGGTGCTTGTAGAACAGGCCGACGCGCAAGGGTTCAAGGCTTGGCAGCCCGTCCGCCGCGGCCAGCTCGCGCATTCCCGGCAGCATTGTCGCCCGCGTCAGCGCCGTGATGCAGAAGCTGTTCAGAACGGCATTCTGCAGGCCCGAGATTCCGGGCCCGGTGTAAACGATCCGCCAACGCCTCCCGGCCGCATCCAGCGCGTCGACCATGCGCGAGCGGTAGTCGCAGCCTTCCAGATGCGCGCCCAGCGGGATCGGCCGGTCCTGGCGCAGAGCCAGATTTTGGGCGGCGGCCCAGATCGGCTGTTCGATCCAGGACCGCGACAGGTAGGGCATCCGCGCCGTCGGCATGGTTGCAACGATGATGTCCAAATTGTCGGACCGCAGGTGCTGGTGCAGTTCGCGGCTGAGGTCGCAATAGATTTCCAGGTCCACGTCCGGATGATGCTGCAGAAAGGTCGTCAGCGTGCCTTGCAGGAAGGCCACGGCGTAATCGGTGGGCAGGCCGATGCGCAGCACCCCGGTCATGTCCGACCGGTGGAAGTAGCGCACCGCCTCATCGTTCACCCGCACCATCTCGCGCGCGTAAGACAAGAGCGCCTCGCCCGCCGGAGTCGGGTGGATTGCCCTGCCTTCCTGCATCAAGAGCGGCGTGCGGACGAGCTCTTCCAGCCGTCGGATCTGCAGAGAGATGGCGGGCTGGCTGCGCCCCAGCACCGCCCCGGCCTTGGAATGCCCGCCCAGTTCTACCACTGCAATGAAGGTGCGCAGAAGGTCGGTCGGAAGGTTGGTCAGAAGTGCCATTGCATTTGCCCCGCCAATGGAACCATTGAGACTATATATTTTCCTTATGCACTCCAGGCAACGTAGTTTTTCGCCATTCCCTTTGCAGGTTCGGCTCATGAAACACACCACCGCCTTCGCTTCGGAACTGACATGGCCCGACTACGCTGCCGCCGTGCAGGGCGGGCAAACGCCAATCCTGATCCCGATCGGGTCGATGGAGCAGCACGGCCACCACATGCCGCTGCATGTCGACGTCCTCCTGCCCACCGAATTCGCCCGCCGCGTCGCGCTGGAGATCGGCGCGCTGGTCGCCCCCCCCTTCACCTACGGCTACAAGTCGCACCAGAAGTCGGGCGGTGGAAACCATCTGCCCGGCACCACCAGCCTGGACGGGGCAACGCTGGTCGCGGCACTGAAGGATGTGGTCAAGGAATTCGCCCGCCACGGAGTGCGCAAGATCTGTCTGGTGAACGGACATTTCGAGAACTCGTGGTTCATCATCGAAGGCATCGACCTTGCCCTGCGGGAACTCCGCTGGGACGGGATCACCGACCTCAAGGTCGTCGTCCTGTCGTACTGGGATTTCGTCCACAAGGAGGCCATTGCAAAGCTTTACCCCGGCGGCTTCCCCGGCTGGGATGTCGAACATGGTGGGGTCCTTGAAACCTCGCTGATGCTGGCCCTGCATCCCGAGCACGTCCACCTCGATCGCGCAGTGGACCATCCCCCTGCCACCTTCCCGCCCTATGACGTCTACCCGGTCAAGCCGGAATGGACGCCCGGTTCCGGCACGCTCTCCTCTCCCAAGGAGGCATCGGTCGAGAAGGGCCATATCCTGCTGGAGGTCTGCACCACGGGCATCATCGGCGCGCTGCGGGCCGAGTTCGGCTGAACTTCCCTTCTTCCTGGTGACCTTGGGGGCTTCGGCCCCCCATTTCTTTTGTCCCGTGGTCCCGTGATGCAAAAGGGGCCGGATGGTCCGACCCCTTTGCACTGGTCCTGGAAGGATCAGTTCCGGATGATGTTGTGCTCGGGTCCGAAGGGGAAGCCGGTGATGTTCTCGGCCCCGTCTTCGGTCACGATCAGGATGTCGTGCTCGCGGTAGCCACCTGCCCCCGGCGTGCCTTCGGGCAGCATGACCATCGGCTCCATCGAAACCACCATGCCGGGCTGCAACTCTGTTGCGATATCCTCGCGCAGTTCCACCCCGGCCTCGCGCCCGTAATAATGCGACAGGACCCCGAAGGAATGGCCGTAGCCGAAGCTGCGGTATTTCAGCAGGTCCCACTGCCGGTACATGTCGTTCAACTCCAGCGCGATCTCGTTGCACTTGGCACCGGGCTTGATCAACTCCAGCCCGCGGCGGTGGACGGCGACATTCTTTTCCCAGATGTCCAGGCTCGCATCATCGACATGATCGCAAAAGAGCGTGCGTTCCAGCGCGGTGTAGTATCCGAAGATCATCGGGAAGGTGTTCAACGACAGGATATCCCCGGACTGGACCTTCCTGTTCGTCACCGGGTTGTGCGCCCCATCGGTGTTGATGCCCGACTGGAACCAGGTCCATGTGTCCATCAACTCGACGAAGGGGAAAGAATTGGCGATCTCGCGGATCATCGCGTTGGTCCCGGCGATGGCAACCTCGTGCTCGGGCACCCCCGCCTTGACAGCGCCCGCCACCGCCCAGCCGCCCACGTCGCAGATGCGCGCGCCGGTGCGGATCAGCTTGTGTTCCTCGGCCGACTTGATCGAGCGCATCCACATCGAGGGCTGCGCGATGTCGACGAATTCCACCCCCGGCAGGGCAGCTTCCAGCGCCTTGCGGTAGTCGAGGTGCACGTGGTCGAACTCGATCCCCAGCCGCTTGACGCCCGGGGTCAGCTGGCGCACCGCCCGGTAGAAGTTGTCGCGCCGCCAGTCGGTGTAGGTGATGTTGCTGCCGAAGCTGCGCCGCCAAGGTTGGCCACCGTCGATCCCGGCCGAGATGGTAGTGGCTGCGTCCTGCGTGATGACCATGCCGTACTTGCGGCCAAAATAGCAGTAGAGCCAGCCGGAATAGTAGTTGATGCAGTGGTAACTGGTAAACAGCGCCGCATCGACGTTGTTCTTTGCCATCCACCCGCGGACATCGTCCTGACGGCGCTTCATCTCGGCGTCGGAGAAGGGCGAATAGTCCTTGTCCCCGTTGTGCCATTCCATGACGTGGAGCATGTCTTCGGTCATTGTTTCCCCCGTTTGCGGTACGGTCTCTTGGGGACGGACCATAAAGAGTTGCCTTTGCAGCAAGAAATTTGTTCTGAAAATTCTTCTATTTGCGGAGGTATTCACCGGCGCTGGCGAAGCAGCCCATTGGGGCCGGGCGCGGCCGGCGGAGGGATGCGAAGTGGCCATCTGCCCTTTGCACAGAGACGGATGACCTGGCCGATCCACAGTCAATCCGCCCTGGGCCACCGGCTGGCTGTGCATCAAACGCGCCGTCCGGTTTCTTTCGAGAAGAAATGCAGCCGATCGCGCGGCAAGGCGACGTGAAGGAGATCATCTCGCGCGGCACGGGTGTTTCCCGCCAGCCGCAAGGTTACCAAAGCGTTGGAGTTCCCGATTTCGCCATATCCGAAGGCATCCGCTCCCAGCCACTCTACGGACCGCAATCGGACCGGGAAAGTGTTCGCAGCTTCCGGCGCGATCTCCATATCCTCTGGCCGCAAGCCAAGGCGCAGGTCTCCCCCAGGGGGCGGGTCTGCGACGGCCACATGGTGCCCGCCCGGCAGCACGATGGTTCCGTTCAAGCTCTGCACGTCGAAGATGTTCATCGCCGGAGATCCGATGAACCCTCCGACGAATTCGGTCGCGGGCTGCGAGTAGACTTCGTGGGGGGTGGCAATCTGCTGCGCAACACCTTTTTCCATCACGATCAACCGGTCTGCAAGCGTCATGGCTTCCACCTGATCATGCGTCACATAAAGCGTGGTCTGGCCGGTGCGCTGGTGCAACTCTCGGATCTGCAGACGCATCTGGACCCGTAACTTGGCGTCCAGGTTGGACAGCGGTTCATCCAGCAGGAAGGCAGCCGGTTCGCGCACCAGCGCGCGGCCCATTGCGACCCGCTGCCGCTGTCCGCCCGAGAGATTGCGCGGCTTGCGGTCAAGGTAGGGTTCAAGCTCCAGCATCGCTGCCGCCTTTGCAACGGCGGCGTCGATATCAGGCTTGGGCATCCCAGCAATCTTCAGGCCGTACGCCATGTTGTCCCGTACGGTCATGTGGGGATAGAGCGCATAGTTCTGGAACACCATTGCGACGTCCCGCTCGCGCGGTTCCAGATCGTTGACCACCCGTTCGCCGATCGAAATGGTGCCGGAAGTGATTTCTTCCAGACCCGCGACCATCCGCAAAAGCGTGGACTTGCCGCAGCCCGATGGCCCGACGATCACCACGAACTCGCCGTTGGTGATGTCCATGGTGATGCCGTGGATGACCTCCTGTCCGGCATAACTTTTCCTAACGTCTTGCAGCTGGATGCGCGCCATTCACTTCTCCGTCTCGACAAGGCCCTTCACGAACCAGCGCTGCATCAGCACAACCACCAGAATAGGCGGAAGGATGGCCAGCACCGAGGTGACCATCACCAGGTTCCAGGGGGTATCGGCATCGGCGAAAGAGATCATCTTTTTCAACGCAATGACGATGGTGTTCATTTCATTGGAGTTCGTGACCAGAAGTGGCCACAGGTACTGGGTCCAGCCGTAGATGAACTGGATCACGAAGATCGCCGCGACATTGGTCAGCGACAGGGGCCACAGGATGTCCTTGAAGAACCGCCACGGTCCGGCGCCATCGACGCGGGCCGCCTCCAGAAGCTCGTCCGGAATGGTCATGAAGAATTGTCGGAAGAGAAGCGTCGCGGTGGCCGAAGCGATCAGGGGCAGGATCAGCCCGGCATAGGTGTCGATCAGGCCAAGGTCTACCATCACCTTGTAGGTCGGCTGGATGCGCACCTCGACCGGCAGCATCAGGGTGATGAAGATCAGCCAGAAGCAGGCCATCCGGAAGGGGAAGCGGAAGAAGACGATTGCATAGGCCGAGGCCATCGAGATGGCGATCTTGCCCAGTGCGATCCCCATCGCGATCAGTGTCGTATTGCCCAGCAGCCGCCAGAGACTGACTCCGCCGATCCGACCGATGCCGCCCGAAAAGGCGTCACCGTAGTTTTCGGCAGCCTCTGGGCCAGGGAGAAGCGGCAGGGGGGGGCGCAGGATCGTCTGCACCGAATGGGTCGACGCGATGAAGACATAGTAGATCGGGAAAGCGACAATGACCACGCCGAGGATCATCCAGAAGTGCGCCATCGTACGGGACAGGCCCGACGCGGCCATCGGGCTTTGCGCGCCGTCATGCATAATGTACCCGCCGTTCAATGAAGCGGAACTGGAACGCGGTCAGGGCGATTACGATCACCATCAGGATCACCGACTGCGCTGCAGAGTCCCCCATGATCAGGTTCACAAAGCCGTCGTTGTAGACCTTGTAGACCAGCGTCTCGGTAGACTTGCCGGGTCCGCCTCCGGTCACTGCATGGATGATTCCGAAGGTATCGAACAGGGCATAGACCGTGTTCACGACCAGAAGAAAGAAGGTGGTGGGCGCCAGCAGCGGAAAGACCATGGTCCAGAACGCGTGTCGGCGGCTGGCCCCGTCGATCGAGGCTGCTTCGAGAAGCGATCTTGGGATGGCTTGCAGACCGGCGACAAAGAACAGGAAGTTGTAGCTGATCTGCTTCCAGGTCGCTGCGGCAACCACCAGAGCCATCGCGTCGCTTCCGTCCAAAAGCGGGTTCCAGGCGATGCCCAGCTGCCGAAGCGGCCAGGCCAGGGTGCCGAAGGATGGATTGAACATGAAAAGCCACAGCATCCCGGCAATCGCGGGGGCGACGGCATAGGGCCAGATCATCAGCGTCCGATAGAACCCTTTGCCGCGAATGATCTTTTCGGCCTGCACTGCCAGAAAAAGGGCTATTGCCAAGGCTCCGAAGGCAACCAGAAGCGAAAAGACCACCGTCACCTGCAACGCATTCAGGTAGCTCGGATCGCTGAGAACCTTGCGGAAGTTCGCGAGCCCCACGAAGGTGCTGGACAGACCGAAAGGGTCTTCCTTGAGGACCGATTGCCGAAAGGCCTGGGCGGCCGGCCAGTAAAAGAAGATCATCGTGATCGCAAGCTGCGGGGCAAGCAGGAGCCACGGCAAAAGCTTGTGCGGAAAGACCGTCCGGCGCATTCAGGGTCCCCTTGCGTCGCGGAGATGCGGAAGGGCGCTGCGGACCCTGTCGGCCCGCAGCGCAACTCTGGAACCGGCCGTCAGCCGCCTGCGGCGTCCCGGATAGCGGCATTTCCGCGTTCGACCGCTGCCTTCATCGTCGTGGCGGCGTCCTGCTGACCGGCGAGCATCTTCTCGAACTCCTCGTTCAGCATGTCGCGGATCTGCGGCAGATTCGGTGCGCGCACGCCCTTCGAGTTTTCGGTCGGTGCTTTGCCCAGCATCTGGGTGATGGGAACCTCACGCGCGGGGTTCTTCTCGTAAAAGCCCGATGCCTTCGATGCCTCGTAGGCTGCCATCGTCACCGGCAGATACCCCGACTGTTCGTGCAGGAACTGCTGCACCTCGGTCTGCGAGAGGTAGTTGAAGAAGGCCGCGACCCCCTTGTATGTCTCGTCCGACTTGCCGCCCATCACCCACAGCGACGCCCCACCCGGAATGGTGTTCTGCGGCGCGCCTTCGATCGTGGCGTCATAGGGCAGCTGGCCGATACCGTAGTTGATGCCGGCCTTGATGATGTCGCCCAGCCCGCCCGAGCTTTCGGTGAGAATGCCACATTCGCCCGAGGTGAAGTTCTGCTTCGCCTCCGAGGTGCGACCCCCGTAGACGAATACACCCTCCTTCGCCAGGTCGGCCAGCGCCTGGAAGTGTTTCACGAACGGTTCACTGTCGACCTTCAACTCGGGTATGCCGGAAAGGCCGTTCTCGTTGGTCCCCCAGGGCGTATTGTTCCAGGCCGCAAAATTCTCGGTATGGATCCAGGTCAGCCAGGTCGAGGTATAGCCGCAGGTGGCCGCCCCGGTTTCCTTGATCTGGCGCGCGGCGGTCCAGACTTCGTCCCAGGTCGTGGGCGGACTTTCGACATCAAGGCCCGCCTTCTGGAAGATGTCCTTGTTGTAATACAGGATGGGCGACGAGGAATTGTACGGAAAGGACAGCATCTCGCCTGCCGGATTGGAATAGTAGGCGGCGATTCCGGGAAGGTACTGGCTCTTGTCGAAGCTTTGCCCGTTCTCGCTCAGCAACTCTGCCACCGGCTTGATAGCGCCCTCTGCGCCCATCATCACGCCTGTTCCGACGTCAAATACCTGGATGATGTCCGGAGCCTGCCCGGCGCGGAATGCGGCAATGCCTGCGTTCAGCGTTTCAGGATAGGTGCCCTTGAAGACCGGCATGATGGTGTAATCGCTTTGCGATGCGTTGAAGTCGTTGGCGATCTTTTCGACAACTTCGGCATTCGCACCGGTCATCGCGTGCCACCACGAGATTTCTGTTTGAGCATGCGCGGCAAAGGGCACAGCGACAAGGCCGATAGCCCAGAGGCTTTTCGAGATCATACCTTCATCCTCCTTGGAATTTTCTCAGCGGGGACAACTCTTGCCCACAGGTATGACGGCCACGCGACGGTTTGGTTCCCGCATTTTCCACAAGACATTTCGAGCCCGCAGTTCGGCCTTTCCTGGCCGTGCTGTGCCGTCCGGGCGCTTGGCGTGCAGGATCAAAATCGACAGCTTCATTGAGGGACTTCCCTGAACCGGGCCGGGACGTCACGATAGGCTTGCCGGTGCGTCCGGTCGGGGGGTGGCGGATGGATCTTGGGCTTACACGTCAGGTGATCGTGGTGACCGGTGCGGCCAGCGGGATTGGCGCGGCCATTGCCCGACTCTTGTCCTACGAAGGTGTTGGCGCTTTGCACCTGACCGACCGGGACGAAGGTGGTTTACGCCGGGTGGCAGAAGAAATGTCTGTCCCCGTCGCAACGTCCATCGCCGATCTTGCGGATCCTGCAGCCCCCCAACGAATCGCCGATGCGGCAGCGGCCCGTTTCGGGCGCATCGACGGCCTTGTGAATGCGGCGGGACTGACCACGCGAGGCTCGGTGGAGACGGGAACCGCAGCCCTTTGGGACGAACTTTTCGCGATCAACGGTCGCGCCGGGTTCCTGCTGATGCAGGCCGCCATTGCCGACATGAAACTGCGCAAATCGGCGGGATCGATCGTGAACATCCTGTCGATGAACGCTTACTGCGGTATCCCCGAACTTGCCATCTACGCCAGCACCAAGGGCGCGATGCTGACCCTGACGAAGAACGCAGCGCAGGCGCTTATGGCGGACCGGATTCGGGTGAACGGCATCAACCTCGGCTGGGTCGCGACCGCAGCGGAACACAAGATGCAGGCCGAGATTCTGGGAAGGGGCGAGGATTGGCTGGAAGCGGCCGCCGCCGCACAGCCCCTTGGGCGTCTGCTGACCGCCGAGGAAGCCGCGCGTCTGGCCGTGTTCCTGCTCTCGGACGCCTCGATCCCGATGAGCGGGGCGATCGTCGATCTGGAGCAGAAGGTGACAGGGGCGCTTTGAGCATGACCGATCTGACTCCTCCGCGCGACTTCGAGGCTCTGAGGGCGGCGCTGGTGGCGCGCTCGGGTCGGTTGTCGAAGCGTCTGAGCCAGGTGGCGCAGTTTTTTCTGAACCATCCGGAGGAAGTGGCCGTGTCCACTCTCGTGCGGCTGGCGGAACTGGCGCATGTTCCGCCAGCCACGATCACCCGATTTGCGAAAGAACTGGGGTTCCAGGGCTTTTCCGACCTGCAACTGGTGTTCCGCGAGCGGCTGCTGGGGCCCCGACTGCCCTATGCCGAGCGACTGTCTGGAGTGGCTGATGGTGATCTGGACCAGCCGGGCCTGGTCTTCGGCAGCTTTGTGCAGGCAGCCGTTCAATCCCTCCTGCGCATCGAGGAGGCGTTGGACCGAGACCAGTTGGCCGCCTGCGTGAAGGTGCTTTCGACAACCGATGTCGTCCATGTCGCAGCAGCACGGGGCGCCTTTGGCTTGGGTGCCTATACGGTCTATGGCTTGGGCAGCATCGGGCGGCGGGCGCAGATGATCGACAACATCGGTGCGATGCGGGCGATGCAAGTGGCGGCGATGGGGCCGGGCGATACCCTTCTTGCGATGACCTTCGACGACTACACGCCCGAGACGATCGAGATCGTCCGCATGGCATTGGGGCGAGGCCACCGAGTGCTGGCAATCACCGACAATGCCCTCAGCCCGGTGGCGGGTCTGGCGACACATGTCTTGTACGTCAATGAGGCGCGGCTCGGGCATTTTCGCAGCCAGGTGCCGGCGATGGTCGTCGCTCAGGCGATGATCGTAGGTTTGGGACGCAGCCTGGCTTCGGCTGAAACCCGGACAGTGTGAGGGGTGATGCGCGCTTGGAATTGGACGCGGGCTTTTGCGGACTTTCGCTAGCGGCTCAGCCATTGTATGGCCATAAGAGCTCGGGATAAGACCGAAAAAAACGAACGTCATTGGCCGCAAGGCACAAGGAATAGCATGAGCCAGCCGACCCTCGGTGCCGTTGCAATCGGGCGCAATGAAGGCGAGCGCCTGAAGAATTGCCTTCGGTCCCTGGTGCCGCACTGCGACCGGGTTGTCTATGTCGACAGTGGGTCCTCCGACGACAGCGTCGAGTTTGCGAGGTCACTCGGGGTGACCGTGGTCGAGCTTAACCGCAACCGGCCTTTCACGGCCGCGCGCGCCCGCAATGCCGGATTTGACGCGCTGGCCGGGGATGGGGGGCTACCGGATCTGGTGCAGTTCGTAGACGGGGATTGTCGACTCGAAGCCGAATGGCTTCGGTCCGGGCGGGCGCATATGGCGTCGAACCCCGGCCTCGGCCTCGTCACTGGCTGGCGGTCCGAGATGTTTCCGGAGGCGACTGTTTACAACAGCCTCTTTCAGGCCGACTGGCTGCGCCCTGCCGGACCGATCCGCACCTGTGGCGGTGATATGATGGTGCGTAGCGCGGCCTTCCGTGAGATTGGCGGATTCAATCCTCAGGTGATCGCCGCCGAGGACGACGATTTCTGCCTCCGCCTTGGCAAACAGCGCTGGGAGCTCGAGCGTTTGCCGGTTCAGATGACCTGGCACGACGCCGCGATGAAGGACTTTTCGGCCTGGTGGCGGCGCAGCACACGCGACGGCCACGGCTTTGCGCAGGTCGGCCACCTCCACCCCGAGCATTTCCGACGCGAACGCCTTCGGGGCTGGCTCTACGGCTTGGTCCTCCCACTGCTCTTCCTGACCGGTCTGGTGATCTGGCCCTGGCTGTCCCTGGCCGTGGCGCTGGCCTACCTGCTGTCCTTCCTGCGGACCCTGCAAAGCTACGCCCTCCGTGCCCCGGTAAAGCAACGCCTTCTGAGCCAAGTGGCGTTGCTGACACTGTCGAAGATTCCGAACGTCTTCGGGATGCTGACCTACTACCTGCGCCGTCGCAGCGGCAAAGACATGCATATCATCGAATACAAGCAGGACCGCCGATGACCCCGACCCCCGAAATCCGTGTGGCCCTCTTGGGCGCCGGCTACATCGCCTCGTGGCATGCCGACGCCGTCCGCGCGACGCCGGGTCTGAAGCTGGCGGCGGTCTGCGACCGATCCGAGCCCGCGGCGCGCAAGCTGGCTTCCGCTTATGGCATCGCCTGTTTTACCGACGTGGAGGACCTGATCGCCTCGGGTGCCTGCGATGCGGTGCATGTCCTGACGCCGCCGCCCCTCCACAAGGCCCTGGCTGTACGCTGCCTGGACTCGGGCCTGCACGTCCTGGTGGAAAAGCCGGTTACGCTGTCGCTCCTTGACCTTGACGCCATAACTGTGGCCGCCCAGAAAAACCGAAAAAGCTTCGGTGTGTGCCACAACTTCCTGGGCTTGCCATCCTGGCAGCGTCTGCAAAACGCCGTGGCGGCAGGCGAACTGGGGCTGGTGTCCAGTCTGCAGGTCAACTGGTCGCTTCCCCTTCCGCCGCTGCGGTCCGGCCCTTACGGAATCTGGTTGATGCGCGAGGTACGGAACCTCCTTTTGGAGCTTGGGCCGCATCCGTTCTCGCTGGCGGTAGATATGGTCGGCCCGCTGGAGGTCGAGACTGTCAGCCTGGGCCAATGGATCGACCTTCCCGGCGGCGAGCAAAGACCGCAAAGCTGGCGCATCCTGGCGCGGGCGGGTCGGGTCGACGTGACCATAACCCTGTCCCTGGTCGAGACCTTCGACGACCGGACCGTTACCCTGCGCGGCTCGTCCGGGATCGCGCGCCTGGATTACGCTGCCGATACGCTGACCGTGACCCGCGACAACACCGCCGAGTTGGTGCTGAACCCTTTGCGCAAACAGCTTGGCCTTGCGGTATCACACCTGCGGGAGGGTGTCCGGAACGCCTGGGTCCAGGGACGGTCCCTCAACCAGAAAAGCCCCTATGGCCTCAGCTTTCGCAATACGGTCGCGGGATTCTACGACGGGGTCCGCAAGTCAGCTCCCGACCGCCGCTTCACCTCCGAAGCTGCGCGAAACGTCATGCAGGCCATCGAAGACGCCCTTGCCCGACTGCCCGCCGCACCTGCCTTGCCCGACCCGGAACCACCCAAGCTTCTGGTGACGGGCGCGCCGGTCATGGTCATCGGCGGAACCGGCTTCATCGGCCGCAATCTGACCCGCCGGCTGGTCGCGCGCGGCCATCAGGTTCGCGTCCTGTCGCGTGGCTCCTCGGGTCCCTTCGGCGACCTGGGTGACCGCGTCCAGACCATCGCGGCTCCCCTGGACGATGAAGATGCCCTCGTCGCGGCCATGGCCGGCGTCGACTGCGTCTTTAACCTGGCGCGGTCGAATGACTCCAGCTGGCAAGACGCGTTGGACAATGACGTCGCGGTCGCGCTGCGCACCTCGCGCGCGGCCCGTCGGGCCGGAGTCAGGCGGATGGTCTATACCGGCACCATCGCGTCGTATGATATGTCCGACCCCTCCCACGTGATCACCGAAGAGATCGGCCTTCCGGACATGGACGACCGCAACATCTATGCCCGCTCCAAGGCCGAATGCGAACGACGCCTCCTGGAGATCCAGAACGACGTGGGTGTGCCTGTGGTCATCGCGCGGCCGGGCATTGTTCTGGGCGACGGCGGACCACTGCAACACTGGGGCATCGGGCGCTGGCATGGTCCGGGCGCTGTCCGACTGTGGGGCAATGGCCGCAATCTGCTCCCGTTCGTTCTGGTCGATGACGTTTCGGACGGTCTAATCGCGATGATGGATGCCGATGTGACCGGTCAGGATTTCAACCTGGTCGGCGACCCGATCCTGACCGCACGTGACTATTTCGACGCGATTCACCGCCGTCTCGGCGCCCGGCTCACGGTCACGGGATCAAACCTGAACCAACTCTGGCTCGCGGATCTGGCGAAACAGGGCCTGAAGCGGCATATGCTGCGCCGCCGCGGGGCAAAGGCAAGCAGCCGGGTGGACTGGCTGTCGCGCGGCCACCTGTCCCGCTTTGACAACAGCAAGGCGCGCCGGCTTCTGGGCTGGACTCCGGTCTCTGACCCCAACGCGTTTCTCGATGCCGCAATCGACGAGGCGCGGCTCTTCTGGTGATCCGGGCCGCGCGGTTCGGTTCGATCAATTTTCGAAAAATGAAAACTGCATTGCGTCGACTCGGTTCTTGGCCAAGGATGGCGGCGGGAGGACGCCGTCATGCACAGCCGCTTCGATTTCGCCGGGGCCGAGGTGGTCGTGGTCGGGGCCAGCAAGGCGGGCATCGGCGCGGCAATAGCACGGGCCTTTCAGGACGCCGGTGCGGCGGTGAAGATCACCGGGGCGGAGGCTGAACCAGCATCCGAAGATGCCGCACGCTTCGCCTATACGCAGCTTGATGTTACGGATGGCGCCGCAGTGAAGGACTATGCCGGGCGGCACGAGACGGTTGATGTGCTGGTCAACTGCGCCGCGATCACCGCGCGGGGCGAGGAGATGGCCCCCGACTTCTTCGCCCATGTTGTGAACGTCAACCTGACCGGCACCTTCCGGATGGCCGAGGCCTTCCACGCGCCATTGAAGGCGGCGAAAGGCGCGCTGATCAACATCGCCTCGATGTATGCGATGTTCGGCAGCCCGAAGAACCCGGCCTATGGGGCCTCCAAGGCCGCCGTGGTGCAATTGACCAAGTCGCTGGCGATCGCATGGGCGGCAGATGGAATTCGGGTCAACGCGGTGGCTCCCGGTTTCATCGTCACCCAGCAGTCGGCGCGCAGCCGGACCGATCCGGCGCATGTCGCGGCGGTCAACCTGCGGACCCCGATGGGGCGCTGGGGCCAGCCCGAGGACATTACCGGGCCGGTGCTGTTTCTGGCATCCTCGGCGGCAGGGTTCATGACCGGCACCTGCCTGGCCATCGATGGGGGATATTCCGTTGTCTGACCTTTCGCAGATCGGCGCGGCTGTCGTCGGCACTGGCTTCATCGGCGCGGTGCATCTCTCCACCTTGCGGCGCTTGGGAATTCCGATCGTCGGCGTCCTTGGCTCCAGCGCGGCACGTGGCGCGGACCGGGCGCGGGCGCTGGGCGTGGCGAAGGCCTATGGCTCGCTGGATGAACTTCTCGCCGATCCGGCGGTGCAGATGGTCCATGTCACCTCGCCTAACGTCGCGCATTACCCGCAGGTCAAGGCGATCCTGGCGGCGGGCAAACACGTGATCTGCGAAAAGCCCCTGGCGATGACCTCGGCCCAGTCCGCCGAAATCGTGGCCATGGCGCGGGCAAGCGGAAAGGTCGCGGCAGTCTGCTACAACACGCGCTTCTATCCATTGAACCAGCACGCGCACGGGATGGTGAAAGCCGGGGAACTTGGTGATCTGCGCCTCATCACCGGGCATTTCCACCAGGACTGGCTGGCCAATGACACCGACTGGAACTGGCGGCTGGAGGCGGCAGAGGGCGGACCCCTGCGCTCGGTCAGCGACATCGGCACGCATTGGGTGGATCTGACGAACTTCGTCACCGGGCAGAAGCCGCTCTCGGTCATGGCCGAGCTTGCGACCTTCATCCCCGAACGCCAGAAGCCCATCGGCCCGGTCGAGACCTTCACCGCCACCAAAGGCCCCACCGAAACCCGCAAGATCGAGACCGACGACGCGGCGACCATCCTTTTGCGCTATGCCAACGGCGGGCGGGGGATGATGTCCACCAGCCAGATCAGCCACGGACGGCGCGGGCTTCTGTGCTGGGACATCTCCGGCTCCAAAGCCTCGGCCGCCTGGTCCGCCGAACACCCCGAGGACCTGTGGATCGGCCACCGCGAGGCCCCGAACCAGATCCTTCTGCGCGACCCGTCGCTGATGAACCCGACCGGAGCCGCCGCCGCCTTTATGCCCGGCGGCCACCCCGAAGGTTTCGCCGACACCTGGGCCGCCTTCTTCACCCAGGTCTACCGCGACGTCGCACGTGGGGGCAGGGGGGCGGACTCCACCTGGGCCACCTTCGACGACGGCCATTACGAGATGCTCTTCTGCGATGCGGTGCTGGCCAGCGCCGCCAGCGGCACCTGGACCAACGTGGGATAAGACAGATGCAGCTAGGTATCCTGACCGCACCCTTCGCCGACACGCCCCTGGAAGCAGTGGCCGACTACGCCGCCAGCGCCGGGTTCGAGGCGCTGGAAATCGCCTGCTGGCCGCAAGCCGGCGGCGAAAAGCGCCGCTACGCCGGGACCGCGCACCTGCCGATCGAGGACATGACCGCCTCTCGCGGGTCGGAAATCATGGGGATGGTCCAAGCCAAGGGGCTGAGGGTCTCCGGGCTTGGCTACTATCCGAACCCGCTGCACGCCGACGCCGCCTACCGCGATGCTGTGACGTCTCACCTGAAGAAGGTCATCACGGCGGCCAGCCTGATGGGCGTCAAGGTTGTCAACAGCTTCGTCGGCGGCGACCGCAGCCTTACGGTGGACCAGAACTGGACCCGCGCCACGGAAGTCTTCGCGCCCATCGTCGCCCACGCGAAAGCCAGCGGCGTGACGCTGGCCTTCGAGAACTGCCCGATGATCTTCAGCCACGACGAATGGCCGGGCGGGCACAACATTGCCTATGCCCCCCGCATCTGGCGGCGCATCTTCGACACCTGGGGCGATGCGGTCGGCATGAACTACGACCCTTCCCATCTGGTCTGGCAGATGATCGACGCGAACCGCTTCGTCCGCGAATTCGGTTCGCGCATGGTCCACGTCCACGCCAAGGACCTGATGATCGACCGAGACGGGCTTTACGACCACGGCATCCTGTCGGCGGGGATGGGCTGGCAGATCCCGCGGATGCCCGGCCTTGGCGAAGTGGACTGGCAAGATTTCTTCGCCACCCTCTATCGCGCGGGCTACGATGGCCCCATCATCATCGAACACGAGGACCGCGACTTCGAAGGCTCTGACGATAGAATCAAACGCGGCTTCGCCCTGGCTCGGGACATCCTGCGCCCCTACGTCAAGTAAAGACCATTACCAACGATCTGGGAGGATCACCATGAAACGACTGCTTCTTGGAACCGCGATGGCATTGGGCCTGGCCGGAATGGCGCAAGCCGAGGGCTACAAGATCGGCATCTCGAACACCGTTCAGGGCAACGGCTGGCGCGAGCAGATGGTCTGCGCGATGAAGGCCGAGGCGCTGGCCTCGGGCAAGGTCGAGTCCTTGAACATCGCCCACCGCAACACCGATGCCGCGGGCCAGCTTGAGGACATCCGCAACCTGATCCAGGCCGGTGTCAACGCCATCGTCGTCAACCCCTCGAACGCCGAGGGTATCAATGCGGCGATCAAGGAGGCAACCGATGCCGGCATCGTGGTCGTCGCCGTCGACCAGGCGGTGACCGAGCCTTCGGCCTATATCCTGTCGAACAACCAGGAAGAATACGCCTACCTTGGCGCGAAGTGGCTCTTCGAGCAGATGGGCGGCAAGGGTGCCGTGGTCTACATGCGCGGTGCCGCTGGCGCGGGCGCTGACAACGACCGCGACAAGGGCTTCAAGCGCGCGATGGCCGAGTTCCCGGACGTGACCGTCGCACAAGAGGTCTTCACCGGCTGGCAGCAGGACCAGGGCAAACAGCAGATCAACGACATCATCGCGGCGGGTGTGCCGTTCCAGGGCATCTGGACCAGCGGCATCGACAACGTGATTGTCGACGCGCTTGTCGAAAGCGGTGCGCCGATGGTGCCGGTCGTGGGCGCGGACAACGCGGGCTTCGTCGGCCAGCTTTCCTCGGTCGAAGGCCTGCAGGGTGCTGCCGTCACCAACCCCGGCTCGGTCGGTGGTGCGGGTGTCGCTTTGGCGATCCAGATCCTCGATGGCAAGATGCCGACCGAAAAGACCGTGCTGGTCAACCCGGAACTCTGGGACAACGTCTCGGACGAGGGCAAGGCCAAGCTCGCCGCCGCAGCGAACCCGAACCTCTCACCGGAATGGCCGGTGTCGGTCTCGATCCCGGGCTGGACCACCTACACGATGGACCAGGTCATCGCCTGCAAGGGTCCAGGGGAATAAGTCTGCCCGACTGATCCAATCCGACCCCCGGACTTGCTCCGGGGGTCGCCTTTCCTTGTCCGAAAGCCGACCATGCCGGATTCCGCCGTCCTTGACGCCACAGGTGTCGCCAAGCGCTTTGGCGCAGTTCAGGCCTTGAAGAACGCCTCGTTGCAGGTCGGGCGCGGCCAGGTCGTCGCGCTGATGGGCGCAAACGGCGCGGGAAAATCCACCTTCGTCAAGATCCTGACCGGGGTCCTCAAACCCGACGCAGGCCATGTACGCATCAAGGGCCGCGACAGCACCGTCGCCAACCCCGCGGGTGCTCGCAAATGGGGCCTCGTCCCGGTCTACCAGGAACCCTCGCTGATCCCCGACCTCTCGGTCGCAGACAACCTGCGCCTTGGCGACACGCCAATGGAGCCCTTTCGCCATTGGATCAGCGAGCTTGGCCTGCCGGACCTCTCCTCGGACGAAATGATCCGCTCCCTCCCACTTGCCTCCCTCCGCATCGTCGACCTCGCCCGCGCCCTCGCGCTGGAGCCTGACGTCCTCCTCCTCGACGAACTGACTGCCGCCCTGCCGACCGACCTGGTTGACCGGGTGTTGAAGGTCGTCCGCACCCAGGCCGACGCGGGCCGGTCCGTGATCTACGTCTCGCACCGCTTCAACGAGATCGCCGCGATCTGCGACCGCGCCACCGTGCTGCGCGATGGCCTCACCGTGGGCGACGTCAAGATCGAACCGGGGATCGAGGAGCGCATCGTCGAGATGATGCTTGGCGGAGCCGTCGCTGCGGCGGCCGCCGAAGTACGCCCGGTGAAGCCGGTCCCCGTCGAGATGCCACGCCTTCGCGTGCGAAGCCTGAAAACCGGCACCCGCCTGACCGACGTCTCCTTCGATCTGCACAAGGGCGAGGTGCTTGGCGTCGTGGCGCTGGAAGGGCAGGGCCAGGACGAGTTGTTTGACGTCCTTGCCGGCAACCGCAAACCCAGCGCCGGAACGGTCGAGGTGGATGGGAACCGCAAGTCCTTCACCCACCCCGCCGACGCAATCGCCGCTGGCCTCACCCTGGTGCCGGGCGACCGGGCGCATGCGCTTTTGATGTCCCGCTCGGTCCGCGAGAATATCGCTGTGCCGCTCCTGGCCCGCCTGCGGAACTGGGGTGCGATTGGGATGGGCGAGGAAGCCACCAAGGTCAACGCCGCCATCGAAACCTTGCAAATCGACACGCGCGCGCAGGGGGAGGTGCGCAGGCTTTCGGGCGGCAACCAGCAAAAGGTCACCATCGCCCGCTGGATCGCCAAGGGGGTGCAGACGCTCCTCCTCTTCGACCCGACGCGCGGCATCGACATCCGCACCAAGCGGCAGATCTACGCGCTGGTCCGCGACCTCGCCGACCAGGGGGCTGCGGTCCTCTTCTACACCTCGGAACTGGCCGAGATCCGGCTGGCCTGCGACCGCGCGGTAGTGATCTTCAACGGCCGGGTGGTGGACATCATCGACGCAAAGGACGCCGACGAGGCCACCCTGATGCGCGCGGCCTACGGGCTGACCGAGAAGGCCCCGGCATGACAGCCCGTTCCTCCATGTCGCCTCCTGCCGGGGGCGAAGACCGGAACTTGTTGGCATCCGACTGCCGGTCGGCCAGGCTAAGCCCGCGTCCACCCATGCGGACGTGCCGCACCCATCGTCGTCCGCAGATCGGGACAAAGCATCCTCGCAAGATCACCGACGCCGTCCGCCCTTTCACATTTTCGCAAATATTCCCGCCTGAGGCGCGCCGGGGTCTGCGCCACGGGTCCGGGCAAACCATGTCGCGCCCGAGCCGCTTTGCATCCTTCATGCAAGGCGGCGAGACAAAAGGAATGCGCCGCAAGGCGCTCGATGTGAAACGGGCCCGATCCCTGCGCGACGGAGCCAGGCCATGAAGCGCTGGATCGATGCCAACACCTGGACTCTGGGCCTCGCCGTCCTCCTCGCTGTCCTTCTTGTGACCACCAAGCTGATCCAGCCCGACTTCGGCGCCTCGGGCCTCGACAGCCTGGCCCGTGCCGCCCTGCCGTTCGCGCTGGCCACAGTGGGCATGGCCATCGTTGTCCTTGCCGGCGGCATCGACCTCTCCATCGCGGCGATGATGGCCGTCGCCAGCGTTACCGGGGCCGTGCTGATGCAGGGCGCGTCGGATGGCCAGTCGGTGCTGATCGTCCCCGGCGTCCTGCTTCTTGGTCTGGCGATGGGCGCCATCAACGGCTTGCTCATCACCGTCTCGAAGGTGCCTGACATCGTCGTCACCCTTGCCATGCTTTTCGTCTGGCAGGGCGTCGCCCTTCTGATCCTGAACGCGCCGGGAGGCGGTGCCGCGCCCTGGCTGCGCGCCCTCTCGGCCGGGGGTATCCCGGGCATCGACTGGCTGCCCCGCGCAGTGGTCTTTCTGGCCATCATCACCGCCATGATCTGGGTCCCGATCCGCCGCTCCAAACTGGGCCTCCGGCTCTACGCCATCGGCTCCGACCCGCTGGCCGCCTTCCGCTCGGGCGTGCCCGTCGGCCAGACCCGGATCATCGCCTACGCCCTTTGCGGACTTTTCGCTGCCCTCGGCGGCCTCAGCGTTACGATGAGCACCGGCATCGGCGAGCCGATCCCCGGCCCCTATCTCCTCGCCTCGGTTGCCGCCGTGGTCCTTGGCGGTGTCGTCCTGGGCGGCGGCAGGGGTGGCATCCTCGGCCCCATCCTTGCCGTTTTCATCCTGCGCACCGTCCGGATGGACCTGACCCTCCTCTCCGTCGATCCCAACATCGCCGCGATCATCGAGGGCACGATCATGGTGGCCGTGGTGATGTTCGGTGCGGTTCTGGCCACCCGAGGGCGCAAGACATGACGATGACTGACACGCCCACCACGATGTCCCGCCTTGGTCGGCTGATGGTCGATCGGCCCTTGCTGCCACTGATCGCGCTGCTGATCGTGCTGATCGCAGTGCTTGCCGTCCTGAACCCCGGCGTCCTCAGCATGTTCTGGGCCTCGAACACGCTGAAGATCGCCATTCCGCTGGCGATGCTCGCGGCCTGCCAGACGATGACCATGCTGACCGGAGGCATCGACCTTTCCGTCGGCACCGCCGCCACCATCTCGGCCTACCTGACCGCGACCTTGGCCCCGCTGATCGGGGTCCCGCCCGCCATCGCCATCGCCCTGGCTTCGGCCGTCCTGATCGGCCTCGTGAACGGCTTTGGCATCGCCATCTGCCGCGTCCACCCCCTGATCATGACTCTCGGCACCGCGCTGATCGCCACCGGATGCCTCCTCGTCTACCAGCGCTTCGTGATCGCGACGGGGGTCCTGATCCCCGACGCCCTCCTCTGGCTCGGCACCGGACGCACCTTCGGTCTGCCGAACAGCCTCGCGCTTTTCATCCCCTTCGCCATCCTGATCATCTGGGCGCAGCGCCGCAGCGGCTTTGGTCGGCTCCTTTATGCCATCGGCTCGAACGAGGCCGCCGCGCGGCTGTCAGGTGTCCGCGTCTGGCAAGTCCACCTGACGCTCTACACGATCTCCAGCGTCATCGCCGGGATCACCGGCCTCCTCTACCTCGGCCAGATCAAGACCGCGTCCCTGTCGCTGGCGCTGCCGCTCGACCTCCCCTCCGTCGCCGCAGCCGTGATCGGCGGCACCTCGATCTTCGGCGGGCGCGGAGGTTACGGTGGCACCATTGTCGGCGCGCTGATCCTGACCGTGCTGACCTCGATGCTGACCTTGATGCAGATCCCCGAGGGCGGGCGGCGCATCCTCTTCGGCCTCATCATCCTGGCCGTAACCGCGCTGTTCATCCGCCTCACCGAACGCAACTGAAAGGGCCTGCCCATGGCAAAGTTCCGCATCGTCGGCATCAGTTTCGACCACATGCACATGGGCGACCTCTTGCGCTGCGTGCATGACCACCCCGAAGCCGAGATCGCCGGCATCTTCGATCCTGTCCGCAGCACGATGCGGCGCGCCGTTGATGCCTTCGGCATCGCTGCGGACAGGGTCTTCACCGACTTCGACACCTGCATGACCACGGCGAAACCCGACCTCGCCATCCTCTGCGCCGCGACCGCGAACCATGCCGATTACACGAAACGCCTCGCCGCCTATGGCGTCCACGTCTTCGTCGAAAAGCCCTTCGCGTCCTCCGTCGCCGACGCACGCGCGATGATCGCCGCCATGCCGCCGGGCAAGACCCTTGCCATCAACTGGCCCCTCCGCTGGGTCGAATCCCACGTCACCGCCAAGCGCCTGGTCGACGAAGGCCTGATTGGCGAGGTGATCGAGATCCATTCCTACGGCGGCAACCGGGGGCCGCTCTACCACCTCGCCGACAAGATCGAGGTTACCCCCGAAGAGGTCGAGCATCAAAAGCCCACCTCCTGGTGGTACAAGCGCGCCTCCGGCGGCGGCAGCCTTCTCGACTATCTTGGCTATGGCGCGACCCTCGGCACCTGGTATCGCAACTGCGAGGCGCCGCTGGAAGTGACCTGCGTCACTGACGATACCCCCGGCATCGAGGTCGACCAGCACGCCATCGTCGTCTGCCGCTACGCCACGGGCCTCTCGAAGATGGAAACCCGCTGGGGCACCTTCACCGACCCCTGGGTCATCCAGCCGCAGCCGAAATGCGGGTTCATTCTGGTGGGGACGGAAGGCACCATCGCCAGCTGGGACTATGCCGACCACGTCACCTTGCAAACCCGCGCCAACCCCGAACCGCACCCGATTCCGTCCGACCGGCTGCCCCCCGGCGAACGCAACGCCATCGAATACGTCCTCGGCTGCATCTCACGTGGCGAGCCGCTGACCGGCCCTCTCGACCCCGCCGTCAGCCTGATCGGCCAGCGCATCGTCGACACCGCCGCCGACTCCGCCCGGCAGAAACGTACCCTCCCGCTGGTCCCATGAGCGAACCCGACGCCGACACCTATGCCCTGAAATCGGCGGCCCTGGCCGAAGTCCCCGCGCCGGACCTCCCCTACCAGCCGCCAACCCCCCGCACCTATCGCCCCCGGATCGGCGTGATCGGCGCGGGCGGCATCGTCTCCGCTCACCTCCACGCCTACTGCACCGCCGGTTGGGAAGTCGCCGCGATCTGCAACCGGACCCTTGCGAAGGCCGAAGCCAAGGCTGCCGAGTTCGCGCCGAAAGCCCGCGTCACCGACCGCTGGGAAGACGTGCTGAACGACCCCGCCATTGATGTCGTTGACATCACTCCCCACCCCGCTGACCGCCTGCCGATCATCGAGGCCGCGCTGAGGGCGGGCAAACACGTCCTCTCGCAAAAGCCCTTCGTCCTCGACCTCGCCGAAGGCCGCCGTCTCGTTGCCCTGGCCCGTGACAACGGAGTGAAACTCGCCGTCAACCAGAACGGCCGTTGGGCCCCGCATCTGGCCTGGATGCGTGAGGCCGTTCGCACGGGCCTGATCGGAGATGTCATCTCGACCCACGTCAGCATCCACTGGAACCACGGCTGGATCTCCGGGACGCCGTTCGAAAAGATCGACGACCTGATCCTCTACGACTTCGGCATCCACTGGTTCGACTTCCTGCGCAGCGTGATCGGCCTCCGCGCCCAAACCGTTTTCGCCACCGCCGCCCATGCCTCCGGCCAGGCCCCCAGGGCACCGCTTCTTGCGCAATGCCTGGTGCAGATGGAGGGCGGGCAGGCTTCGCTCGTCTTCGACGGGGCCACCCCGCATGGCCCCCGCGACACCACCTACATCGCTGGCACCAAGGGTAGTCTGCAAAGCGATGGGCCTGACCTTGGACAGCAATCCGTGACCCTGACCACTGCCGCGGGCATCGCACGCCCGCAACTTCACGGCACCTGGTTCAACGACGGCTTTCGCGGGGCGATGGGTGCCCTTCTGGTGGCCATCGAGGATGATACCGAACCCGCAAACGGGGCCGAGGAGAACCTCGACAGCCTGGCCCTTGCCTTTGCCGCGATCCAGTCGCGCCGCACGGGAAAATCGGTCGACGTCGGCTCTGCGACAGGGCTAAGCCTGTAAGCAAAAGGCCGGAGGCTTGCGCCCCCGGCCACCCTTGCCTCGGGGAAAGATCAGTTGGTCAGCAGGTAATAGCTGTTCCGGGATCCACCCATGTTCTGGACCGTGACGTAGAAATATCCGTCCCACGCCGGGGTCCAGTCACAATACAGCTTGTCCGACCAGCTTACGTCATAGCAGATGACGTTGCCGTTTTCGTCCGTCACTGCAACGTCCAGGTTCGCGTCGCCATCGCCGACGACCGCAATCTCGGCATAAGAATTGCCGTAGTAGGGGATCTCCCAGACATCGGTCTGGCCGGACGGCAAACGCGACACCCATTCGACCGCGCCACCGATCCGACCCCGCCCCGCTTCTGCCATCGCGTCGTCGATCACCCCCAGCAGCGCTTCGTCCTCGGCGGCAAGTTCCTTAGCCTTGGCGAACATTGCATCCGCCGTGACCGGAGCCTCGGCTGCGCCCTCATCCGCGTTGGTGGCGTTAAAGAAGGTGGCCTTGGCAACGGCGCGCGGCGAGCCGTCGTTCATCATCGGGGCCGGCGCGGGGGGGACTGGCCCAGGGGCGGCCTTCTTTCTGAATGCATCCTGGTCAAGCGACACCTTTGCCGGGTCCAGCACAGCCGGCTCTGCGGATTTCACTTCAACCGTGGCGGCAAGCTTGGCAGCAGCCAACACCGTCACCGGATCGCCCTGGGCGACACCCAGCGCGTAAAGCTCCTGTGCCAGGCCCATGGTCGACGCCGCGCCGGGCGTGGCCCCCTCGGCTGCAGCGCCGACGTTCGGGCCGGACTTGTCCTGGGCCAAAGAGGGAAGGGCTATGGCAACCAGCGCCGTGGTTGCAAAAGCAAGTGAAATTCCTTTGAGCGTCATGTCGGCCTCTATCGGTTGGCCGTCCTTCCAATGGACGGAATGCAACCATAGTCGCAGGCCTTCACGTGTTTGAGAAGGCAGGTTTCCATGACAAATTCGGTCATCTGCATCAGTTGCCCAGCAACCGGTAGCTGTTGCGCATTGTACCGGCATTGCGGACCTGGATCGTGAAAAAACCGTTTCGTGCCGGGGTGAATTGGCACAGCGCCGGCTCCGTGCTGGGTGGCAAACTGCAGATAGCCGCGCCGACGTCGTCGGTGATGGTCAGGCTCAGGCCGCCGTCGCCGTCGCCGATCAGCCCGATCTCTGCGGCTGCTTCTCCGGGCAGCACCAGCGTCCACCGGTCAGCCTGCCCGCCATCCAGCGTGGCGACAGCGTTGACGGCCTTCGGTCTGCGCGCGTGCGGAAGCTGCGCATCAAGGTCGTAGACAAGATCCTGGAGGTCTGGATCATCCCCCGCCAGGCCCTGGGCAATGGCAATGGCGTCAGGCCCGGCCGGATCAGGCGCAGCGACCTCGCCTTCGGGCGTGTCGGTGCCGTCGTTTCCCTCTGTCGACTTCGTCCACCCGGCAGGCTCGCGCAGCGTGACCTGCCGCGCCAGTCTGATCGCGCTGATCAGGACCACCGGGTCGCCGCTGGACAACGCGGCTTCATAGGCGCGCTGCGCCAGGATCAGCCGGGCTGCGGCCCCGGGCTCACCGGTCTGCACGGTCGACAGGTTTGGTTCCAGGGCCATTGCGGGCAGGCTCAGGGCGATAAGCAGGGCAGGCAGGCGCATCAGGGGGCTTTCTTTACGACTGCGGCGACTCTGGCAAAGCGTCCCTGCGGGAACAAGAGCGGAAAGCTTCCCGCCCCGACCGTTTCGCGGTAGCAGGGGGCGAAACGGGGAGGGGACGATGCGGGATATCCTTGAACGTCTGCTGGCCTTCGACACCGTCAGCTCGAAGTCGAACATGGCGCTGATGGAATATGTCCACGGTCTGCTCAATACCGCGGGGCTGAATGTGGTGCTGATCCCGGATCCGTCCGCGGGAAAGGCGAACCTCTATGCCTCGACCGGGCCTGACGGAGCGAGGGGCATCATGCTGTCGGGACACACGGATGTCGTCCCGGTCGATGGACAGCATTGGACGAAGCCTCCTTTTTCGCTGACCGAGGCGGACGGGCGCTATTACGGCCGTGGCGCGGCCGACATGAAGGGCTTCGTCGCTTGCGCGGTGGAGGCGATGCTTCTGGCAGCCCGCCGCCCGCTGAAAGTGCCGCTGCATCTGGCACTATCCTATGACGAGGAGATCGGCTGCATGGGCGTTCGGTCGTTGATCGACCTCCTGGAGGTCGCCCCGATAAAGCCACGCTTCTGCATCGTGGGGGAGCCTACGGGAATGCAGGTCGCGACCGGTCACAAGGGAAAGATCGCGCTTCGGGCAACTTGTGTCGGACGCGAGGGACATTCGGCTCTTGCCCCCCTCGCCCTGAACGCGCTGCATCTGGCGGGGGATTTCCTGGCGGCGGTTCGCCTGGTGCAAGCCGATGTCGCGGCGACGGGATTGCGAGACGGGGACTACGACGTGCCTTACACGACGCTGCACGTGGGGAAAATGTCCGGGGGGGTTCAAGTCAACATCGTGCCGAACCATGCAGTGCTGGATTTCGAGATCCGAAGTCTCGCAGGGGAAGACGTGGCGGGCCTGATCCGGCGGCTGGAACGGCAGGCAGAGGCCATCGTTGCGCCCCTGCAGGCCGAGTTCCCCGAGGCGGCGATCCGGGTGGAACGGCTCTGGGACTATCCCGGCCTGGGGACCCCGGTGGACGCCGAGGTGGTGCGGTTCGTCAAGGGACTGACGGGTGCGAACGGGACGATCAAGGTCGCCTTCGGGACGGAAGGGGGGCTTTTCAATCAGCGGCTCGGGGTGCCGACGGTCATCTGCGGGCCGGGGTCGATGGCCCAGGGTCACAAGCCCGACGAATTCGTCACGGTCGAGCAGATCCAGCGGTGCCGGGGGATGCTGGCTGCGCTGTTGGACCGGTTGGAGGCGGGAATCTGAAGCCGGGGCGCACGGGACCCCGGACAGTAGCGGCACTTCAACGGTCGGTCTGACGGCAAGTGCGTCCCTGCCTTCGGCACGACTGCCTACTGTAGCACCTTCAACCGATCTGCCTCGGCCTTGCCGATCCGGTAGTGGCCTGTCATCGGATAGGCAAAAAGGATATCCTCTTCCTGCGCCCCGGCACCGATGTTGTGCAGGATCAGCGGCACGCCACCCGCCGTCCGACGGTCGGAGACGATGCCGATGTGGTCCAGGCTGCCCGGCAGCTTCCAGGTGATGATGTCGCCTGGCAGGTAGGGGGCAGGTCCGTCCTCCAGCGGGACGTCGGCACCGATGCGTGCGAACAGCGTTTGCAAGTTCGGCACTCGGCGGTGGTCGATGTTCCGGTCGGGATGCGTCAGACCCCAAAGCGCCGGGTAGGCCGCGAAGTCCGTCTTCATATCCCTGTTCACCGCCAGTTGCAGGTCGACCCCCCAGCCGTCTCGCAAAGCGCGGACCACCACGTCGGTGCAGACCCCCCGGTCGCGCGGCAGGTCGCCGCCAGGAAACTCCAGCGCGACATAGGCCGGATCATAGGTCACCGTGACGCCAACCTGGTCGCGCGCGGCAGCGGTCAGGCGCGAGGGTTCCGACCCTGCAAAGGTCGGGCCGGCAAGCATGACAGCAAGGATCAGGACGAGGGAACGCATGCCACGAATCATGCCGTGTTCACGGGTCCGTGGGTAGTCCGGATTTCCCGTGATCGCGATGGGCTGGCACCTTTCCGCCGGGGCCGGTAATAGGTCGTGATGGCAATCACCCTCACCACCCTGGCCGATCTGGCGACGCATCGCTTCGATGACATCATCGACGTCCGCGCGCCGGCGGAATTTGCCGAGGATCATCTGCCCGGCGCGATCTCTCTGCCCGTGCTGGATGATGAGGAACGCGCACGGGTTGGGACGATCTACAAGCAGGTCAACCCGTTCTCCGCGCGGAAAATCGGCGCGGCGCTGGTCGCGAAGAACGCCTCGCTGCATCTGCAGGGGCCCTTGGCTGACAAGCCCGGGGGCTGGCGTCCGCTTGTCTATTGCTGGCGTGGCGGCCAACGCTCGGGGTCGTTCGCGACGATCCTTGGCCAGATCGGCTGGCGGGTGGAGACTTTGGTCGGCGGCTACAAGACCTGGCGCGGGTTGGTGGTGCATGAGGTTTATGACACACCCGTGCGGGCGCCCGTCGTGGTGCTGGACGGCAATACCGGGTCGGCCAAGACCGATGTCCTGAACCTGCTGCCGGGGCTCGGGGTGCAGGTGATCGACCTGGAAGGTCTGGCGCCGCATCGCGGGTCCTTGTTCGGGGCGATGGGCGAGCAGCCGTCGCAGAAGGCTTTCGAAGGGGCGCTCGCGTTCGTCTTGGCCGGTCTGGACCCCTCGCGGCCTGTGGTCGTCGAGGCGGAAAGCTCCAAGATCGGCAACTGCCGCCTGCCGCCGGAAATCTGGAAGGCGATGGTCGCCGCCCCGCGCGTGGCGATTGCCGCACCGCGTCCGGTTAGGGCAGAGTATCTGGCGCGGGCCTACGCCGACCTAACGTCGGATACGGGACGGTTGGCGGCCACAGTGGGACTGCTGCGCCCGTCGCATCCGGCCGAGGTGATCGAGGAGTGGCTTGGGCTGGCCTCGTCGGGGCAGTTTGCCACGCTCGCCGACGGGCTGATGGAACGCCACTACGACCCGCGCTATGGCAAGCATCGCGACCGGATGGCGGTGCCCTTGGTCGAGGTCGCAGCGCCCGA
>JANOCQ010000215.1:0-6495 GCA_031412255.1 Paracoccaceae bacterium | reverse complement strand
GTCAGCCGTCTGATCGTCTCGGGGTCGGGTGCGCCGTTGGTGTCAAGGCGCGAGCCATAGCGGTAAGGCACCCCCCGCGCGCCAACCGTGATGCGGCCCTCGCGCGTCCGCTGGCAATAGCAATAGGCGTTGGCGAAATCCCCAATGATTTCATTTTTCTCCCAGCCGATCTTACTCCACATCTCAGCGGGCAGCGGCTCGGTTGCGATCTGCGCCGAGTTCATTGGCAGCCATTCCCTATTCCGCCCCGGCAGGCCCGCCGTGAAGCCCTCGGTACAACGCAGAATGACCGGGGTCTGCACGGTGCCGCAGTCGGTCGTCACAACTCCCGGCTCGTAGCCCGTGACGGTGGTGCCTTCGACGATGCGAACCCCAAGCCGCTCGACCGCCATCGCCAGCCCCCGCACCAGTTTGGCCGGCTGCACCCGTGCGACGTTCTTAACCATCATTGCGCCAAGCGCACCGGGGATGTGGATGCGCTCGCTCAGGTCGCGGGCGGACATCTCGAAGACCCGACCATCTTCACCCCAGTGGCGGCGACGCTCGACCTCGGCCCTCATCCGACCGACCTGGGCGGGCTTCGTGGCCACCATCAGTTCGTCCGTGCGCTGGATATCTGCGTCGATCCCTTCGGCCTCGGCGACACGGATCACCTCGTCCACGGTACCATTCATCGCCTCGACCATGGCGCGGACCGCGTGCTCGGACGAGGTCTCCAGATACCGCGCGTGGTCCCAGGCAAAGCCACCCGTCAGCCAGCCGCCGTTTCGGCCCGATGCGCCGAATCCCGCAAAGTCCTTTTCGATGACCAGAACATCCAGCCCGGGATGCGCCCGTTTCAGATAGTAGGCAGTCCAGAGGCCGGTATACCCCGCGCCGATGATCGCAACATCCGCGGTGAAATCCCCGGCCAAGGGCGCACGGCGGTACGGCAGGCCGATGTCGGCATACCAAAAAGAGACATCGCCGATCCGCATGGTTCCCCCTGTCTTGCGCGTCAGAGGGCCACAGCGGGGGCCGCATTTCAAGCCCGCTTCAGTCGCTTTCGGGACCACAGGCAGCCGGCGCTGCGCCGGGAACACCAGAGCAAGTCATGTGCCAATGGCTCCCACTCGGCCTGACCCACACCAAGTCCCGGGTGAAAGAGTCCGGGCCAAAGACTTCGGCAAAGCAATCCTCTTTCCCCGCGCGCGGCCTTAGGCTAGGCCTTCGCCCATGTTGAGCCTGTCGAACCTCGCGGTGGCCCGGGGCGGCGTCACGGTCCTGCGTGGCCTGACGCTGGCGGTGGCCCCCGGCCAGTCGCTGATCCTGCGCGGGCCCAACGGATCGGGCAAGACCACGCTGCTGCGCACGCTGGCGGGCTTGCAACCGCCCGCCGAGGGGGGCTTCGACCTGCCCACAGAAAGCGTCGCCTATGCCGCCCATGCCGACGGGCTGAAGTCGACCCTGTCCGTCACCGAAAACCTGAACTTCTGGTCTCGCATCTATGGCGGTCCGGCCATCGACCACGCGGTCGCCGCGCTGAACCTGACGCAACTGACCCGCCGCCGCGCCGGAGAGCTTTCCGCCGGCCAGAAACGCCGCCTTGGCCTCGCGCGTCTTCTGGTGACCGGCCGCCCCGTCTGGCTGCTGGACGAGCCGACCGTCAGCCTTGACGTCGCATCGGTCGCGCTTTTTGCCGGCGTTGTCCGCGACCATCTGAAGGCGGGCGGTCTTGCGGTCATCGCGACCCATGTTGACCTCGACCTTCCCGATGCGACGATCCTGGACCTTGATCCCTATCGCGCGCGAGTGATCCAGAGCACCGGCTTTGACGAGGCTTTCGCATGAAGGCTCTTCTCCTGCGTGACCTGGCGCTGGCCTTCCGTTCGGGCGGCGGATTCGGACTGGGACTGGCGTTTTTCTTCCTTGTCTCTGTCCTGGTTCCCCTCGGCGTCGGGCCCGAGGGTGGCACTCTCGGCCGCATCGCCCCCGGCATCCTCTGGATCGGCGCTTTGCTCGCCTGCCTTCTCTCGCTCGACCGCATCTTCGCGCTGGATTACGAGGACGGCTCGCTTGACCTGCTTGCCACCGCCCCGATCCCGCTGGAGGCCGTGGTCGCCGTCAAGGCGCTGGCGCACTGGCTGGTCACCGGCCTGCCGCTGACCCTTATCGCGCCGGGACTTGCCGTCTTTCTGAATCTGCCGCCCGGGGGCTACCCTTGGCTGGTCCTGAGCCTCATTGTCGGCACGCCCGCACTCTCGGTGATCGGGGCATTCGGGGCCGCCATCACCGTGGGCCTGCGGCGCGGCGGTCTCCTTCTCAGCCTCCTCGTCCTGCCGATGTATGTCCCCACCCTGATCTTCGGGGCCGAGGTCGTCCGCCGGGGGGCCGAGGGGATGGCGCTGGCGACGCCCCTTGCGCTTCTGGCGGCGATCAGCCTTGGTGCGGCGGCGCTCCTGCCCTTGGCTGCCGCAAGTGCGGTCCGCGTCAATTTGCGCTAAACGTCTCGCGCGATGGTGTGTTGAGCGGGAATCGGGAACAGGGTAGGCGATTGGCCATGTCGATCTGGGAATATGCGAACCCGAAGAAGTTCATGCAGACCTCGGCCTGGGCCATGCCCTGGGCGGTGGGGTTGACGGTCATCCTGCTGGTCGTCGGCCTGGTCTGGGGCTTCTTCTTCACGCCCGACGACTACAAGCAGGGTTCCACGGTAAAGATCATCTACCTGCATGTCCCGTCCGCGATGATGGCGATCAATGCCTGGGTGATGATGCTGGTCACCTCGCTGATCTGGATCGTCCGGCGGCACCATGTCTCGGCACTGGCAGCCAAGGCCGCCGCGCCCGTGGGGCTGACCTTCACCCTGATCGCGCTTTTGACCGGCGCGCTTTGGGGCCAGCCGATGTGGGGCACCTGGTGGGCCTGGGACCCGCGGCTGACCTCGTTCCTGATCTTGACCCTGTTCTACTTCGGCTACATCGCGCTTTGGGCCGCGATCGAAGACCCGGACACCGCCGCCGACCTGACCTCGATCCTCTGCCTTGTGGGATCGGTTTTCGCGCTCTTGTCGCGCTATGCGGTGAACTTCTGGAACCAGGGGCTGCACCAGGGGGCGTCGCTGTCGCTGGACAAGGAAGAGAACGTGTCCGATGTCTTCTGGGTGCCGCTTGTGGTTTGCATCGCGGGCTTTGTCCTTCTGTTCGTGACGATGGTCCTGATACGCACCCGGACCGAGATCCGCGCGCGGCGGCTCAAGGCGTTGCTGGCGCGGGAGAGGGTGGCGTGATGCCGGAACTGGGGAAATACGCGGTCTCCGTGCTGGGGTCCTATGCGGCCACGGCGGTGCTGATCGCAGCACTGGTGGGGCTGACGCTGTGGCAGTCGGCCCGGATGAAGCGTGCCCTGGCCGAGGTCGAGGCGCGTCAAGGGAAATCCAATGGCTAGATGGCTGATGGTGCTGCCCCCGGTCCTGTTCGCGGGGCTGGCGGGGCTGTTCTACGCGGGCATGTACCGCGACAATCCGGGAGAGCTGCAGTCGGTCTTCGTGGGCCGTCCGGCCCCGGTGCTGCCGACGACGGTGCTGCCGGGCATTCCTGGCGTGACCGACGCCGACCTGCGGAACGGCAAGGTGACGGTCGTCAACTTCTGGGCCACCTGGTGCCCGCCGTGCCGAGCCGAGCATCCACAGCTTCTTGCGATGGCGGCAGATGGCGTGCGGGTGGCGGGCGTCAACATCATGGATGACGATGAAAAGGCGGTCGCCTACCTGGCCGAGGAGGGGAACCCGTTCTTTGGCGTGGCGACCGACCCGAACGGGCGGAACCGGGTGGAATGGGGGGTCACCGCGCCGCCGGAGACCTTCATCGTCGGGGGCGACGGGACCGTGCTTTTCCGCTTCGTGGGCCCTCTGATCGGCACCGACTACGAGGTGCGGTTCCTGCCGGAGCTGGAGAAGGCTCTGGCTGACGAGGGCTGAGTGTCCACCGTGGACATTTGCGGAAGTTCAAACGATTTCAACCGCTTGGTTGCGGGCGTTAGGGGTTTCTTAATCCGGGCCGATGGTGGGTCAACCCGCGCCGCGGGGGCGCGCCACGTCCTACCCTACGCCTGCGCCACCGCACGGGACGGAGGCAAATGCACCGCCACCACCCGGCGTTGCGGCACAACCTCTTCCGGCTTGCGCCGTGCCACGGGCAGCATCGCAATCCCCTCGAACTGCGCGTAGTCTCCGCGCTTCAACCACTGCGGCATGGTCCGCGCCAGCACCGCATCGCCGCTGAGATAGAGCTGCCCGTTTGCAAGTTCGCCCGCGACGGTGGCGCGGCCCAGCACTATGCCGTGCAGAGATACGCGGTTGGTCTCGATATAGAGGTCGATGTCGAAGCCGGGGATCGAGGTGCAGATTTCGGCCTCGGCCCCCGGCTGCAGGATCGCCCAATAGGTCGAGTATTCGAGGTCCGGATCGGAAAAGCGGAACTGCATCACCACGCGCCGCCGGGGCAGGGCGTTGCCATCGAACACGTGCCGCATCTTCCACATGAGGTTTGACACGCTGGCAGTGCACAGCGCCACCTCGGCTTCGATGAAGCACTGCGCCCACTTCGCCAGCGCATCCAGCGCGGGTTCCAGTGCAGTGGCGGCCTCGGTCCGCAGATAGTCGACCGACCCGGTTGCAGGATCGGTGATGCGCTCGACCAGACCCATCTCCTCCAGTTCTTTCAGCCGACGCGACAAAAGCGCCGGCGAGATGCTTCCAACCTCGCGTCGCAGGTCATTGAAGCGCGTCGCCCCCGCCCAAAGCCCGACCAGGATCGGGATCGTCCAGCGAGGTTCCAGGATGTCACAGGCGCGGGTGATCGGGCAGATCATTCCGTATGGCTTTTGGGGCATGGCAGGCCTCCTTGAGGATGGCGCCAGTCTACACCGCGCGTCTGCCGCCGGGCCAGTTCAGGAAGTGTAGCAGAGGTGCTTCACATCCAGCACTCAACCTTTGGCCGGGGCAGGGCGATCCTGGCGGAATAGAACCCATGATGGAGACCGCCATGACCCCCACTTCCAATCTTGATACCCATGCCCCCCGCCACAGCACTTGGCCGGACTTGGGTGAACTGCTGGCCGAAGCTTACCGACCCGTCGGCCGCCCGGTTCCCCTGCATCCCAGGGAGGCGCGAATGCTTCAACTGGCTGGACGTCAGCACAGGTTGCTCGCATGGCTGACGAGGCCCGTCCCGACGACCGCTGGAAATTCCGCCGATGCGGTCACCCGGCTTGAAATCCTGTCCCGTGGTGGCTTCCCACGGTAGGTGGACGGTCAGATTAGCGCCAGCGCCCCGACCAGGACCAATGCGGCAAAGAACGTCAGGTCGACGGGACCAGGCACCGGAATGGTCCGCCCGCCGGTGCTGTCCTTGAGCATCTGGGCTTGGGTGCGCAGGGGTGGGAAGCGGTCGGACATGGCGCAAAGCCTTCTGGCTGGGTTGTGTCCAGACTGCCCCGCAGATCAGAACAAAAAGTGAAAGCCCGGGGAGCTCCCCGGGCCTTCCATGGAAACAATCGGTTTCCGAAATCAGGACGCCGCGAGGTTCCGCAGCACATAGTGCAGCACACCGCCGTTCTCGACGTATTCCACCTCGATCTCGGTATCGATCCGGCATTTCAGCTGGATCGTCCTTTCGGTCCCGTCGGCATAACGGATGGTGCAGGGCACTTCGCTGAGCGGTTTCAGCCCGCCTTCAAGGCCCGAGATCGAGACGACCTCGTTGCCCTTCAGGCCAAGGTTCTTGCGGGTGTCGCCACCGGTGAACTCGAACGGAATGATGCCCATGCCGACGAGGTTGGAGCGGTGGATCCGCTCGAAGCTTTCGGCGATCACCGCCTTGACGCCCAGAAGGGCGGTGCCCTTGGCGGCCCAGTCGCGCGACGATCCCGCGCCGTATTCGATGCCGCCGAAGATCACCAGGGGCGTGCCCTGCGCCTGGTAGGCCATCGAGGCGTCGTAGATCGACGTCTGCTGACCGTCCGGCCCCAGGGTATAGCCGCCTTCGACGCCATCCAGCATCTCGTTCTTGATGCGGATGTTGGCGAAGGTACCGCGCATCATCACCTCATGGTTGCCGCGCCTCGCTCCGTACGAGTTGAACTCGGACACCGGAACTTGACGTTCGGTCAGATACTTGCCGGCCGGAGTTGAGGCTTTGAATGAACCGGCCGGGCTGATGTGATCGGTGGTGATCATGTCGCCCAAGAGTGCCAGCACCCGCGCGGCGGTGATGTTCTTGATGACGCCGGGCGCGGCGGACATGCCCTGAAAGTAGGGCGGGTTCTGGATGTAGGTCGAGGTCGGTGGCCAATCGTAGGTCTCGCTATCGGTGATCTGGACGCCCTGCCACTTGGCATCGCCCTTGAAGACGTCGGCGTAGCGCTTGGCGAACATGGCCGGCGTGACGGACTTCTTCTGGATCGCGGCGATCTCCGCGGAAGTCGGCCAGACGTCCTTCAGGAAGACGTCCTTGC
>JANOCQ010000214.1:0-2057 GCA_031412255.1 Paracoccaceae bacterium | reverse complement strand
GCACCCGTTACCAAACCGTAAACGCCCACACCCATCCCCCTGATTCTAAACCAAAATCAGAAACTGTCCACCGTGAACACTACCCCTCGCGGACCGCCGCGTTCTGGTCGATCAGGTACCTCTGCGACAGCGGAATCGCCGCCGCCCCGACCGCCCTCGCATCGGCCCCCACCGTCCCTTCCCGGATCACCGGCACGTCGATCCCGGCGAGGTCCAGCCGCAACAAAGCCCCCTCCGTCCGCCGCACCAGCTCCGCCCGGACCGCGACCGGCATCCACCCGTCGATCAGCACCGCCTGCACCTCCAGCAAAGCCGCCGCCGCCAGCGTCGCATGGGCCAGCGCCCCTGCCGCCTGATCCAGCCAGGCCGACAGCACCGCCTCGGACACCTCCCACCGGTCGTGCTGCGACCAGAGGTGGTCCGACGGCTCCCCCGCCGCTTCCATCGCCTCGGCCAGCACCGACATCGACGCCAGATCGATCAGCCGCCGCGTCCCCCCGCCCGGGGCCGGCACCTGGATCGACCCCACCGCCGCCGCGTTCCCGGTCCGGCCAAGGTAAAGCTGGCCGTTCATCACCAACCCGCCGCCAATGAAGGTTCCGAAGTAGAAGTAGAGGAAATCCTTCGGCCGCTCTCCCGTCCCGAAGATCAGTTCCGCCCCGCAGGCACTGGTCGCGTCGTTCTGGACATAGACCGGCAGGCCCAGCGCGGCCGCCAGTTCGGCCCCGATATCGCGGGACCGCCAGGCATCCATCTCGGCCTGCGGGACCCCGAGCACCGACACCCAGTTCCACAGCTGGAACGGCATCGCCACGCCCATCCCCATGATCCGCCCCCGCAGCGCCGGGGGAAGCTCGCCGGCCAGCGCGGGAACCGCCTCGCTGACAAAGCCGACAACCGTATCCGGGGTGGGGTAGCGGTAGACCTTGCGCCGCGCCGCCCGCAGCTGTCCCCGGAAGTCGGTCAGCACCAAGTCCGCCGACCGTCGCCCCACCTTCAGCCCGAGAAAGAATGCCCCTTCGGCGGCCAGCGACATCGGGACAGAAGGCTGGCCGACCTTCCCCCGCACCGGCTCGCCCCGTTCCAGAAGCCCGTCCCGTTCCAGCCCCCGCATGATGACGCTGACCGTCTGCGCGGATAGCCCGGTCATCCGCGCGATGTCGGACTTCGCCAACGCCCCATGCCGCCGCACCAGCGACAGAACCAGGCGTTCGTTGTGGTCGCGCATGCCCGACTGATTGGTGCCGCGCAGAACCTCCGGCGAGTTGGGCGAGGCGTCCTGCACCACGTTCCCCTCAGCCCGCCGCGCCGATGACGCCCTTGCGGAGGATGACGTTGGCAAAAAGCGCCGTCTCACTGGTCGCCACGACAGCATGGGCCGCCCGGATGCGCGGATACAGCGCCTCGCCCGAAAGCGGGACCATCGCGATGCCTGGGGCCATACGGGCGCACAGGGCGTCGATCTGCTGATGGATCTCGCTTGCCTGGGCCGGATCGTTGTTCAGGCTTGCGCGGAACAGCGCCGCCGGGACAGCCATATCCAGGGGCATCACCTTCAGCACCGCCTCGACGACCGCCAGCAGTCCGTGACCATCGGCGCGGACCAGCCGACGGGCATGGTCGACCGCTGGATAGTTGCCGTCCACGATGGCAAGCTCGTCCCCGTGACCCATGCCGCGCAAGGTGGCAAGGAACTCTGGCCCCAGAAGGGGTGGAATACCGATCAGCATTGCCTCCCCTCCTTTCGGGTGTGGCGAGCCGGGGTTTTACCGGGGGCCATTGTCCGCAGATTGCGGGGGGAGGCCCGCGCTGTCAATAATAAATCAGAGTGATTTAATTATCTTGACGCAGCGGCGGGAATCAGCTTCTCTGGCATTCGTCGCAGGGTTTAGGCCCGGCGCGTGAATTTCTGAAACGGGGGCAGATAAGCCCCCACTTGGGAGGAAGACCATGAAAGTCATCACCAAAGCCCTGCTGGGCGCGGGCGCTCTTGCCCTTTCGGCCGGGATCGCATCGGCGCAGGACGGCGTAGCCGCCTGCCTGATCACCAAAACCGA
>JANOCQ010000213.1:0-3334 GCA_031412255.1 Paracoccaceae bacterium | reverse complement strand
GTAGCGCTTGCGGACCCAGTGGAAGCGGGTCGGGACATCGCCGGTATTGGCAAAGGTCCAGCTACAGCCGGCAGGCAGGTAGGCGTAGCCGCCGGGCCGTAGCGTATGGGGCTTGCCGTCGATGGTCAGCGTGCCGAGGCCCTCGACGAAGAACAGTACGCCCTCGACGCCGTCTTCCGGCTCGGGCCGCTCGCTGCCGCCACCGGGGAACACTTCCATCACATATTGCGAGAAGGTCTCGGAAAAGCCAGTCATCGGCCTGGCAATGACCCAGGCGCGGGTCTCGGTCCAATGGGGCAGGTAACTGGTGACGATGTCGCGCATCACCCCGTGCGGGATGAGGGCATAGGCCTCGGTGAAAACGGCGCGGCCGGTCTGCAGCGCGGTCTGATCGGGCAGGCCTGCCATCGGGCTGGCATAGGTGGGGGGCATCGAGACTTTCCGTTGTGACTACAGATGTCTTAGCGCGAAGGCCGGTCGGTCTCCACCCCCCTCAGCGCGGGGCGCCCGCGCCTGCTGCGCCGGTCCGCTCCCCATAGGTGGAAGGGGCCGCGTCTCAGTTCGGACGTTCGAGGGTCTGCTGTAGCGCCGCGAGCTTTTCAACGGCGGGACCGGCGTAAAAGCCGATCCAGCGATCATAGATGGCGCGGATAGGGAGGGCGTTGAGATGGTTCCAACGCTCGCGTCCCTCGCGCCGGGCCACGACCAGGCCGGCTTCTTCGAGAACCTTGAGGTGCTGCATCACCGTACAGCGATCCAGATCGGGGAAGGCGTCGCAGAGCGACCCGGTCGTCAGCGGCTCATCGCGCAGCGCATCGAGGATCTCACGCCGCGTGTGGTGGCTGAGAGCCTTGAAAATCCTGTCGTTTTCGGCTGCATTTGACATGTTATAGAATTATAACATACAGTACGTGAATGCAAGGGAAATGCACGCAAGGAGAAGCAGAATGGATCTCAAGTTCAGGGTAGCGGGGCGTATTGCCAAGCCGGTCGAGACGGTGTTCGAGGCTGTGGTCAATCCCGAGCACCTCAGCCATTTCTTCACCACCGGCGGCGCCAAGGGCCGGCTGGAGACCGGCGCGACGGTGACGTGGGATTTCGCCGACTTTCCGGGCGCGTTTCCGGTGCGGGTGGAAAAGGTGGTGCCCAACAAAGAGATCATCCTCTTCTGGGGATCGCAGGACGATGCGCCGGAGGGCGAGACCTTCGTGCCGCACGACACCAAGGTGACGATGACCTTCGAGCCGCTCGATGACAATACGCGCACGCTGGTGACGATCAGCGAGGAGGGCTGGCAGGAAACGCCGAAGGGCCTCAAGAACGCCTTCGGCAATTGCGAAGGCTGGACCGGCATGTTCTGGACCATGAAGGTCTGGATCGAGCACGGCATCGAGGCGCGCCGGGGCACCTACAAATGAGCGCCAGGTTCGAAGGTGGCGTGAACATCGCCATGAAGGTGCCCGAACACGAGTATGAGGCGGTGATGGCGTTCTATCGCGACACGCTCAGGCTGCCTGCCTTCGACGAGAAGCCGCCGCACAAGGGCTTTCGACTGGGTCCGAACCGGTTGTGGATCGACCGGGTGCCGGCGCTGTCGCAGGCGGAGGTCTGGCTGGAACTGTTCACGCCGGACCATGATGCTGCGGCCATGCATCTGGCGGCGGCGGGTGTGCCCCGTTGCGACGCAGTAGAGGATCTGGGCGAGGGCTTTGCAGGGTTCTGGATCGTCAACCCGGCCAACATCGTCCACCTGGTGCGCCGCCCAGACGCCTTCTAGCCTGCGGCACTGTCAAGAAACTGTTGAGGAATCGGGTGCAAGCTCAGGGTTATGAACGAGCGCCTCGACCAGCACCGCCCCCTTATCGACCTGCAGCGCCTCAATGAGACGCTGCATGGCTTCCTGATGATGTTCGCGCCCAAGGCGGCCGAGCCTGAGCCGGAAACGGCAATCGACTGGGAAGACGGCGAGATCCCGGACCAGACGGAGCCGCCGGTGCGGGGGTAGATCAAGCGAGGCTGAAGGGGGCGCGGTTGTCACCCCCCCCGCGGCCGGGTCCGCTACGGGTATACCGCCAATGAGGTGAAGTGGTCGACGCCCGATGTGCCCTCGCCATCACCCATGTCCATCACCGAAAAGTATATCGCGCATGCCGGCGAGCTCTGGACCTTGTCCATGATGGCCTGCGCATCCGCTTCACTGCGCCAATGAACGATGTCGACATAGTCGCGCTCCGACTTGCGGGCCAACTCGCGTTTCAGAAACCCCGGCTGAACCGAGAGAAAGTCCCGCTGAAAGGTTTCTGACGCCGACAGCAGTTCCTGCTCCGATTCTCCGGCAGCCAACTTGATGGGTGCCCATTCGATGATCGCGTTCATTCTTTACATCTCCATTTGCGTAAGTGATGCCGTGGATCTAGAGTTAAATAGGACATTTTACGGCGCATTTGTTGAGTACCAGACGCAGCACCGACGCTTCCCGGCTCAGCCGGCTCGAATTGCTGGAAAGCCGGCTGAAAGCCGACGAACCGATGTCGATTGGCGCTCTCGCAGCCGAGTTCGGTATCAGCAGCAGGACGCTGACCCGTGATGTGGCGTTGCTGCGGGAGCGGGGTGTGCCGGTCGATGCGGACCGTGGGCGCGGCGGCGGCGTAAGAGTCCCGATCAACTGGGGCGTGGGGCGCCTCAATCTCAGCTATCGGGAGGCCGTCGATCTCCTCGTGAGCCTTGCGGTGGCGGAACAGGCAAAGTCGCCGATCCTGATGGCCAATCTGGCGCCGATCCGGCGCAAGCTGATGGCGTCGTTCTCATCGGTCACCCGGCAGCGGATCAACCAGCTCAAGGCGCGGCTACTGATCGGTGAACCGGCGTCCGCGGCGGTGATGGCAGCGCATGCGACGCCCCTGGCCAAGGTGGTCGAGTCGCTGCATCAGGCGTTTCTGATGATGCAGGTGGCGCGCATCATCTATAAGGACGGCAGCGGAAACCGGACGCAGCGCACTATCGAACCGCAGTTCCTGCTACTGAACTATCCAGTTTGGTACGTGCTCGCCTGGGACCCCGAACGTCAGGGTGTCCGTACGTTTCGCTGCGACCGGTTGAAGGCGGTGATCCCGCTCGGGGACAAATTCGTCATGCGCCCGCTCGACGAGTTTCGCGCCGGGCTGGAGGGGGTCGATATCATCCTGCCCTAGCGGGCGGTCGTGGAATCAGTCCGGCAGTACGGCCTTCAACCGCAACTCAGCAATGCGTTCGACCTGCTTGCAGGCGGTGGCGAATTCCACGTCGCGGTCGTTGCTCACCCGTTTTTCGAAGGCAGCGAGGATTTGGGCCTTGG
>JANOCQ010000212.1:0-58516 GCA_031412255.1 Paracoccaceae bacterium | reverse complement strand
CGTGGTCCGCTCCGGCGATTTCATCGAACTCGACGTCGCCAACCGCCGCCTGCACCTCGACATCTCGGACGAGGAACTGGCGGCCCGCCTCGCCGCGTGGAAACCCCCCGTGGAGCCCCCGTCGGGCGGCTATGCCAAGCTGTACCACGACCACGTTCAGGGCGCGGACAAGGGCGCCGACATGGACTTCCTGATCGGCTGCCGCGGCAACGCCGTCGCCCGCGAAAGCCACTAACAGCAAGCCCGACGCTGGGCATCTCGTCCAACGTCGGACCCAAGAGCCTCCCTCCCCCCGCGTGGGGGAGGATGGGGTGGGGGGCACCCCGCCAGCCCCAATCCCGACGCCCGGAAAGAGAGGCCCCCATGAACCGCTCCAAAGTCGCCCTCGTCGGCATCGGCAAGATCGCCCTCGACCAGCACGTCCCCGCCCTGAACGCATCCCCCGACTTCGAACTCGCCGCCACCATCAGCCGCAGCGGCACTGTCCCCGGCATCCCGTCATACACCGACTTCGCCACCTTCCTGGCCGAACGCCCCGACGTGACGGTGGTCTCCCTCTGCATGCCCCCCGTCCCCCGCTACGCCTACGCCGAGGCCGCGCTCGAAGCAGGCCGCCACGTCATGCTGGAAAAACCACCGGGAGCGACCCTCGCCGAGGTCCACGCCCTCGAAGCAATGGCCCGCGAAAAAGGCCTCACCCTCTACGCCACCTGGCACAGCCGCATGGCCCATGCCGCCGCCCTCGCCAGGGCCTGGCTTTCCGACACGACCGTGCAAAAAGCCCACATCACCTGGCGCGAGGACGTGCGCAAATGGCATCCCGGTCAGGACTGGGTGTTCCAGCCCGGCGGCATGGGCGTCTTCGACCCGGGCATCAACGCCCTTTCCATCCTGACCGAGATCCTGCCCAAACCCGTCCACCTGACCCGCGCCACGCTGGAGTTCCCCTCTAACCGCCAGACCCCCATCGCCGCGCAACTGACGTTCTCTAACAACGTCACCGCCGATTTCGACTGGCGCCAGGAAGGCCCCCAGACCTGGGACATCGAGATCCAGACCGACAAGGGCCACCTCGCCCTCCGCATGGGCGGCAACGTGCTGGAAATCGACGGCAAACCCTCCGCCGGTGAGAACACCATCATGGGCGAATACCCAGCCCTCTACGCCCGGATGGCGCACCTCGTCCACACCGGCGCATCGGATGTCGACCTCGCTCCGATGGTCCACGTCGCCGATGCCCTGACCCTTGGCGAACGGCTCATCACCGACGCCTTCGACTTCTGACAGGAGACCCCCAATGCTGACCGGAAAACACCTGATCGCGGGCAACTGGATCGGGAACGACCAGACCTTCGCATCTTCCCCCGCCCACGGCCCCTCACACCCGTTCTCCATCGGCACCCCCGCCCACGTGAACGCCGCCTGTGACGCTGCCGAAGCGGCCTTCCCCGCCTACTCCGCGAAATCCCGCAAGGACCGCGCAAACTTCTTGAACCGCATCGCCGATGAAATCGACGCGCGCGGCCCCGACATCACCGAGATCGGCACCCAGGAAACCGGCCTCCCCGCCGCCCGCCTTGAAGGCGAACGCGGCCGCACCACCATGCAGCTCCGGCTCTTCGCGACCCACATCCTCAAGGACGACTGGCTCGACCGCCGCCACGACGCCGCCCTCCCTGACCGCGAGCCCGCCCCACGCCCCGACATCAAACTCCTGCAACGCCCAATCGGCCCCGTCGCCGTGTTCGGAGCGTCGAACTTCCCCCTCGCCTTCTCCACCGCCGGGGGCGACACCGCATCGGCCCTCGCCGCGGGTTGCCCCGTCGTCGTCAAGGGCCACTCCGCCCACCCCGGCACCGGCGAGATCGTCGCCCAGGCCATCCACGCCGCCATCCAGGCCTGCGACATGCCCCCCGGCACCTTCTCCCTGGTGCAGGGCGGCAAGCGCGATGTCGGCGAAGCTCTGGTCCAGCACCCTCACATCAAGGCCGTCGGCTTCACCGGCTCCCTCGCCGGGGGCCGCGCGCTCTTCAACCTCTGCGCCCAACGGCCCGAGCCGATCCCCTTCTTCGGCGAGCTCGGCAGCGTGAACCCGATGTTCCTCCTCCCCGCCGCCCTTAGCGCAAGGGGCGACACCATCGCCAAAGGTTGGGCCGGGTCCCTCACGATGGGCGCAGGCCAGTTCTGCACCAACCCCGGCATCGCCGTCCTGATCGACGGCCCCGAAGCCGACGCCTTCGTTCAGACCGCCAAGACCGCCGTCAGCGCCATCGGCCCGCAGACCATGCTCACCGACGGCATTGCCGAGGCCTACCGCCAAGGCCGCGACCGCGTGGCGCAAGGCGCTGGCGTGCGCTCCGTCCTCACCACCACCTGCGATCTGCGCAACGCCACGCCCTACCTCTTCGAGGTCTCCGGCCAGGACTGGCTCGCGAACCACGCCCTTGCCGAGGAAGTCTTCGGCCCCCTCGGCCTCATCGTCCGGGTCCGCCACGCCACCGAAATGCAGGACATCGCCCGCAGCCTGCAGGGCCAGTTGACCTGCACGCTGCACCTCGACGACGCCGACACCGACCTTGGAAAAGCCCTGATGCCGATCCTCGAACGCAAGGCCGGTCGCGTCCTCGCCAACGGCTTCCCCACCGGCGTCGAAGTGGTGGACTCGCAAGTCCACGGGGGCCCTTATCCTGCTTCAACCAACTTCGGTGCAACTTCGGTGGGAACAATGTCCATCCGTCGCTGGCTGCGTCCGGTGGCCTACCAGAACATGCCCGACGCCCTTCTTCCCCAGGATTGGGACAAGTGAAATGACCAACGCCATCGCCATCGGCCAGATCGACGGCCGCGACATCCATGCCGTCACGCTGAAACGCGACGGCCTCAGCCTCAAACTCCTGACCTGGGGCGCGCGCCTGGCCGAGCTTTGGATTCCCGACGCCAAGGGCACCCTTGCGGACATCGTCCTTGGACAGGACAGTCTGGAGGATTGGCAGACCCACGGCACCTATATCGGTGCCACCTGTGGCCGCTACGGCAACCGCATTGACGGGGGCAGCTTCACCCTCGACGGACGGGTGGTGCAGCTGGACCAGAACGAAAAGACCCAGCACCTGCACGGCGGCAAGCACGGCTTTGACCTGAAGGTCTGGGACATCGAAAGCCGCTCCGACAGCCACGTCACCTTCACCACCACCTCCCCGGATGGTGAGATGGGCTACCCCGGAACCCTGACCGTCCGGACGACCTACCGGATCGACGGCGGGCTGGTGATCGAGATGGAAGCGACGACCGACGCCCCCACCATCGTCAACCTGGTCAACCACGCCTACTTCAACCTGGCCGGTCAGGCTTCGGGCGACATCCTCGGGCAGCACCTGCAAGTGGATGCCGGGTTTTACACGCCCGTCGATGACCGGCTGATCCCGACGGGCGAGGTCCTGTCCGTCTCCAACACCGCCTTTGATTTCCGCGCGTCCCGTCCCGTTGGGCAGGACTTGCCGGGCGAGGGGGGCTTTGACCACAACCTCTGCCTCTCTGCTCCAATGGAGTCCAATGGCCTCCGCCGTTGCCTGCAGGCGGTTGATCCGGCTTCGGGGCGGCGGATGCAGCTGTCGACCACCGAGCCGGGTTTGCAGTTCTACACCGGCGCGCATTTCGACCAGACCCCGGGGAAAAATGGCGTGCGCTATCCCCGGTTTGCGGGCTTCGCCGTCGAGACCCAGCGCTTCCCTGATTCGCCAAACCGCCCGCAGTTCCCCTCGGCCCGCCTCGACCCCGGCCAGACCTACCGCCACGTGATGCGCTTCGACTTCACACCGGCACAGGCCTGACCTTCGCAGCGACGCCCATCGCGGCGCCGCAGCATCCGCCAATCCTTTCGACAGGCTGAACAAACCCATCCGCAAACCGCCTTTTCGCGCCTGCAGCAAGTCTCGTCAGCGTCCAATCACACGGCCACGTGAACGGACTTCTTGCATATAGTAATACTTTTGCTAACGTGCCCCTAGCCACCCGAGGAGAGTGGCCAAAGTTTCCACTGGGAGGAAATCATGAACGTTATCAAGACTCTCGCGCTTGGCGCGGGACTGGCCAGCTTGTTGCTTTCAGCTGCCTATGCCGAAGGCTTACAAGGCAAGGTCATCGGCTTCTCGCAGATCGGGTCTGAATCCGGCTGGCGTGCGGCAGAGACCAGCGTCACCAAAGCCGAGGCTGAAAAGCGCGGTATCGACCTGAAATTCGCCGACGCGCAGCAAAAGCAGGAAAACCAGATCAAGGCGATCCGCGGCTTCATCGCCCAGGGCGTTGATGCGATCCTGGTGGCCCCCGTCGTCGCCACCGGCTGGGAAGAGGTCCTGACCGAAGCCAAGGAAGCGAATATTCCTGTCGTCCTTCTGGACCGTGGGATCGAAGGGCCGGAAGACCTGTATCTGACCTCCGTCGCGTCGGATCAGGTCAAGGAAGGCCGCGTTGCCGGTGAATGGCTCGTCGCCAACGTCGGTGACAAGCAGTGCAACATTGTGGAGCTGCAAGGCACCGTCGGCTCATCCCCCGCCATCAACCGCAAGCAGGGCTTCGAGGAAGCCATCGCAGGCAAGGCGAACCTGACGCTGACCCGCAGCCAGACCGGCGACTTTACCCGGTCCAAGGGCAAGGAAGTCATGGAAGGCTTCATCAAGGCGGAAGACGGCGGCAAGAACATCTGCGCGGTCTACGCCCACAACGACGACATGGCCGTGGGCGCGATCCAGGCGATCAAGGATGCGGGCCTTAAGCCCGGCTCCGACATCCTCGTCGTCTCGATCGACGCCGTCCCGGACATCTTCGCCGCGATGGTTGCCGGTGAGGCGAACGCCACGGTCGAGCTTACCCCCAATATGGCAGGCCCCGCCTTCGATGCGCTGCAAGCCTTCTGGGACGCGGGCACTGCGCCCGAGAAGTTCATCATCACCGAGTCGAAGTTGTATACCCCGGCAGATGATCCGCAGGGCGAATACGACCGCCGCAAAGGCCTTGGCTACTAGGTTTCCTCGCCAAGGTGCCGCCGGGCGGGGTCTGGGGACCTGGCCCGGCGGAATTGCTTTATCCGCCGGATGGGCGGACAGTCGCGGGGCAGGGGGAAGACGCAATGACAGCTGAACAGCCAGTCCTGGAGGCGCGGGGGATCGTCAAGATCTTCGGCCAGCACCGTGCCTTGGATACGGTAGATTTCACTGCCCACGCCGGAGAGGTCCACGCCCTTCTCGGCGAAAACGGCGCAGGCAAATCCACCCTGATCAAGATTCTGACCGGAGCCTACCAGCCTGACGGCGGCGAGCTTCTCCTCGACGGCGCACCGATCACCCTCCGCGACCCCTTGCACGGTCAGACCTACGGAATCGGAACGGTGTACCAAGAGGTCAACCTCCTCCCCAACCGCTCCGTCGCCGAGAACCTCTTCCTCGGCCGCCAACCCACCCGCTTCGGCATGGTCGACCGCAAGCGCATCGACGCCGCCGCCCGCGACCTCCTCTCCCGCTACGGCCTCGACATCGACGTCCGCGCCGAGCTGTCGGAATACTCCGTCGCGGTCCAGCAGATCGTCGCCATCGCCCGCGCCGTGGAACTGTCCGGCAAGGTCCTCGTCCTCGATGAGCCCACCGCCAGCCTTGACCGCAAAGAGGTCCAGCGCCTGTTCGACGTCGTCCGAAGCCTGAAAGCCAAGGGCCTCGCCATCATCTTCATCACCCATTTCCTCGATCAGGTCTTCGACCTCGCCGACCGCGTCACCATCCTCCGCAACGGCAAACGCGTCGCCACCCAAGCCCTCGAGACCCTGAACACCACCGACGTCGTCCGCATGATGCTGGGCAAGGACGTCGCCTTCGACCACCACCCCACCACCCTGACCGGCGGCCCCAAGGGCCAGGTCCGCGTCCAGTTCCAAGGCCTCGCCCGCAAGGGCCTTGCCCCCTTCGACCTGTCCATCCACGAGGGTGAGGTCGTCGGCGTGGCGGGGCTCCTCGGTTCCGGCCGCACCGAAGTCGCCCGCCTGATGTTCGGCGTCGACACCAGTGACGGCGGCCAGATCACCGTCGACGGCCAGCCCGTCACCATCCGCAACCCCGCCCAGGCCGTTGCCGCCGGCTTCGGCTTCTGCCCCGAAGATCGCAAGCTCGACGGCATCTTCGGCGACCTTTCCGTCCGCGAAAACATCATCATCGCGCTGCAAGCCAAGCTTGGCTGGTTCAAGGCCCTGAACCGCGACGACCAGGTCGAACTCGCCGGCCGCTACGCCGAGGCGCTCGACATCCGCGCCGCCAACCACGACATGCCGGTAAAGCTTCTGTCCGGCGGCAACCAGCAGAAGGTCATCCTCGCCCGCTGGCTGGCCATCGACCCGACCTTCCTGATCCTGGACGAACCCACCCGCGGCATCGACGTCGGCGCCCACGCCGAAATCGTCCGCACCATCAACCGCCTGCGCGAAGAGGGCCTCGCCCTTTTCGTCATCTCGTCGGAACTGGACGAGGTCGTCGCCTATTCCAACCGCATCGTCGTCATGCGCGACCGCGAGATGGTGGCCGAACTCGATGGCGAAAACATCGCCCCCGACGCCATCGTCCAGGCCATCGCCGGAACCCCAGCCGTTGAGCCTCGGGAGGCCCGCCCGTGACCCGCCCCACCGTCGACCTGCGCCCGACCCAGCCGCCGCTTCCTCGCCCCAGACCGCTGGCCAACTTCTTTACCCGCCCGCAGGTCATCGCCCTAGCCGCCGTTCTTCTGGTCAACTGGGCGCTCTTCCCCGGCTTTTTCACCATCACCTGGCAGGACGGTCGCTTCTTCGGCAGCCTGATCGACGTCCTGAACAGGGGCGCGCCGGTCGCCATCCTTGCCATCGGCATGACGATGGTCATCGCCACCAAGGGCGTCGACCTGTCGGTCGGCGCGGTCATGGCGATCAGCGGGGCGACAGCCGCCACCCTCGTCACCAACGGCGTCCCCGCCCCCGTGGCCGTCCTCGCTGCCCTCGCCACCGGCCTCCTCTGCGGGCTCTGGAACGGCATCCTCGTCACCGTCCTCGAAATCCAGCCGATCATCGCCACCCTGGTCCTGATGGTCGCCGGTCGCGGCCTTGCCCAGCTGATCACCGAAGGCAGCATCGTCACCTTCTCCGACCCGACCCTCATCTTCATCGGAACCGGCAGCTTTCTCGGCCTGCCCATGCCAGTCGTCATCGCGCTGATCCTGATGATCGCCGCCACCCTGATCGTCCGCCGAACCGCCCTTGGCCTTTTGATCGAGGCCGTGGGCGTCAACCGCTCTGCCGCGCGCTTCGCGGGGTTGAAAGCCAACGCGCTCCTCCTGATCGTCTACACCTTCGCCGGGTTCTGCGCCGCCATCTCTGGCCTGATCGTGGCCGGCGACATCCGGGGCGCCGACGCCAACAATGCCGGTCTCTGGCTGGAGCTTGACGCCATCCTGGCGGTCGTCATCGGCGGCACCTCCCTGATGGGCGGCCGCTTTTCCATCCCGATGGCGGTCCTTGGCGCGATGATCATCCAGGCGATGAACACCGGCATCCTGATCTCGGGCTTCTCGCCGGAATTCAACCTCGTGGTCAAATCCGCCGTGATCATCGTGATCCTCGTCCTGCAATCGCCCCTCTCCGCCCGCATCTTCCGCCGCCTTCCCGGAGCGCAAAAATGAACCGCAGCCTGCGCCCGCTTCTGGCCACCACGCTGATTTTCCTCTTCGCCTACGCGCTGGCCGTCAGCCAACAACCGGCGATGCTTTCCACCCGCGTCCTCGGCAACTTCCTGACCGACAACGCCTTCCTTGGCATCGCCGCCGTTGGCATGACCTTCGTGATCCTCTCTGGCGGCATCGACCTTAGCGTCGGCGCGGTTATCGGCTTCACCACCGTCCTCGTCGCCGTCCTGATCATGTGGCTGCAACTGCACCCGCTGGTGGCCTTCGCCGTCGCGCTGATCGTCGCCACCGCTTTCGGCGCCATCATGGGTGCCGCGATCCACTACCTGAAAGTGCCAAGCTTCATCGTCACCCTGGCAGGCATGTTCCTTGCGCGCGGCGGGGCTTCCGTCCTCTCGCCCGACTCCATCGGGATCGAGCATCCCTTCTTCACCGCCGTCCAGAAAAGCTACATCCTCCTGCCGGGGGGTGGTCGCTTCACCGTGGTCGGGATGATCATGCTGGCGGTTTTTGCGGTGGCGATCATCCTTGCCCACCGCACCCGTTTTGGCTCCAACGTCTACGCGCTGGGCGGGTCCGAGACTTCCGCCGCGCTGATGGGCGTCCCCGTGGCCCGCACCACGATCTCGATCTACGCGCTCTCCAGCTTTCTCGCGGGCCTCGCAGGGGTGGTCTTCTCGCTCTACACCTCCGCTGGCTATTCCCTCAACGCGCTGGGCGTCGAGCTTGACGCCATTGCCGCTGTCGTCATCGGCGGCACGCTTCTGACCGGCGGCTACGGGTTCGTCGCAGGCACATTCATCGGAGTCATGCTGCAAGGATTGGTGCAAACCTACATCGTCTTCGACGGAACCTTGTCCAGCTGGTGGACCAAGATTGTGGTCGGTGTGCTTTTGTTTATGTTCATCCTGCTGCAACGGCTGGTCTTCCGGGCCGCGCCACGTCGAACCTAAGGGACCTGGACCAGTATCATGAGCGAACCGGGGAGCCTGATCCGAACGCTCTCCGGGCGGCAAGCAGCGCGGAACTACCATTCCTATGTGATCAATGAGGTGGGCCGCGCCATCGTTTCTGGTGCCATGCCCGTCGGTTCCGGCCTGCCGGGCGATGCCGAGATGATGGACCGTTTCGGCGTCTCCCGCACCGTCCTGCGTGAGGCGCTGAAGACACTGGAGGCGAAGGGTCTGGTCGAGGCCCGCGCCAAGGTCGGCACCCGCGTGTTGCCGCAGTCGCGCTGGAACCTCTTCGACCGGCAGATTCTGGCGTGGAAGCTGGAAAGTGGCCCCTCGCCCGCCTTCCTCGCGTCCTTCCAGACCATCCGCGAAAGCCTGGAGGTGCAGGCCGCAAAGCTGGCCGCCCAGCACCGTGAGGCCGAACACGTCCGCCTCCTCAACTACTGGCTCAACCAGCGCGCCGTGATGGCCCACCAGCCCGAGCCCTTCGCGATGGCCGAATTTGAAATCCACCGCGTCGTGGCCGAGGCTTCGGGCAACCCCTTTCTCCGCGCCGCCTCCGCGATCATGGAATTCGGGGTGGCCGTCTCCGTCCTCGCGCAATTGGGCGAAGACCTGTCCGCTCCAGCCGGCGGCCTCGCCGAGGCTCAGGCCGCCGGTTACGAGGCCCTTGTCCGCGCCATCGAACGCGGCGACGGCGACACCGCAGCAGCCCAGATGGCAGTCCTCACCCGCTGATTTCCAAACCTTTCGAAATCCTTAACGCCCGCGACCAAGCCTTTGTTTTGCTTGCGGTCCTGGACTTTGTCCACCGTGGACACATCACCCGCCCCAGGTATCCGACAACCGGAATCCCTGCGGAAACGGGTCCGACGGGTCCAGCCCGATCTGACTGATCCCGTAGATCCAGGCCCGCCCCGAAACCCGGTTCCTGGTAGCCTTGAAAGGCCCCACCTGGGTCTCCTCGACGAACTCCGTGACGAACTCCCCCCCGATGGTGGACCGCGAGACAACCCGGTCTCCCACCCTCACCAGCCCCCGCGCATGAAGCGACGCCATGTTGGAATTCGACCCCGTCCCGCAAGGCGACCGATCCACCCGCCCCGGCCGCAGCGTCGTGCAAGTCCGCACCGCCCCATCCGCCTCCTCCGACCGGAACATCACATAGGACAGCCCGTTCAACGCAGGCTCCAGCGGATGCACCGCATCTTCCACCTCGGCAATCCGCCGCCGCAGCTCCACCCCCGTCACCGCCAGCTCCCGCGCCTGTTCCGGCACAATGGTCAGCCCCACCTGATCCACGTCGACCAAAGCGTAGAAGACCCCGCCAAAGCAGAGGTCATAGTCCACCGCCCCCCACTCCGCCGTCTCGACCACCCCCCGCTTCGCGAGGAACGCAGGCGGCATGTCCAGCGTCACCCGCACCACTTTCCCGCCCGCACATTCCGCCGTCGCCACCACCAATCCCGCCGCCGTGTCTAGCGTCACCACACTCACCGGCTCCACCATCGGGACCATCCCGGTCTCCAAGAGCGCCGTCGTCGCGCAGATCGCGTTCGACCCCGACATCGCATGCGCCTGATCGGGCTGCAGCACGATGAACCCCACATCCGCCCGCGGATCACACGCCGGGGTCAGCAGGCAGAACGATCCCGCCGGACCGGACCGGGGTTCCGAACACAGCCACCGCCGCAGCCCGTCATCGACCGTGTTCAGGTGGTGCAGCTTCTCGGCCATCGTTCCGCCGGGGACGTTCAGCACCCCTCCGGTGATCACCCGCCCGATCTCGCCTTCGCAGTGGACATCCACCGTCTGTATCGTCCGGTTCCAGCGCATCGTGGTCCCCTCAGTTCCAGTTCAGGATCGGCTGCATCGCCGCCGCAAACTCGGCCTTTTCGGCATCGGTCAGCGGCCCGAACGGCATCCGGCACTCACCGACAGGAGTGCCCTGCAGTTCGCAGCCATACTTCAGTTTCTGCACGAACTTGCCGGATTCCAGCACGTTCATCGCGGGCCACAGGACCTGCATGATTTGCTTCGCGCGGGCATGGTCGCCCACCCGGAAGGCCGCATCCATCTGACACACCGGCTTTGCCATGCAGTTCGCCGGACCGCAAATCCAGCTGTCCGCCCCCCACTGCATGAAGTCCCAGGCGATGTCGTCCGAGCCCGACACCAGCTGAATCCGCCCGGGATAACGCTGCGAAATCCCGATGGCCCGCTGCAACACGCCCGACGACTCCTTGATCCCGATGATCCGGGGGTTGTCGGCCAGAGCGTCCAGCGCCTCATACTCGATCTCGACCCCGTCCTTGCCGGGGTAGGAGTAGAGCACAATGTCCATGTCGGTCGCGTCGATCACCGCATTGAAATGTCGGACGATTTCAGCCTGTGTCGGCTTGGTGTAGAAAGGCACGGCCAGAAGCACCGCGTCATATCCCATTTCCTTGGCGCGCTGCGTGTTGGCGATCACCCCCACGGTGGATGGCGCGTTGGTCCCCGCGATCAACACCTCGCCGGGCTTGGCGAAGTCCTTCACGAACCGCAGCACCTGGGCGCGTTCGCCGTCGGTCATCAGATTGTACTCACCCGAGGAGCCACAAGGCACCCAACCCGAAACGCCCGCCGCCCGCAGGGTTGTCAGGTGCCGCCCAAAGGCAGCAAAGTCGATCTCGCCGCTTGCATCGAATGGGGTGACAAGCGCGGGCATTACTCCGGACAGCTTCAGCATCGGTGGTAATCCTTATTGAGTCCAGGGATCAGGCAAGGCCCGTTTTCGCGGGCACCCTGGCGACAGTGTGACGACATGTCAAACCCAGAATGTACCGTGTCGACTTGTTTGATGCTTTCGGTCTATGCTTGTCGGAATTTGCCGGAGGCCGCAGATGCGAGACGAACGCGAACCGAAACGGGTCAAGGGCACCGGCGTCAGGTTTGCCTACGAGACTTTGCGCGACGAGATTCTGTCGCTTGATCTGGAACCCGGCGCTGTCCTGGACGAAACCTCCTTGGCCGAACGGTTCAGCATGTCCCGCTCGCCTGTTCGCGAGGCCCTGATCCGTCTGGCCGGTGATGACCTTGTGGTGACTTTGTCCAACCGGTCCACGGTCGTTGCCCCGATCGACGTGCAGAGCTTTCCCAAGTACATCGAGGCGCTGGATGTCGCGCAGCGGATGAACACCCGTCTTGCGGCCGAACTTCGGACCGATCTCGACCTTAAGACCATCGCCCGCAAGCAGAAGGAATTCGTTGCAGCGGTAAACAAGGGAGAACATCTCTCGATGTCCGAGGCGAACAAGGATTTCCACATGGCCATCGCCCATTCAGGGCGAAACCCCTTCCTTTCGGCCTTCTACGAACGGCTGCTGAACCAAGGCCGGCGGATGCTTCACCTACATTTCGCATATCTGGAGCAAGGCGACGGAGAGGTGCTTCTGACCGATGAACATGATGAGATGCTGGCCGCCATCCGCGACCGCGACGTCGTGCGGGCGGATGCGCTGGCCCATGCCCACACCCGGCAGTTCCGGGACAACTTCATCAGCTACATGAAGCAAAACTACCTGAAGGACGCTCCCTTCGCATCGTTGGGGCCTGCGGCCTAGCCGCCCTTGAGGCGTTGCAGCAAGAAGACCTCGCTGTCCGGTCCGACGGGCGCGGCACGGTTGTTGGCGATGACCTCGCCATCCACCGCCACCGACAGCCCTGCCTTGATCGCAGGCCCCAGACCCGGATGCGCCTTTTCCAGCGCATCCATCATCTGTCCCACGGTCGTGGCGTCCACCTCCACCACCTCTTGCCCGTCAGCAAACCGCCGCAGGCTGGCCCAGAGATGGACCTTCGCCATTACGCCCGGTTTGCCTTGATCGCCGCCAGCACCTTTGGCGGCGAACACGGCAGGCTGCGGATGCGCGCGCCTGTGGCCCCGGCAATGGCGCTGGCGACGGCGGGAAGCGGCGGAGTGATCCCCGTCTCGCCCACGCCACGGACGCCGTAGGGGTGGCCGGGGTTCGGCACCTCGACGATCACCGTGTCGATCATCGGCAGGTCGCTGGCAACGGGGATGCGGTAGTCGAGGAAGATCGGATTCTGCAGCCGCCCGTCCGCACCGTACACATACTCCTCGTTCAGTGCCCAGCCGATGCCCTGCGCTGCGCCGCCCTGATACTGGCCCTCGACGTAGGCCGGATGGATCGCCGTGCCAGCATCCTGCACAACCAGGTAACGCAGGATCGTCGTCCGCCCCGTCTCCGGGTCCACTTCCACGTCCACGACATGTGTCCCGAAGCTCGCCCCGACGCCTTCCGCCGTCACCTCGTGGTGGCCCGAGATCGGCCCGCCTGTCGAGCCCATCTTGGACCCGATCTCGCCGATGGTCATGGGAGGGAACTTGCCCGCGTTCGGCCCGGCGGGATGCGCTGCGCCATCCTTCCATTCCACCGCTTCCGGGTCGATGCCCCAGTCTGCGGCCGCGCGACGGCACATCTCGGCCATTGCCTGCCGCGCGGCCTCGACCGCTGCCTTGCCGCTGGCAAAGGTCGCCCGGCTGCCGTGGGTGGGCTCGTTAACCCCCAAGGCGCCGGTCTCGACCACGTTCACCCGCACGTTTTCATACGGGATGCCCAGCGTTTCCGCGACCATGAGGCCAATGGAGGCCCGGCTGCCGCCGATGTCGGGCGTGCCGATCATCACCGTGGCCGTCCCATCCTCACCCACCGCCAGCGTCACCGAGGTCTCGCCGCCGTGGTTGAACCAGAAGCCCGAGGCAACGCCCCGCCCCTGGTTCGGCCCAAGCGGAGCCGAATAATTTGGGTGATCCTTCGCGGCCTCCAGCGTCTCTTTCAGCCCGATCACGTTGTAGACCGGCCCGTAGGAGGACTTCGACCCGTTGGTCGCTCCGTTCTTCAGCCGCACCTCGATCGGGTCCAGCTTCAACTCGCGGCACATCTCGTCGACCAAGCTTTCGACCGCGAATGCCGCCATCGGCGAACCGGGGGCGCGGTAGGCCGCCGCTTTCGGGCGGTTGGCGATGACCTCCACCGCCTCATGCTTCAAGGCCGGAATGTCGTAGCAGGCGAATGCGCAGGGCAGCGCCTCGCCAATGGGGGACATGCCCACGAAGGCCCCGCCCTGCATACGGAAGAACACCTGACCGGCGGTGATCGTGCCGTCCTTCTTCATGCCCAGCTTGACGTCCATCGAGGCCGAGGCCGTCGGCCCTGTCGCCCGCAGCACCTCGGACCGGCTCATCACCAGCTTGACCGGACGCCCGCCCGCTTTCCGCGAAAGGGCCAGCGACAGGGGTTCCATGAAGATCGTGGTCTTGCCGCCAAAGCCGCCGCCGATCTCGGACGGGGTCACCCGCAGGTTCGCCGCGTCGATCCCCAGGACCGCCGCGCTCATCCGGCGGATGTACCAATGGCCTTGCGTGCAGACCCACATCTCGCCACGCCCGTCTTCGCCCATCTGGCCGACGCAGGCGTGCGGCTCGATATAGCCCTGGTGGGTCGCCTCGGTCTTGTAGGTGTGTTCGCGGACGATGTCGGCAGCGGCAAAGCCCGCCTCGACGTCGCCGTGCCCGAATTCCATGTAGCGCGCGACATTGCCGTGCATGCCTTCCGGCACCGAATAGTCCGCCACACCCTCACGGATGATCGGAGCACCGGGGGCCATCGCCGTATCGACGTCAGTCACATGCGGCAGGACCTCATAGGTCACCTCGATCAGCCGCGCCGCGTCCTGCGCCAGAAGGGCCGAAGTCGCCGCGACCGCCGCGACCGCGTGGCCGTCATAGAGAGCCCGTTCACCGGCCAGCGTGTTGTCCTGGAGGTTGAGATCCTCACCTGTCAAGCCCGTGGGCAGGTCCGCCCGCGTGACCACGGCTTTGACTCCATCCAGTGCCAAGGCTTTGGAGGCGTCGATCTTCACGATCCGCGCATGGGCATGCGGGCTGCGCACCACAGCGGCGTGCAGCATGCCCGGCAGCGAGAAGTCAGCGCCATAGCGCGCGCGCCCCGTCACCTTGTCCAGCCCGTCCGGGCGGTTGGGGCGGGTGCCGATCAGCTTGTATCCGGTTTTCACATCATCACGTGCCATCAAGCAGCCCCCCGCATTTCCGCCGCCGCGTCCTGAACGGCGCGGATGATCTTGTCATACCCCGTGCAGCGGCACAGGTTCCCGGCCAGCCAGTAGCGGACCTCGGTATCCGTCGGGTCCGGGTTCCGCTCCAGCAAAGCCTTGGCCGCCACAAGGATACCCGGGGTGCAATAGCCGCACTGCAGGGCCGCATGTTCGATGAACTTGCGCTGCAGCGGGTGCAGCTCCTCGCCCGCCATGCCTTCGATGGTCTCCACGGTCTTGCCGTTGGCCTCGGCGGCCAGCATCAAGCAGGAACAGACCAGAGTGCCATCAACAACAACCGAACAGGCACCGCAATCGCCCGTGCCGCAGCCTTCCTTGGTGCCGGTCAGGTCCAGCTGGTTGCGCAGGGCGTCCAGCAGCGTTTCGCGGGGGTCCGCCAGGAATTCGACCGGATCGCCGTTGACGGTGGTCGAGATGTGAATCTTGCTCATGCTTTCAATCCTTTCGCCCGGTCGTAAGCGATCTTTGCCGCCCGGCGGGCCAGCACGCCCGCAACCTCGATCCGGAATTCCTTGGTCCCGCGCTTGTCGGAAATCGGCTTCGCCGCACCCTCAGCCGCCTTGGTCAAAGCCGCCAAAGCCGCATCGTCCAGCGTGGTGCCGATGATCGCCTTGGCGCAAGTCTCCGACAGGATCACCGTCGGAGCGACCGCCCCCAGCGCCACCCGCGCCTCGACAATTCTGTCGCCGTCCATCCGCAGGCTGACCGCGCAGCCGACAACGGCGATGTCCATCTCGGTCCGCGGAATGAAGCGCAGGTAGCAGTCGCCGCCGTTCTTGCCCCGTGGCGGCAGGGTGATGGACGAGATCACCTCGCCTTTCGCAAGGTTTGTCTTCCCCGGCCCGGCAGGAACCGCTTCCACCGGAATCTCGCGGCTGCCAACCGGCCCGGTCACAGTCACCGTCGCCCCGGCGGCAATCAGCCCCGGCACCGAATCGGCGGCGGGTGAGCCGTTGCAAAGGTTCCCCGTCAGCGTCGCCCGGCCCTGCACCTGCGTGGAACCCACAAGGTTCATCCCCTCGACCACGCCCGGCCAGTCAGCCACCAACCCCGCATGCCCGCCCAGCACGATCCCCGGCACGGCAATGCCGATCTTCCAGCCGCCATCCGGAGTCTGCACAACCTGATCGACGCCCGGAATATGCTTCAGATCGATCAGGTCGTCCGGCTGCACCATCCCGGCGCGCATCTGCACCAGAACGTCCGTCCCCCCCGCCAGAAAGCGCAAGGTCCCGGTCGTGGAGGCGGCAATTGTCGCGGCATCCGCGAAACTTGTGGGCGTGTGGTATCGCATGTCTTCTCCCCAGACCTACGGCGGGCGGTCTACCGTCGCCATTCGCCACAGACTCATTCGCCGCCGACTTTGCTGCACCCCGCGCGCCGCCGCAATGCCAGTCTGCGACGCCTACGGATCATGGGCGACCCTTCACTGCGCTAATCCGCTGCGCCACTGTCCCGCAAATATTTGCATTTGCATTTAATCGAGTCTAGCGTCTTGCCAAAGCACCGAGGGGGAGGTCGCGATGACAGCAGGCGTTCTGGCGGAACTTGGCGCAATGATCGCCTCGGGCGCGATCGAGGTGGTGGATTGCTCCGGCGTGCTTGGGCCCGAGACGCCGCTTCTGAAGCTCCCCCCCGACTTCGCCAAGGACACCCCGCCGATCAAGATCCACCGGATCAGCGAGTATGACAAGGACGGGCCGTTCTGGGCCTGGAACTGGCTGGAGCTGGGCGAGCATTCCGGCACCCACTTCGACGCGCCGCACCACTGGATCACCGGCAAGGACTATGCTGACGGCTACACCGACACCCTGCCGGTCCAGCGCCTTGTGGCTTTGGTCAACGTGTTGAACTTCAGCGCCGAATGCACCGCCGACCCCGATTTCCTGCTGACCATCGACCACGTGACGGCCTGGGAGGCCAAGCACGGTCCCATCGGCAAGGGCGAATGGGTCGTCCTGCGGTCCGACTGGGACAGCCGCGCGCATGACGAGGCGCTGTTTCTCAACGCCAACGAGACCGGCCCGCACACCCCCGGCCCGACCACCGAGGTCATCCAGTATCTGATCGACAAGGGCATCGTCGGCTGGGGGAGCCAATGCATCGGCACCGACGCGGGGCAAGCGGGTGGGATGACCCCGCCCTTTCCGGCGCACAATCTTCTGCACAAGAACAACTGCTACGGCCTTGCCTCACTGGCCAACCTTTCCAAGCTGCCACCGAAAGGTGCGATTCTCATTGCCGCACCGCTGAAAATCCAGAACGGCACCGGATCGCCCATCCGCGCGCTGGCGCTGGTTCCCCGCACGTAATGGACGGCGCCGCCAGAGGTCTGGCCGACATCGGCCTTTTGAATTTCGCGCCCTACCTGATGAACCGGATCATGGGCCGCTACAACGCGGGCTTCCGCGAGGAACTGGCGGGTCTGGGCCTGACCACCCCGAAGGCCCGCGCCCTTGCCGTCCTGTCGGTCGTCGAGGCGCCCCTGGTCGGCGAGCTTGCCGTCTACACCGTTACCGAACAGTCCACCCTCTCCCGCGCCCTCGACCAGTTGCAAACCGATGGCCTGATCCGGCGCGAAACCGACCCGGATGACAGCCGCGCCACCCGCGTCACCATCACCCATGCTGGCCGCGACCTGTTTCAGACCCTCTGGCCCCACATGCACGCCGCGCAGGACCGGATGTTCCGCGACATTCCCACCGATGAACGCCAAGCCTTCATCGCCACGTTGCAAAAGATGCTTCTGAACATCCGCAAGCACGAGATCTGACATGGCCGAACGCAGCTTCAAGGCGCAGGTGGAAGACCTCAAGCTGGGTGCGGGGGAAACCTTCACCGGCGAGGGCATCCTTGCCATCACCAAGGCCCTGCTGGAGTCCGGCGTGGGCTATGTCGGCGGCTATCAGGGCGCGCCGATCAGCCATCTGATGGACGTTTTGGCGGATGCCGAGGACCTGCTCGCCGACCTTGGCGTCCGGTTCGAGGCCAACGCCAACGAGGCCGCCGCTGCCGCCATGCTCGCCGCCTCGGTCCATTACCCGATCCGCGGCGCCGTCACCTTCAAGGGCCCGGTCGGCGTCAACGTCGCCTCGGACGCGCTGGCCAACCTGTCGTCCTCCGGCGTCACGGGGGGCGCGTTGGTCATCGTGGGGGAAGACTACGGCGAGGGCTCCAGCATCATGCAGGAGCGAACCCACCCCTTCGCCATGAAGGCGCAGATGTGGCTGCTGGACCCGCGCCCGAACCTGCCCTCCATCGTCAAGGCGGTCTCGGACGGCTTCGACCTCTCCGAGGCCTCGAACACCCCCGTCATGCTGATGGTCCGCATCCGGTCCTGCCACGTCACCGGCAGTTTCACCGCCCGCGACAACCAGCGCCCGAAGCTGACGGTCAAGGACGCGCTGGCAAACCCCCGCAGCGACTTCAATCGCGTCGTCCTGCCGCCGATGTCCTTCGCGCATGAACAGGACAAGGTCAAAAACCGCTGGCCCGCCGCCGAGGCCTTCATCCGCGCGCGTGGCCTGAACGAGGTCTTCGGCCCCAACGACGCCCCCCTTGGCATCGTCGTGCAGGGCGGCATGTACAACGGCCTGATCCGCGCGCTGCAACGACTTGGCCTTGCGGACATCTACGGCGCGACGGACGTGCCGATCTACGTCCTGAACGTCACCTACCCTCTGATCTCCTCGGAGTTCCTGGACTTCTGTGCCGGCAAGGACCACGTCCTGGTGGTCGAGGAAGGCCAGCCCGAATTCATCGAAACCCAGCTTGGGTCGTTCCTCTACCGCGCTGAAAGCAGGGTGAAACTCCACGGCAAGGGCCTGTTCCCGATGGCCGGGGAATACACCGGCGCGGTGATGCTGAACGCGGTGGAAGGGTTCCTGCGGCAAGCCGCCCCCCACATGCTTCCCGCCGTCGTCCGCGCGCCAAACATCGACCGACCCGCCATCCCCGACCTGACGAAAACCGTCCCGATCCGCCCGCCCGGCTTTTGCACCGGCTGCCCGGAACGGCCGATCTTTGCCGCGATGAAGCTGGTCGAAAAGGAACTCGGCAAGCACCAGATCGCCGCCGACATCGGTTGCCACCTCTTCGCCAGCCTCCCCCCGTTCGAGATCGGGGGCGCGACGATGGGCTACGGCCTGGGCCCCGCCGCGAATGGCGCGTTCGACGGCGGCGGCGAAAAGCGCCCGATCGCGATCATCGGCGACGGGGGGTTCTGGCACAACGGGCTGTCGTCCAGCTTCACCAACATGGCTTTCAACAAGTCGGACGGCGTGGCGATCATCGTCGACAACTACTATTCCGCCGCGACGGGCGGTCAGGATGTCATGTCCTCCCGTGCCGACAATGCCTCGAAGGCGACGAAGAACCCGATCTCCAAGGCCCTCAAAGGCATCGGCATCACCTGGGTCCGCCAGATCGACCGCACCTACGACGTCGCCCGGATGCGCGACACGATCCGCGAGGCGCTGACCACCCCGACGAAAGGACCGAAAGTCATCGTCGCCTCGTCCGAATGCATGCTTAACAAGCAGCGCCGCGAGAAACCGCTGACCCAAGCCGCGATCAAGGAAGGCCGCCGGGTCGAAGCGCCCCGCTTCGGCGTGGACGAAGCCATCTGCACCGGCGACCACGCCTGCATCCGGCTGTCGGGCTGCCCGTCGCTGTCGCTGAAACGCCTCGACGATCCCCTCCGCGACGACCCTGTCGCCAGCATCGACCAGTCCTGCGTCGGCTGCGGCAACTGTGGCGAGGTGGCCGACGCTGCCATCCTTTGTCCGTCGTTCTACCGGGCCGACGTGATCCATAACCCGACAAGATGGGAGCGCGCCGTCGCCCGGATCCGCGTCCGCATCATCAGCTGGCTGCAAGCCCGCCGCGACGACCGCCGCCTGACTTTCGGACCCGCCGAATGACCCTGCATCCCACCTTCGACCCCGTCCCGCAGGACCCCAAGCTGGGCGGCATCATCAAGCTCGCCCTCCTTGCCGTCGGTGGCCAAGGCGGCGGCGTCCTCACCGGCTGGATCGAGGACCTCGCCCGCGCCAACGGCTACGCCGCGCAGGCCACGAGCGTCGCGGGCGTCGCGCAACGCACCGGAGCGACGGTCTACTATGTGGAAATGGCTCCCGCCGCCAATGGAACCCCCGTCTTCTCCTTGATGCCCGCCGCCGGCGATGTGGACATCATGATCACCGCCGAACTGATGGAAGCCGGTCGTTCGATCATCCGCGGGTTCGTGACACCTGACCGCACCACGCTGATAACGTCGACCCACCGATCCCTCGCCGTGTCCGAAAAGATCGTCCCCGGCGACGGCATCGCCAACGGGGATGAGGTCCTGGCCGCCGCCGACATCGCAGCCCGCCGCGTCATTGCTGCAGACTTCGACGCGCTGGCCCTCGCCGAAGGCTCTGTCATTTCCGCCAGCCTGTTCGGAGCCCTCGCCGCCGCCGAAGTCCTCCCCTTTCCGCGCGCAGCGTTCGAGGCGGCCATCGCCAAGGGCGGCAAGGGCATCGAGCCGTCGCTAAAAGCCTTTGCCGCCGGATACGAAGCCGCCCGAGCTGGAGCACCGCAAGCCGCTCCCGCCAAGCCCGCCCCGCGCAACGACACCCCGAAAGGCCCCGCCAGATTGCGCGCCAAATGGGCGGAACTGACCGCGCGGATCGACCGCTTTCCCGAGGAGGTCGCCGAACTCGCCCGCCCCGGCCTGAAGAAGGTCGTCGACTTTCAGAACCTCGCCTATGGCCGTGACTACCTAGACCAGCTGGACCAGATCCTCGCCCGGGACCACGCGCCCTTCGACCTGAGCCGCGAGGCCGCAAAGCACATCGCCAATGCGAGGACCTATGACGACATCATCCGCGTGGCCGACGAAAAGACCCGCGCCGCCCGGATGACCCGCATCGCCGGAGAGATGGGGACGCAGGACCGGCAGCTCCTGCACGTCACCGAATTCCTGCACCCGAGGGCCGAGGAAATCGTCTCGCTCCTCCCGGCAAGGCTGGGTGCGCGCTGGGCCGCGAACCCCCGCCGCATGGCGCTGATCGACCGGCTCTTCAACAAGGGCCGTCGCCTGCGGACAGACAGCTTGCGTGGCTTCCTGATGCTGCACATCCTTGGCGGACTGAAGGGCTGGCGACCGAAGACCCTGCGCCATGCCAGCGAGATCGCCCACCTTGAGGCATGGCTCGCCACAGCCCTGAGCTACCTGCCGCAGAACTATGACCTCGCCGTCGAGGTCATCCGGTGCCGCCGCCTGATCAAGGGTTATTCCGACACCCATGCCCGCGGTCTTTCGAAATTCGACAAGGTCCTTTCCGCTATCGCTTTGGTCCGCGACCGCGACGATGCTGCCGACTGGGCCCGTCGGCTGCGCGAAGCCGCGTTGAAAGATGAAGAGGGAAAGGCGCTGGACGGTGCGATTGCCACCATACGCAGCTTTGCGTGACTTCAGACCTCGTCTTCGGTTTCGGGCACCCTCCCAACCAACTCCTGCAACAGCGTTGCCACCGTCGCCTCGGTGAAGGGCGAGGCCAGCACATGCGCATCGACTGGGAAGACCTCTGCCTCAGCTCCGGTGAAGGCAAATGGCACACCGGCATCGCGAAGCGCGTCCTTGATCCTTTGGGATTGGACGCCGTTCAACCTGCTGTGCAGGAAGACAGCCAGTGGTCTCGTATCCGAAAGTGCTGAAAGTGCGTCGCTTACCTGTCCAAAAATGTGCACCTGCGCAGAGGCGTCATAAGCACGGATTGCATGGGCCAGATCCTGCGCCACGATAAGCACGGGCTGGACGACGAAATATTGATTCTCCAAGGAAACCCCTTTGGTGCGTTGACCCGCGGAACAACAACCATGATGCTTCCAGGTCTGTCGCGCATTAACCTACGTTGACTTGAGAGCGGAATTTCACATGCCTGTAATCACCGACTGTGTCGACTGCCCGTTGCGGCGACAGCCGCTTTTCGTGCCGATGAGCGATGAGGAGCTTGCCTTCCAACGCCGCTTCAAGGCTGGAGAGACTCACATGCAGGTGGGACAGGAAATCCTGTCGCAGGGCCAGGCGTCCAGCGCGATCTACACGGTCCTGTCGGGAATGGCGGTCAGGTCGATCATGCTGGAAGACGGTCAGCGGCAAGTGATCAGCTTCATCTTTCCGGGCGACCTCGTCGGTCTGCATTCCGGCATCATGGGAGAGGCGCGCCACAGTGTGACCGCCGTCACCCCCGTGGTGCTGTGCACCTTCCCCCGCAACCGCATCTGGCGGCTGTTCAAGACCCAACCCGCCCGCGCCTATGACATGACCTGGATCGCCGCGGTGGAAGAGCATTTTCTGGGCGAGACGGTTGCCACACTGGGCCAGCGCGACGCGACCCAGCGTGTCGCCTGGGCCCTGGTCCGCATCTGGCGCAGACTTGTCGCGCTGCGCATGGAAACCGGCGGCGCGGTACCATTTCCCTTCCGGCAGCAAGACTTGTCTGATGCGCTTGGCCTTTCGGTGGTGCATACGAACCGCGTCATCGTCCGCCTGCGTGGTGACGGTCTGGCCGAGATTTCCGGTCGCCGTCTGGTGATGCATGATCACGCGCGCCTGTCGCAGGTCGCGAGACTGGATATGGAAAAGGACGATGTGCGGCCGATCCTGTAACGACCCCGCCGGGCGCACCTGATGAAGGCGTTTCTGGAAAGGCACCTGCCCAGGCTTGTCTTCTTGCTGGCATTCCTGCCCGGACTGGCCGTGACTGTTGCAGTCCACACCGGCGCGGAACGTCGTCTTGAAACCGACTTTGAACGGATCGCGGATCTTGCCATTGACCGGGTCGTGACGCGGTTGCAGCAGCATGTCGTGGTGTTGCGGGCGGCGCGGGGGCTGCTTTCAGCAACGCGTGGCGGCGTTGCTCGGGACGAGTTCCTGCGCTTTCTTTCTTCGGTGGACATCGTGAGCGAGCTTTCCGGGGTTCAAGGCATCGGGTTCGCCCGGATGATCGCCAGGACCGACACCTCTCTTGCAGAACAGGAAGTCCGCAAGCACTACAGCGTCGATATCGCCGTGCGACCCGAGACCAGCCAGCTTTGGCGAACGCCCATCGTCCTGTTGGAACCTCAGAACGCCCGCAACCGCGCCGCGCTGGGGTATGACATGTATTCCGAGCCGATCCGCCGCCTGGCCATGGACCGCGCGATTGCGAGTGGCGAAGCCCAGATGACCGGCCCGGTGCAACTGGTGCAGGAAATCACCTCGGACAAGCAGACAGGTTTCCTTATCTACCTGCCCTTTCAGGCAGACCGGCAGGTTGATGGACTGCAATCCCGGTCGGTTGCCGGGTTCGTCTACGCCCCCTTTCGCGGCGGCGACCTGATCCGTGCCGCGCTTTCTGCGGGTCCGTCGCTTCCGGTGCTGTTGCGGATTGCAGATGCCGAGGCAAATGACACGCCCCTCTTCGACAATCTGGAAGCCGGATATGGGTCGCTGAACCACAGCCGCAGCATCGAGATCCTGGGCCGGCATCTGACCTTCCACGTCAAGCCAGATCCCACCGGCGTCAGACAGATCGGTCTCCTCAATAGCGCGCTTCTCGGCGTGATATCCTTCCTGTTCGCTGCCGCTGCAGCTTATGCGGTGGATGCACGCCAGAAAGAAGCGATCCAGGCCCGCGCCGCCGCCGCCGCCGCCTCGCGCGAAGCGGAGTACCGCGAGCTTTTGTTGCAGGAAATGAAGCACCGCATCAAGAACCACATCGCCCGGATCCAGTCGATTGCTCGACAAAGCGCCCGGGGGGTGACGGATGTAAAGGCTTTTACCAGCGCCTTTGATGCACGCCTTCAGGCCATGTCGGCCGTGCAGGAAATCCTGGCCGGAAGCGCGGTGGCGCAGGCCGATCTTCGCACCGTTCTAGTAAGGGAACTCCAGCAGACCTTGGATGCGACCGAGGTCGACCACCATATCGAAGGCCCCGTGGTCCGCTTGGCTGAGCGCCAGGCCCACGCCCTAGCGCTTGTCGCGCACGAGCTTGTCACCAACGCGATGAAATATGGTGGGCTGTCCACACAAGGCACAGGTCTTGCGATCCACTGGACTGTCGACAGGACCGACGCGGTGCCGATGTTGAATCTGGTTTGGGAAAAACGGGTCGCCGGACTGGAAGCGCCGCAGGCGGCAACTTCCGGCTTCGGGTCCCACTTGATCGAAGCCAGCCTGAAGGGAGAGCTGTCGGGAACCCTGTCGCGCGACTACGGGCCAACAGGTCTTGTCTTGCGGCTTCGTATCCCGCTTGACCCAGAGATTAACGGTTTGGCGAAATAGGGGTGGCCCGCACCCACCGTAATGGGCACGGGCCGGGCCGCTCCTGCGAAAAGGGCTAACGCAGGCTCGACCGTAGCTTACTGCATCGTGTGCTCGGGCAGAGCTTCAAGCTCTTCCTTGGTCATGTTGACCCAGATGCGCACGGCACCACCTTCAGTCTGTCCCACGGTCAGACGGTCCATCGGAATGGCGACCGAACGCGCGCCAATTCCCAGGAAACCGCCGACATCCAGCACGACATTGGTGACCTGACCTTCGCCGGTAAGCACCAGATCCGAGACTTCAGCAATCGACGCGTCGTTTGCATCACGTACGTCGGCACCAGTCAGGGCTTCAGCGGTCAGGGTGTTGCGGTCGACTTCTGAATAACCCTGGGGAAGGGTGAGGGTGCCATCCGCAGCGACGGTCGGAGCACTCGCGGCTGCCCCTTCGGTTTGGGCTTCGGACCCGTTGTCACCAGCCACCTGGCCGTCGGCCGGCAACTCGGTGGCGGTCGCATTTCCCGTGCCCTCGGTGCCCTCAGTGGTCGTTGATTCCGCGACCGCTTCGTCCGTTGCGGTGCCTTGGGTCGTCGTATCGGTCGCCGCGGCGTTGGCGTCGGCGTTCGCGTTCGCGTCGGCATTGGCGTTCGCGTCGGCATTGGCGTCAGCATTGCCTTCGGCCATGGGCTGGGCGCCCGGCATGACGTATTCCGGCGCGCCTTCCAAGGTCGCGCGGTCCGACTGGAGAACAAGGAACCAGTCGTCTGCGTCGGTTGCGTCGTCCTGGATAACCTTCAGCGCGGCCATGTCGACGGCGACCTGACGCTCACCCATGCCAAGGAACCCACCGATATCGACCAGAACCGCATCGACGGTACCGTCACGGCCCAGGATGATGTCGTTGACTTCGCCAATGTCCTCCCAGCCCTCCTGGACACCTTCATAAGTATCGGCATCGACGGCGGCTTCGGTGGCGTAGATCCGGGCACCGATCACTTGCGAGGCGGCGAGCGAGGGACCCATCGCCTCGGTCTGGAAGGGCGACGCGGCGTCCTGGGACATCGCGGGCAATGCGAAGCCGGCCGCCAGAGCGGTTGTAAGAAGCAGAGCTTTCACGAGAATCTCCTGTGATTGCATTGGGTTGTACGGCCTCTCAGCCGCTGTGACCCACCAACGTCCTGCTGCTGCGTTGAGTTCCGATCTGCCGACTGCGCCAGAAAATCATCGGCAAAAATTCGCGCATCCACCCGGTGCAGCTCGCGTCTCAGACCATCTCGTCCGGAACAAGCGGAAACGCCCGACCAAAGTCCTCGGCTGTCTTCAGATCATAGGGCAGCAGGAAACCGCGCCGTTTGTCAGGCGACAGCCGCGCATTCCGGGACGCCAAAGCCCACCAGGCCGGAACTGCCCGGAGCGCGTCGAAGTAATCGGCCGAGGCATCCTCTGGCAGCCAGTGCTTCATCAACCGCTGGCGCAGGCCGGTCACATCTTTTGGCTGCGTCATCACGACCCCCGCTTCGGTGTCCCAGCGCAGGGATCGGCCATTGAGGTTTGCAGATGACACAATCGCGGTGGTTTCATCGAAGATGCTGACCTTGGCATGGATGTAGACCAACGGCGCACCCCGGAGCTGCGCCCGTCCCTTGTCCCGCGTGCGCCGCCGCTGAGCTGCACCGCCGACGAACAGCCGCCGTCCGAAGCCACGCCGCAGAATGCGCAGGCATTTGGCTTGCAGAAACTCGCCCAACCGCGCGTCCAGCCCGGTAGATCCTTCGAAGGCCACGTCGTCTGGCGCGGCCGGCAGGATCAGGATCATCCGCAAGTCCGGCTTCTGCCGAGCCATCTCGGCCAGATGCCGCGCAAGACGGCGGTCGCGGAAATACTGAGTTTCGACGTAAATCAACCGCTCGGCCTGCCCGATGGCCTTTCGCTGTGCCGCCTCGATTTCGTTCACCGCCGGCTCCGGCGAAATAAAGCGCCAGGCACCCTTCTTCCGCCGCCGGGACAGCGTGCGCACAAAGCGAAGGCCCTCCCGTTCGGGTGGCGGTTCACCTGGCGGTGCTGAGCCCGCGATGATGTCCAGAAAACTGACAAGATGCGCCCGGGCATCCTGCGCTACCGGTCCGTCGATCATCAACTGAACGTCATGCCACGTTTCATGCGCCGGCAACTGATGCTCGGGCGTGTCATAGAACCGTTCGTCCAGGTCCAGCCCGCCGATATAAAGCCGCTTGCCGTCAAAGACCGCCAGTTTCTGGTGGTGTGTGGCAGGATACAAAGGTGGCACCGACAACAGTCTCGGTCGGGGAAAGACATCTTTCGCCACCAGCATCTGATCAACGCCCGGCATCTCGCGCAGGGCGCGCAGCCGGTGCCCGGCGACCTGACCCCGCAGCCAACCCGCAACCCGGTTCAGCCGCGATTGCACCACCGGCCAGAACAACAGGCGCGGCCAGATCCCCGCCACGGCAGAATGCATCGAGGCTGTGACGGACAGCGTGGCTCCAGGTCCCGCCATTTCGGCGGCGGCCCACAACATCCGCACAGTGCGCCAGGTCGCCCGGTGCAGGCGTGGCCGCGCGATGGGATCAAAGTCGGAAACCACGATCCGGACCGCGACCCCCCGCTTCAACGTGTGGATCATCAAGTTGAACCAGGTGCGCCCCACAGCCCGCGCCTCTGGCGAGCGCAGGCGTGTCTTCAGGTCGAACACCCTGAACCCAGCCACGATCTCGTGTTCGGCAGTCAGGAAAGCCCTCTCCAAAGCAGGATAGGCTTCCGCTGCCGTCACAAGAACCTCGACTGCCGAAGGGTTCGCACGTTGCAGTATCACGGCCTGCTGCATGCTGCCTCCGGGTTCTCAGACCTGCTCGCTTCTGCCCGCACGGCGTCGGCGGACGTCAGGCCCGCAGGGTCGTGGTTGACGAGAAGAACATCGCCTGGCTGACCGCGGAACGAACCTGCTCTTCGGTGTAGGGCTTGTTGATCAGGAAAGCGGGCTCTGGCCGCTCGCCGGTCAGCAGCCGTTCCGGGAAGGCCGTGATGAAGATGACCGGGATGTCCCCGAACTGGGCGAGAATATCGTTGACCGCCTCGACGCCGGACGAATTGTCCGCCAGCTGGATGTCGGCCAGGATCAGGTCGGGCTTCTCGGATGCCGCCATGTCCACCGCTTCTGCATGGGTTCGGGCATTCGCTGTGACGCGGTGGCCCATTCCCTCGACAATCGCCACGATATCCATCGCGATGATCGCCTCGTCCTCGATCACAAGGACCGAACCGCGGACCGACCGCTCCATCTCTTCGACCGCAACATCAACGAGGTGCTTCGCTTCCGTCACGTCAACCCCCATGATCGCCGCGATCTCATCGTCGCCGAAACCTTCGACCGTGCTCAGCAGAAGCGCCTCCCGAGAGTTCAGCGTCAGCCCCGCCAGATGGGCCTGGGCCGCACCGGACAATTGGTCGTCGGCGTCCGCGACAGGTGCGCCAGAGGTTGACCAGATGGAATGGAACACCCGGAAGAGCGAAACCTTGGCATCCGTGTCACCGGACAGCACGGAAGGGTCTGCAATGATCGACTCGAGCACCGCCACTGCATACTTGTCGCCGCTAGACTGATTTCCCGTCAGCGCACGTGCATAACGGCGCAGGTAGGGAAGGTGACGGGCCACCGTTGCCGAATGGTCGACCGCTTCCTGTGCAAACATCAATATTTCTCCCTAGTCGCATAATGCGTCGGGAACCAAACACGCGAGACCGCGTTCAGTTCCCGACCTCGCGAAAATATTCTCAGATTCCGTATCGGGCCGGAACCGGGATAGTTGGTGCGCGTTGGAGATCAGACTCTGGGAATGGAACGAGATGAAAAAGGAAAAAGACGAGGATGCGCCCAAGAGGCAGGCGATCCGCGAACAGATAGATGAGAACCTGAAAAGGGTCTATACCGCCGCGCTGAATGAGGAACTTCCGGATCGCCTGCGCGAGCTTCTGGAGCAACTCAAAAGCAAAGGTCTGGACAAGGGCGGCTCGGCATGACCGCAGCCCCCCCGGCGTCTTTTGCGGATCCTCGTGACCGGCTGGCTTCGGCCATTCCGAAGCTACGTGCTTTTGCCATCAGCCTGGCCCGCGATTCAACCAAGGCTGACGATCTGGTTCAGGACACCATCCTGAAAGCCTGGTCCAATATCGAGAAATTCGACCCGAGGACGAACCTGGACGCATGGCTCTTCACCATACTGCGCAACACCTTTTACTCGTCCCTGCGCAAGACCCGCCGCGAAGTGCAGGACAGTGATGGAATTCATGCCGCAAGCCTTTCGGTCAAGCCCGCGCACGACGGCCGTCTGGCGATGCAGGAATTCCAGCGCGCCTTCGACCAGCTCAGCCCGGAGCACCGTGAGGTCCTCATCCTGGTTGGTGCCTCGGGGTTTTCCTGCGAAGAAGCTGCCGGAATGATGAACGTCGCCATCGGCACGGTCAAAAGTCGCGCTAGCCGTGCGCGGAAACGTCTGGCAGAACTCCTGCATCTGGAAGACGGAGAAGACATGTTCTCGGGAACCGACGGGGCAACCCAGGCAGTCGTGATGCGCACGGCTGTTGCCGGGTTTTGATTCGCAGGATCAAAGCTTTCATTATTGCAAGCAGCCTGGGTATGCGCCTTGGCTCCACCATCATCATTGCCCTCATGCCTCTCGGCATTCTGTCGGTGATCCAGACCCGCGATGCCTTGCACCAGGTTGATGCCTCCACCCTGAAAGGGGTCGGGGGCGCAGCCCTGCAGTCGGTGCGCGAACAGATACAGGTGATCAAGGAAGCGCAGGTATCGGCGCGCGTTCTGGCCACGGTCCTCGCCCGTCCAGTTCTGGGTGGCCCATCCTGCATGGACCAGGTCACTGCGATTGCCCGAGAGATTAGCCAGGCTACGGTCGTTGCCTTCGTCCCGAAAACCGGGCTTCTGACCTGCTCGTCGAATGGAAAGGTCTATGACCTGTCTTCTGACGCGGATTTCCGGCGGATGCTTGCCCTGCCTGCCCCCGATCTGGTCTACGATCCGCGCGGCGTCATCTCCAACCGGGCCGTCGTCGGTGTGCGGCATCCCGTCTTCAATCAGGATGGGTCTTTGTCCGGCTTCGTCGTGATTTCGTTGGCTTACAACTCCGTCGCGCCTGACCCGTATAACGATACCGTCGCGATGTGGAGCCCCACGTACCTGGCCACCTTTACGGCAGACGGGCGGGTTCTCGTCGCATCCGACCTCGATACTCCCGTGGAAAAGGCTATACCTGGCGGCCTGCCTACCCCAGACCTGCGAAAGATGTCCGACAACGCAGAATTTGTGGAAAGCAGTGACGGCCGGCATATCGTCTCCGTCGTCTCGGTTGCGCGCGACCTTTACCTCGTTTCCGTCTGGCGTCCGAACGCGGCAAGCTTCTGGGCCAATGTCGCGGTCCCATACCTTCTGCCGGTGCTTACCTGGGTGGCTGCGCTTGTCGCTGCCGCTTTTGCCTCTAGCCGTCTGGTTGTCCGCCACGTCCGCGCCCTGTCGCGGTCCATGTCGGATTACGTGTCCTCTCGGACACGGATGGAAATCCCGGACATCAGTGGTGCACCGGCCGAAATCCAGCGGCTGCATGCGGCGTACGAAGGCATGATCCGCACCATCGAGCAGGAAGAGGCCGAGTTGCAGAACCTGGTCGTGGACAAGGATCTTTTGCTGCGCGAGGTGACCCATCGCAGCGGGAACAGTTTGCAGATCATCGCCTCGATCATGCGGATGTACCGGCGTGAAGCAGGCGATCAAAGGCTGCGCTTGGTGCTGGACGGGTTGATCAACCGGGTCATCGCACTTTCTTCAACCCACACCAGCCTTTATGCGCTTTCTGGTCAGCGGGACGTCGCGGTTGACGTGGTTCTGTCCAACGTCATTAAACGGTTGAAGGAAATCCATGGCGTCGCGCTGGGCGTGGCATCGAAGCATCTTCAGCCCGTCCGCATGGAAGCCGAAGCGGCAGTCCCCCTTGCGCTTGCCCTGGCCGAGGCTGTGGGGTGCTATTTCTCGCGGGGTGGTCTTGGCAAAGACGAGGTTGCGGTAGCCCTGACAGAAGATCAGGGCACGATCCACCTCAGCGTGAAGGGGCCGGAAGTGCCTGAATTGGGACCGCAGACGGTCGATGGGCTGGTTTCCCTGCCACAGCGGATGCTCAGACAGTTCGCGGCCCAACTTTCTGGGACCGTCAATATCCGGCTTGAAGACGGCCGCGCCACGGTCGACCTTGTCTTCCCGCGAAAGGGAGCCTTTCACCGGGGGTGAAAGAACCGGCCCACGAAGCGGAGCCGGTTCTTTGTCCTAGTGATGCCGCACCGTCGTCGGTCGAGGCTGGGGCGGAGTGAAGACGGACGCGACACTTTCCATGTCGCTCTTCAAGGCCGAACCCAGCGTTTGCGCAAGCTCGCTAGCTTTCGCGGCTTCGGTTTTCATCGCCTCGGTCAGATCATCCATCAAGCGGTCCCGCGTTTCACCCAGCAGGCGATTTTCGGTTTCCGTCTGTGGGAAGACCCAGGCCAAAGCAGCGCCGGCGGCGGCCAAAAGCGCCCCGGTCAGTAAGGGATGCGACTCCATCTGATCACGGCCGGCTTCGACGATCCGGCCCATGTATTGGCGCTCGCGCAACTGAAGCGCCTGTTCGCGCGCGGTGCCCGTCAGCGACTCCAGCCCACGACCCAGGGCCTGCCGCGTCTCGACCGCCAGCGCCGAGACAACTTCGGCCCGATGCTTTGCCAGCTGGGCTGCCGGAGCAATCCCCCGCCGCGCCGCATCGTCGATCTGCCGCAGCATCTTGCGGGCTTTTTCCCGCATTCCGCGCGCTTCTTTAAGCCAGCTTTCGTCCGGATCGACCGGTTCGGACGAGGCCGGACCGCCCTCTCCCTCCCAGCGCGTCAACGCTTCGAACCGCGGGCCGGGAGTGATCGGTGTCACCACATCGCCATGGCCGTTCAACGCGCGTCGGCCAAAGATCAACGCCGCCAAAGCAACCCCCGCGGCCGCGGCAGCCACCGGATGACCCCGAACCACGCCGTCGACCCGTGAAATCATCGGAGAAGCCTGCGCCATCAGCGCTTCCTTCCCCTCTGCCACCAGTGTCGCCGGGCTAAGGCGGTGTCGCAGGGCAACCAGAGATTCCGCCAAAGCGAGGCGATCCCGCTCCAGTGACTGTTCGATTTCGTGCATGTTGTGTTCAGACATTTCGAACTCCTGTTTCGGTCAGCCCGGTGCGGACAGCTTCGGCGTCCCGACGTACGCCGCGCACCGCCCGATCCGGCCAAAGCCCCCGCATCCGGAGCGCAGATTTCCCAGCCATTGCCAGGATGAGCGCAAGTACACAGAGCGCAACTCCAACAATCACTGCGGACCATGCCGGACCCAGGCCGGCCTCGGACAAGGCCGCAACCGCGGCGCCGGCGAGAACGTTCAGCGCGACCAGAGCGATGATCGCTGCTGCAACCAGCTTTACCAGGCCGCCAACCGCCGTCTTCAGCCCTTCGGTCGCCTCGGCCTTGGCGAGCATGATCTCGCCCCGGACAAGACGACCCATTCCGGACACCACGTCAGAGAGCAGCGTCGTCGTGCTTTCCCTTTCGCCAGCCCCGCGCATCAGACGCGCGGTCCCTGGCCGTAATCGTTGTCACGCTCTGCCATCTGGCGCTTGCTCGACGACCGGATGAACCGTGCCGCCGCAAAACCGACGACGGCTGCTGCCGCCATGAAGGCCCCGGGGTGCCGCTTGGCCAAGGTCTTCACATCTGCGGTCAGGTCGGCGACCGACCGCTGGCGCAGCGCATCCGACGCCGAGGTGAGCCCTTGTGCGACCGAGGTCAGCACCCGCGACTTCAAAGCGTCCCGGTCGCCATCCTCTGAGGCGCGTTCCAAAGTCTCTGCCAGCCGCTGGCCGACATCAGACAGGCTTTCGCGCGCCACTTCGGCCTTTTCGACCGCCACATCCTTTACTGCCGACAAGGTGGAACCAGCGCCCGAGACGATCGCATCCTTGGCGTCCTGCGCCATGTCCTGCGCCTTGCCCACCATGCCGCTGATCCGCGAGCGCCCTTCGTCCATGGCATCCGTCGCCGAGTCCTTCAGATCACTTGCAGTGTCGCGGACCGACTGACCGGCGTCTTCCATCTTCCGCTTCGCTGCGCCGGCCATGTCCTCAGCTGCGTTCATGCCCGCCTTGCCGGCGTTCTGCATCTTGTTGCCCATCTGGTCGGTCATGCCCGAGGCCGAGTGCCCCATCTCGGTGGTGTCTTTGTTGTTCGCGTTCATGGCTGTTCTCCTGAGATCCGTCTCGATAATCCAAACGGCGCGCGTCTGTGCGCCGGCGTCTGCAGTTACAATCCCCGATTGGCCATACGGTTCCCGGCTGCGGTTCAGTCCGAGGCTTGCGATGCGTCGAGGCGCAATCGGCACAAATCTTCTCACGCTTTGGGAACCGACCCGCACCGGGCGGGGTTCTTCCCTCGATCTAGTAATCCGCCCCCAGAGGGGCACGCTGAAATCAAAGGAGAAAACCCATGCTTGGCTGGGCCGTGACCTTCCTGATCATCGCGATCATCGCCGGCGTACTTGGCTTCGGCGGCATCGCCGGCACCTCGGCTGGCATCGCGCAGATCCTTTTCGTGATCTTCATCATCCTCTTCGTCATTTCGCTGGTTCGCGGAATGATGACGCGCTGACGACCTCCGTCCCCAAGGAAGCGGTCCTTCCCTGCCGCCTTCCCTGACTTGGGCTGCGACTTCGGTCGCAGCCCATTTTTCATTGCAAGGGGAGAAGCAAAGCGCGAGTCATCAGACGACCGCGCGGACTGTCCGACGTTCGCGGATCCGCAGTTCCACCGAAATCCCATCGCGCGTCAGGCTGCCGCCGATCCGCTGGAGGAACTGCACCAGCGAGGTAACGGCCTGCCCGGCTTCCAGTACCAGTTCGATGTGCGATCCGCGCCGGCGGCGCAAGGCGGGCAGGAACGTCAGGATGGCGCACATCATCGAAAAGACAGCCTCGCTCTTGGCGCCGTCCGTGGCGAGCACCAGCCGGTCGACCCCGCCTGCGCCCTGAAGCGTCGAATGCAATGCGCTAAGCGATGCACTTTGACGAAAATCGGTCCAGATCATCTGCGCGCCCGGTAGCGCCAGTTCGGCCAGCGTCATCTGGACCAAGGAGCGACCGGCAACGAAAACCCGGGCGTCTGGATCCAGCGCCAGATCCTCGGGAGGAAGGCCCAAAACCTCGTCGTTGATCAGAATGACCTTGCGCCCTGCTGCTGTCGCCGACATCAACCCGACCTCCCCGATACCCACGCCCCGATACCCACGACTGTGCAACGCACAAGCACTCTCCAAGTTCCCGTCTTGCCCCGGGTCTGCCATTTCCGGTCCCATTGGGAACCGCGGTTCGAGGCTGACGTTCTTGTTACGGTTCAAAGGGGGACACCATGTCGAACAGCGATGACACTGCCGTGAACCGGCGGGAGCGTGAGGATTTGTGGACTGATACCGGACACTCGGTTGTCTCTCTCACCACGCTGGCTACCATCGCTTTCGTCTGCGGCATCCTCTACTTCGCCCAGGACCTTTTTCTGCCTCTCGCGCTGGGCATGTTGTTCGCGTTCATCCTGACTCCGGTGGTGAACTGGCTGCGGGCCAGGGGGCTGCGCGATACACCGGCAGTTGTCATCACCGTGATCGCCGCGGGCGCACTCGTTGCCGCCTTCGTCCTGATCCTGGCCTACCAGATCAGTCAGATCGGCATGAACCTTCCCAAGTATCAGGGCAACGTCCTGTCCAAGGTGGACACGATCCTCGACGCTGGTGCCGACAGCCGGATGATCTCGCATCTTCAGGGCATGGTAGAGCGCATTTCCGAACGGATCAGCGCCGAACCCGCCGAGACGGACCCCACGATGAAGGTCGAGCTGGTCGAGCAGACCGACATGATGGAATGGCTGACTCAGGTCATCCTGCCGGCCCTGGCGCCTATCGGCATCTTCGGCCTCATCTTTGTCGTTGTCATCTTCGCGCTCCTTGAACGCGCCACCCTTCGGGACCGGCTGGTGCAACTGATTGGCGGCGCGAACATCCTTGCCACGTCGCGTCTTCTGGCCGAGGCCGGGGCCAGAGTTTCGACCTATCTTCTGGCGCAGCTTCTGGTGAACGTCATCTACGCCATTCCGATCTGGCTGGGCCTCTGGTTGATCGGGGTGCCGAATGCGCTCTTTTTCGGGCTTGTGACCCTGGTGATGCGCTTTGTGCCATACATCGGCTCGGCCATCTCGGCGGTGCTTCCCCTGCTCATGGCCTTCGCCGTCTCGCCAGACTGGTCACTGGTCCTGTGGACGGCTGCGCTGTTTCTTGTGGTCGAGTTCACCACATCAAACATCATCGAGCCATGGTTCTACGGCCAGCGCACGGGCGTCTCGCCCCTTGCCGTAATCGTCTCGGCCATGTTCTGGACCTGGCTCTGGGGGCCGATGGGACTTATCATCGCCACGCCGCTGACGGTGTGCCTTGTCGTCATCGGCCACCACGTCCCCAGCCTGCGTCTGTTTCCCATCATGTTCGGCGACCAGCCTGTCCTGTCGGACTCCGCGCGACTGTATGACCGTCTCCTGGCCGGTCGCACCTTCGAGTTTACCGAGGCCGCCACGAGTTCGACCGCAAAGCGCTATCTGGCCGACTACTACGACACCACCGCAATCCCGGCTTTGGCCCTGGCTCAGGCGGATCATGCCGCCGGCCTGCTTTCCGACTTGCAGACCCACCGCATCGCCACCGCGGCCTGGACCCTGACCGACGAACTTGAAACGGTGGTCGAAGAAGAACTGACGCTTGCGACCGAAGGCCCCGAGCCCGAAGCCACGGCTGAGGCGAATACACTCGTCTCAAACGGCGTGCTGGACGGAATCGGTCGCCGCGTCGCGGTAATGGGCGCCCTGACCCGACTGGACGGGGCGGCAGCACAAATGGTTTCGCAGGCTCTTCGAGCCGAAGGGGCCGAAGTCCTTGCCCTCCCGCCACGCGCTCCGCTTCCTCGCAGCCTCGCCGACTTCAAGCCCGACACGCTGCTTCTGGTGACCCTCGATGTCACGCACCGGGGTGCGGTGGATCTCCTGCTGCGCAACATGCGCCGCAGGGTTCCCGGCGCAAAGCTGGGTCTGGCCCAGTGGACCTCCCAGTCCGAAGCGGACGCGGCCCCGCCCAAGAAGGGCGCGGCCGACTTTGCTGTCGCAGGCATGGAGCAGCTCTTCTCGCAAGCCTTCGAGAAAGCGGTAGTCGAAGCAGCGTAGGGACTAAAGTTCCGCCTCACCCCTGGTTCCAAGATCAGGGCTTTTGCCTTTTAGGGCACCGGTCACGATCTCGGCTATGCCGCGCAGCAGACCGGGGCCGTCCCAGACGTCTGCATGACCAGGGTCGATCACCAGAGCCACGACATCGTGGGCCTCGGCACCCTGCGGCCAGAACACCTGGGCACCGGGATTCCACAGGTCTTTCACCAGACCCTTGTCCGGATCGACCATCGCCGAACCAACCATCGCGACATGGTCGCCCCGACCCTGGTAGCCAAGAAAGACCGATCCATCGACCCGGATGTCACGTGCGGCAGAACTGTCGCTTTCCGTGAGGATGTAGATCACGCCCTTTTCCGGCTTGGGGATCGTGGACATCGGCCGACCGCGCAGGCCGTCTGCGCTGCGGGTAACCAGCATGGCGACGTCGATCGCCTTGATCATCTCCCACACACGCTCGGCCTCGATGGGCTCGATTGCGGGGGGGTTCTGGGTATTCTCGTGGTCGCTGACCAGTGCCATCTGTCGTCTCCGTTGAATGGGGGAAGTCCCCATCCCAACGCCGCGGTGTCCTTGCAGGTTCCGGCTCTTACCCCGCCACTTCCTGCCACACCGTCACCGACTGCCATGCCAGGGAAACCCCGCCGCTTTCGACATGATCGACCTTGACCGGCTCGCACGCGCTATCGATCCGCCGTCTCCAGACCCCCTCCGGCAACTGGAACTCCGCCTCGTCACCGGGGTTCAGCACGATCAGAAGATCGCTTTCTGCGCGATGGTAGCGCAGTCCCAGCGGCGCTTCCTGCCCCCAGCCATCAACCGCCAGCGCGCCCTGAGGACCCAGCCAACTGATCTCCGGTCCCTCGCCCTCACCGGGGCTGCGGGCAAAGCGTGAATCCGCCAGCCCGACGTCGCGCCGGAAGGCTGTGAAGGCCGCAACCGCCGCCACCAGCCGCTCGTCGGCCCTCTCCCAGTGCAACCAGGAAATCTCGCTGTCCTGGGCGTAGGTGTTGTTGTTCCCGCCTTGCGTCTGCCCGAACTCGTCTCCGGCAAGAAGCATCGGCACGCCCTGTACAACAGCAGAGTCGCCAGCATCGCCTTTGACCGCCGGTGCCGCGCCTCCAGGATCTCCGGGTCGTCCGTCTCCCCTTCAGCCCCCAGATTGTGGCTGAGGTTGTGGTCGTGGCCATCGCGATTGTCTTCGCCGTTGGCTTCGTTGTGCTTGTGATCGTAGCTGACGACGTCGCGCAGCGTGAACCCGTCATGCGCCGCCAGGAAGTTGATCGAACTTGTCGCCGGACGCTGCGAATGGTCGAACTGGATCGGAGACCCCAGCAGCCGTTGCGCAAGATCGCCCTTCAGTCCCGGATCACGTCGCCAGAACGCCCGGATGTCGTCGCGTGCCTTGTCGTTCCATTCGCGGAACGGGAAGGGGAACCCCCCGACCTGATACCCCCCCTCGCCGATATCCCAAGGTTCGGCGATCAGTTTGACCTGGCTCAGGATCGGGTCTTGCCGGATGGCCGCGAAGAACGATCCCTCCCGCTCGAACCCTGCTGCCTCGCGGCCCAGGGTCGATGCCAGATCGAAGCGGAACCCGTCCACATGCATGGCCTGCACCCAGTAACGCAGGGAATCGATCACCATCCGCAGCACCATCGGATGGGCCACGTTCAGCGTGTTGCCGCAGCCCGTCGTGTCGAAACAGTGCCGCTTGTCCTCGGCCAAGAGATAATAGGACGCATTGTCGATCCCCCGGAACGACAGTGTGGGCCCCAGTTCGGAGCCCTCGGCGGTGTGGTTGTAGACCACGTCTAGGATCACCTCGATGCCCGCTTTGTGCAGCTTCTGCACCACCGACTTCACCTCGTCGGCCCGGCCTGTGTTCAGATAGGCCCGATGCGGAGCGAAGAAAGACAAGGTGTTGTATCCCCAGTAGTTCTTCAGACCCTTGTCCAACAGAAACTGGTCATGCAGAAACCCATGCATTGGAAGAAGCTCGACCGCCGTCACGCCGACGCGTTGCAGATGCGCAATGATCGCATCCGAGGCCAGGCCGCTCAGAAACCCCCGGTTTTCTTCCGGAACCCCGGGATGCCGCATCGTCGCTCCCTTGGGATGCACCTCCCAGATCAGCGTTTCCTCCCAGCGGTGGCGCAAAGCTTCGTCAGCGTTCCAGTCGAACGCTGAATCCACCACCACCGCCTTCGGCACGAAAGGCGCCGAGTCACGATCATCCCGCGTCAGATCGTCCCCGGCATGTCCAAAGACTGCCGAATCCCAGGTCAACTCCCCGCGCAACTCGCGGGAATAGGGGTCCAAAAGAAGTTTGGCCGGATTGAACCTGTGCCCCGCTTCCGGCTCCCACGGGCCATGAACCCTGTAGCCGTAGACCTGACCGGGGCCGACCCCTGGCAGGTATCCGAACCAGATCCCGCCCTGCATCTCTGGCAGATCCAGACGCGCGGTCTCGACCTTTCCCTCATCGTCGTAAAGGCACAACTCGACCCGCGTCGCGTTCTCGGAAAAGAGGGCGAAGTTCGTGCCTTCCTTATCGGAAACCGCCCCGATCGTATCGGGGCGGCCTTTGGTAAGATCGAAAGCGGGTGTCATCGGTTGCTCGTGAATCATTGTGCCCTCTGCACTTTGCGAGGCAGGATCGGTCCGCTGCGAAACAGCGAGAATACCGGAGTGCGCAATGCGCCGCGTCGGGCCAGCATCGCCGAGTTGACCAAAGTGGTGCCTTCCGAGACACGGAACCACTTGCCGTCTTCCTCCGGATCATCGCCGATATGAAGCCCGTGCGGTATGACGGTGTTCGGTGCAACGATCACGTTGGTCAGCCGCACCCCGGGCGAGACCCTGGCACCCGGCATCAGGACCGTCCGATCCAGCGCCGTCCAGCGATCGGGATTCCCACTGCCCACCAAGGGTGACATCAACCGCAATCCGCCCATGTTCACGCTGGCATTGAACGCATCCCGCGTCAGGGTCGCCGCCTGCATCCGGACTTTCATGCCCGTAACCAGCGGTCGCCGGCAGGGCGGTGGGCCGGTTTCGAAGTCCAGCCAGCTTTCACGCAGTCCGTCCAGCGTGCCCACATCGCGCCAATACCCATCCCAGCGCCAGACCGCAGCCTCTCCGCCATGCACTGCCAGCGGAATCACGTCCTCTCCGAAGTCCAGCACCTTGGGGTCTGCAAGCATCTCGCGCAGCCACGGCCAGTCGATGACGTAGATCCCAAGCGAAGCCAGCGAATGCTGCGGGTCCCCGAAGATTGCTGCCGGTTGTTCAGGCTTCTCGGCGAAGCCCGCGATCCGGTGGCCCGGACCTTCGGTGACGATACCGAACCGACCGGCCTCGTCCCGAGGAACGGGCATGGCCGCCAGCGTCAGGGGTGCACCACTTGCGCGGTGAGCGTCGATGAACCCGCGGTAGTCCATGGAATAGACGTGGTCCGCCGCGACGACCAGCACTTCGTGGGCGCCCATCGCGTCCAGTTCGGCCGCATTCGCTCGCAGCACATCAGCCGTCCCGCGATAGCCTCCAAGTCCCGTCTTGGCCCCATCGCGCAGCAAAAGGCCGCCCTCCGCCCAGACGGGTGACCAGACCTCGCGCAGATGCGTCTTCAGCGTTTCCGGCCGATACTGTGTCCCAACCATCACCCTGTCGATCCCTGACCGCGCCAGCGCCGCCATGGTGAAGTCCACGATGCGATGAAAGCGCGCAAAGGGCAGGGCGGGCTTGCAGTCGCGCCCCGTCAGTTCGAACAACCTCGTGCCCTGGCCACCGGCCAGAACGATCGCGACAGTATCCTTCAGTTCGGGGGAGTTACCCACGGCGGCCTCGCTGCGTTTCGGGAAGGGGGTCGGGTAGTGCATCTTCAACCCTCCGCTGCGCAAAAGGTTCCCAAAACGGGCCCAAAGCACCGCCTAAGACCCACCGCAGCCAACGACTTTCAACCCGCGGTAGCCTAAGGAAAATCTCGCGGAATAATCCGGACGCTCTGCACTCGTCGCGCCAGCATCCGGATGATCAGCCCCCGCACCGGAGGCAGCAGCAGGATCAGTCCCAGTGTGTCGGTGAAGAACCCCGGCAGGATCAGCAGCACTGCGGCCACGCCCACCAGCGCCCGGTTCGCTACTGGAGACAGCGGATCCTGCAGCCCCTCGCGGAACTCATCGCGCAGCCGGCCCGACAGCGCGACCCGCCGCAGCAGGGCGACGCCCAGGACGCCGCTAAGGATCACCCAGACAAGGGTCAGCCCCAGTCCGAGCGCTGACCCAAGCGTGACGAACAGCGCGATTTCAACCAGCGGCAACGCCAACACACCCAACAAGACCCACATCGCCATTCTCCGTCCGCGTTCTTCGGTCGCATGGTAGACTTCGGCGCGACCCCACCCTACATAAGGGCGAGCCCAAAGGTTTTAAACGGAAAGTCCGAGGTTACTCATGAACGGATCCCTGATCCAACTCCTGGTCCTTGCCGGGATCGCGATCTTTCTCATCCTGAAGCTCCGTTCCGTTCTGGGCAGCCGCGACGGATTCGAGAAGCCTCCGATCCCGCTTGATGAAGTGCGTCCCCGCGTCCGTCGTGACTTCGAGGTGATCGAGGGTGGTCCCGACCGCGACATCATTGACCACGCCCCGGACGGTTCGGACGCCGCCAAGGCGCTGGCCGAGATGAAGAAGGTCGAGCCTTCCTTCACCGTCGGCCCCTTCCTGCAAGGTGCGCGCGGTGCCTACGAGATGATCCTGATGGCCTTCGAGAAGGGCGAGCTTGATCGCATCCGCCCCTTCCTGTCCGACGACGTCGAGGTCAGCTTCGCCGAAGCCATCGCCGCGCGTGAAGCGCAAGGGCTGACCGTCGAGGCCAGCTTCCTCGGCATCAAGGAGCTTGTGCTTCACGACGCCACCTTCGTCCCTGAAAGCCGCTTCGCGGAAATTACCGTCCGCTTTGTCGGTGAACAGAACTACGTCGTGCGCAACAAGTCCGGCGAGATCGTCGAGGGCACCCCGCGCGAAGTCAGGAAGTCCCGCGACATCTGGACCTTCGCCCGCCAGATGGGGTCCGATGACCCGAACTGGCAGCTGGTCGCGACCGGCGACTGATGCCCTCAGGATGCGCCGCGCGCTATATCTCTGCACCCTCACGGCGGCCCTGATGGCCGCCGTTCCCATTTCCGCCGAAGTCCTGGACTTCGAAGCCTTGGACGGCTGGAGGGAGGACAACCATTTCGCGGCGCTGGTGTCCTTTCTCAACGCCTGCGACCTGATCGACAAGCCCGACTGGCAGCCGATCTGCGCCCTCGCAGCCGATGTGCCCAAAGACGACGCCTCGGCCCGCAGCTTCTTCGAGCTGTTCTTCAAGCCCGTCGTCGTCGGTGAACCACCCGCTCTCTTCACCGGCTATTTCGAGCCTGAACTCGAAGGTTCCCCCACCCGCACCGGTCGCTTCCGCTTTCCGCTTTACGCCCGCCCCCCCGAACTGCGCGAGGGTTCGGTCTACCACTCTCGCCAGGCCATCGAAAACGGTGCCATCGCCGGCCGGGGGTTGGAGATCGCCTGGCTTGACGACGCCGTCGATGTCTATTTCCTGCAGGTCCAGGGCTCGGGGCGGATCCGGATGACCGACGGCTCGGTGGTCCGCCTGGGATATGCGGGCAAGAACGGCCACGCCTACCGGTCCGTCGGGCAGGAAATGGTCCGGCGCGGCACTCATTCCATCGACCAGGTCTCTGCCCCCGAGATTGCCAATTACGTCCGGTCCAACCCCACCGCCGGGCACGACCTCCTCTACACCAACCCCTCCTACGTGTTCTTCCGCAAGATCGGCACCTTGAAGCCCGAGGACGGCCCCATCGGTGCCATGGGCCGCTCGATCACCACGATGCGGTCCATTGCCATCGACCCGAAGTTCACCCCCCTCGGCGCGCCGGTCTGGATCGAAAAGGATGGCCGTCGCCCGATCCGCAGCCTGATGGTCGCTCAGGACACCGGCGGCGCGATCAAAGGCATGCAGCGCGCCGACATCTTCTACGGAACCGGCGCGGATGCAGGAGAAGCGGCGGGCACGGTCAAGGACGGGGGAAGGATGGTTCTCCTCCTTCCCATCGACCGTGCCTTCGCGATGCTGGAAGACTGACCTCGTGGTCCGCCGCCGTCCCCTTTCGCCCGAGGAAGCCGACCTCTGGCGCAGTGTCGCGCGGACCACACGGCCGATGCATGGGCCAAAGCTGCATCTGCCCGAACCACCCCCGCCGTCAGAGCCGCCGCCCATGGCCCACGCCAAGCCCCGCCTGTCGCCGTTCGTCTTGGGCGAAAAGCACCGCACCCCCGAAAAGCGCGATCTGAAGCCTGCGCTGCCCGAACTCCTGGACCAGGCCCCTCTGCGCATGGACGCGGGCACCCACGCCAAGATGACCCGCGGCAAACTGCACCCCGAGGCGCGGATCGACCTCCATGGCATGACTCTGGCCGAAGCCCACCCCGAGCTGATCCGCTTCATCCTGAACGCGCAAACCCAGGGCCTGCGCCTTGTGCTTGTCATAACCGGAAAGGGCAAACGCCGCGACGACACCGGGCCGATCCCGCAGCGCGTCGGCGCGCTCCGCCACCAGGTCCCGCGCTGGCTGCACCTGCCGCCCCTTGGTCCTGCCGTCCTGCAGGTCAGCGAGGCACACCTGAAACACGGCGGCGGTGGGGCCTACTACGTCTACCTGCGCCGCCGCTGAGGGCCCGCTCGTCGTCGACTGCGTCGCTCCTCGCTGGGTTCCCCCCCGACGAGGAGACAAAGTCGAACGAGGAGGACATCGCCGGACAAATCACGGTCGGACGGTCCGTGGCCGCCCTTCGGCAATCGCTCCAACTGGCCGCAGCACGATCTCCGTCGCATTCGCAGCAGCCCCACCCGGCCACGCGCGTCCTTGCTGAAGGCATCGGCGATCCCGACCAGTCCGCCGAACAGCTTCAGCAGCGCCGGGTTCTCGCCCAGATTCAGGTGGCCCGTCCCGGTCGTGAAGGCCGACGTGTCCAGGTAGATCACGTTCAGGTCCGCGATCTGAGTCACGCTGTCCATGTTGCCCAGACGGTCCCCCGTGCCAGACAACGTGGCCGAGATGTTCAACACGCGATCCCGCGAACTGCCGAAGATCACAAAGGGCTCCGGCAGCTTTCCGATGTCCCGGGCCTGGGCCCGGAACACGTCCAGGTCCAGGTCCGGAGCGATCAGCACGACGCCCTCGATCCGGTCCAAAGCGCCAGGACCGTCCTTCAGCACCATCTGCCGCAACCCCTCCATCGTCAGGAAGGCCCCCATCGAATGCGCGACGATGACAATGTCCTGCGCCCCCGCATCCTCGACCTCGTCCAAGAGCGAGACGAAGCCGCTTCGAGCGAACAGCACCGAATCCCGGTCGTATACATAGCCTAGCGCCGACCCGCGCGAGGGCCATGCGTAATGCACCGCAACCCCCGGCACCTCCAGGTCATGGTGCATCTGCGCCACCCGGTAGACGCCCTCGGCCATCGTGTTGTTGAAGCCGTGCACGTAGACCACCGCGTCGCGCTGCCCGCGCAGCTTCATCGCTGCCCGCAAGGCCTTGCTGAAGTCGTCGCCGCTTTCGAACCCGCGGGCATCCAGCGTCAGGAAGTCCTGCTTGCCGTCCGGCTTTCGCGTCTTTGGCGGCCAGTTGACCTCGCCCGGTTCCCGGTCCGTGGGGATCGCCACGTCATAGCGCAAAAAGCTCGGTTCGCCCGACCGCCCGAAAGCGTAGGCCTCGCCGTCCTTTTCGCGCGTGGTGCCCACGAAAATCGTCTCGGGCGTCCCGCCAGCAAGCCCCTCGGGCGCCATCGTGAAATCGCCGCGCGATGCGCAGGCCGTCAGCACCAGAACCATCAACAGCTTGCGCACCGGCACCTCCACTTTCCCGCGACCCTTGGCCCGCCCGCGTGCCTAGGTCAACCATCCACCATGGACAGCAGCGCGCCTCCGCCGCAGACTGGACATCCGACAAGACAGGAGGCCCGCGTGACCCTATCCGGCAAGACCGCCCTCGTCACCGGGGGCAACCGCGGCATCGGCTTTGCCACGGTTCGTGCCTTGGCCATGGCGGGAGCCGCAGTCCACTTCACCACCCGCAGTGCCGCCAACCTGGCCGCCGCCCAGCGTGACATGGGGGACCTTCGCGCCACCGGCCATGTGGCGAACATGACCGACCGCATTGCCATGGCAACCGTGCTGGACCAGGGCTTCGACATTCTGGTGAACAACGCCGCCGTGGTTGGCCCCATTGGTCGCATCCTCGACATTTCGGCGGAAGACTGGGCCACGAACATCGACATCAACCTCACCTCCGCCTTCCACGCCACGCAACGCGCACTCGTGCACATGGTTGCCAAGGGCGGCGGCACCATTGTCAACATCTCGTCCGGGGCGGCTCATCGGCCACAGGAAGGCTGGTCGGCCTACTGTGCTGGCAAGGCGGGCCTGGCCATGCTCACCCGTTCGGTCCACCTGGAATATGGACAGCAGGGCGTCTGCATCTTCGGCTTTGCGCCAGGGGTCGTCGACACCGACATGCAGGTCGCCATCCGGGCGTCCGGGATCAACCCGGTCTCGAAGCTGCCCCGCGAAAGCCTTGCGCCTCCATCCGAGCCTGCCCAGGCCATCGCGTGGCTCTGCACGCCCGCCGCCGCCGAACTGGCCGGGCAGGAGCTTGACGTTCGTGCCCCGGACCTGCGCATCGCGGCCGGGCTGGCACCGCTGGGTTAGTGCGTGAACGCCTGCTTTCCCCACACCTCCTTCACCCGCGCATCCCGGCCACAGGCCTTGCGGTAGAACTTGTAGGCATTCGCCTGGGACTTCGGCCCCGCCCGCGTCAGGACGATGTCCGAGCCTTTGTAGTAATCCTGATGATAGTCCTCGGCGATCCAGAACCTGCCCGCCGGCCGGATCGGAGTCACGATCTTTTGCCCCAAAGCCGCTTGCGCCTCGGCCAGCGCCGCCTCGGCCGCCTTCTGCTGGCCCTTGTCCTGCACGAAGATCGCCGTCCGATAGGCATCACCCCGGTCGCAGAACTGCCCGCCCGCGTCCAGCACGTCCACCGACCGCAGGAACTTCGCGACCAGCTCATCATAGGAAATCACCGCCGGATCGAAGGTGATCTGCACGGCCTCCAGATGTCCTTCGTGATTTTTGTAGGTCGGGTTCTGCAAGTCGCCGCCAGTATAGCCCGAGATGACCTCGCTGACCCCCTTTACCGCCTCGAAATCCGACTCCACGCACCAGAAGCAGCCCCCGGCAACGATCGCCGTCTCCGCCTGCGCGCTGCCTGCCAAAGCCAGCACCACCGCCATTACCATCCGGATCATCCACGCCTCCCATACATTCATCGGCGACCCTGGCCCTGTCGCCGACCGCCCGTCCAATCACCGATCTGTGGCTCACCGGAAGGTGAAGCTATCGACACCTACCATGACACGCCGTATCTACCGCAGCCGGCGGGCAAAACGCCTTGGCCAACGCCCCGCACCGCAATAGCCTGCGGACAACCCTGTCTGCCCGAAAGACCCTCATGCGTCACGCTGCCCTTGTCCTCGGCCTTTTCGCCGCACCCGCGCTTGCCGAAACCTCGCTTCAGGACGCCGCATCCGGCCTTGACCTCTTCCCCTGCGAGATGACCCAGTTGTCTTGCACGACGCTCACAGTGCCAGTGGACCACCGCGCCAATGATCCGTCGCGCACGCTGGAAATCACCTTCGCAATGTCGTTCGCAACCGGCGAAAGCCGCGGCATCCTGTTCTACTTCGTGGGCGGACCCGGAGCCTCGGGTCTTGCCTCGGCCGACAGTTACCTCGCGGCGTTCGATCCCTCGCTGACCGAGAACATGGACATCGTCTTTGTCGACCAGCGCGGGATCGGCCCGGTTCACGGGCTGTCATGCCCCCGGTCCCAGGCGGCTTTCGACACTGACCCCGCCCCCCTGTCCGACCCCGATGCAATCCTCGCCACCGCCCGCACCTATGTCCGGGACTGCACAGCCGAGATGGGCACGTCCGATCTCCTTCCCTTGGTCAATACCGACCAGGCCATCCGCGATTCAGAAGCCTTTCGCCAGAAGATCGGCGCGCCCAAGGTCTGGCTCTACGGCGAAAGCTACGGCACTCAATTGGTCCAAGCCTACGCCACCCAGTTCCCCCAGGCGGTCAAGGGCGTGATCCTGGACGGTGTCGTCGACCTGACCCTGACCGCCGAGGGCTTTTACCGACGCTACACCCAGGCGTCCGAGGTGCTGCTGGCCGAAACCTTTGCGCTTTGTACCCAGGTCCTCGCCTGCCGCGCCGACACCCTGGGCGATCCCGCCAGGATCTACGATGATCTTGCCGCCCGGCTTGCGACGGGACCGCTGCCGGTTCCCTACACGCTGGCCAACGGCTCCCAGGTCAAGCGGCAGCTCACCTCGGGCCTTCTGGAGTCGAACGCCTTCTTCGCCCTCTACTCGCCCGATGGCCGGGCCGAGTTCCTGCGCACGCTTGCAGCGGCGGGTCGGGGCAACCTCGTACCCATGCTGCAGCTTGGCTACTCCAACATGTACATCGACCCCGAGACCGAGATCGGGATGGAGGACCCCGGCTGGTTCGGCGCTGCCTACTACGCCATTACATGCAGCGATTACGACAGCGGAGCCGGTACCCCCGACGAACGGGCCCGCCGCATCATCGAAGAGGCGATTGCCTTCGCACCAGACTCGCCCCGCCTGATCCGATCGTATTTCCTGGAACGCGTCGCCTGCGCCTACTGGCCGCATCAGGGCCCCACCACCCGCCCCGCGCCTTACGCCGGAGGTGACTTCCCGACCTTGGTGCTGAACGGCGATCATGACCCGATCACGCCGATCTCGATGGCTTATTCCGTGCTGGACGACGCCCGGAACGCTTATGGAGTCTTCATGAAGGGCGGCCCGCACGTGATCTGGGGCCGCGGTCTGCCCTGTCCGGACCGCATCGTCGAGGCACTCCTGTACGACGGCGTCCTGCCGGCTGCCCGCGAGCAGTTGTGCGAACAGGACCCCATCGCCGATTACACGCCTTTGACCCTGACTGACCCCGCGCAGATCTCCGACCCCTTTAGCGTCGCGCGGGCCGCAGAGACCGAGCTTCTGACCTACATCCCCGTCGCCAGCTGGGACGGCAGCCACCCCGCATCCTTCGGCTGTCCGCTTGGCGGAACCATCCTCGCCGCGCCCTCCGACCGTGGAACGGACTTCACCTTTGATGCCTGCCGCTTCTGGCCCGATCTGGCTTTGGATGGCACGGGGACTGAAGTGTCGCTGGACGATATCGGTGACGGGATCACGCTGAACCTGAAGGTTTCCGGCGCGGGGGCGGGCGATCTGATCTACCAGCACCGCAGCGTGGATCAGGCTTACAGCTTGACCGGCACCTGGAACGGTCAGCCCGCCACACTCCCCCGACTGCCATGATGCGCTGTTCCACAATCACGCCTCCAGTGCGTCCGACGAAAGCTTGACCACAAGGATCGAAGCGATCACCACGCAAGCCAGGCCGACCGATTGCAGGGCGTTCGGCACCTCCAGCAGAAGGACGATGCCCAGCACCGCCGCCACGGCGGGCTCCAGGCTCAGAAGGATGCTGAAGGTCTGCGACCCAAGCTTTCGCAGGGCTGCCATCTCGAACCAGCAGGTCAGCAAAGGCGCCAGGATTGCCAGGCTGACCGAGCCAAGGACGACCGGAACCGTCGGCACCGCTGTCATGCCGATCAGTCCGAACGGTGTCAGCAGGATTGCAGCGGTCAGAAGGGCGATCGTCAATCCGTCCGTTCCGGGGAACAGCGATCCGACGCGGCGCGAGAGCAGGATATACCCCGCAAAGGCGCAGGCCGAGACAGCGGCCAGCGCCACCCCGATCGGGTTGGCCGTCCAGCCGGTTCCCGACCAGGGATCAAGTGAAAGCAGCACCCCGATGCCGGCCAGCAGGCCCAATGCGGTAAAGCGCCAACCCCGCGCTCCCAGCATGGCCACCGAAAGCGGCCCCAGGAACGCGATGGTCGAGGCAAGGCCCAGGGGAATGTAGTTCACCGCTCCAAAATAGGTCGCCGACATTACTGCAAGTGAAGCCCCCAGCATCAGCGCCGCAAGCATCGCCTTCCGGTCCAGATTGCGCAGGTTCGGTCGGGTAAGGATCAGCATGATCGCCGCTGCCGCCGCCATCCGCAGCCAGGTGACACCGGGCACCCCGATCTCGGCAACCAGCGGCCGCGACAAGGCTGCGGAAAGCTGGATAAAGACCATTGCGGAAACCGCAAGCGCAACCGCTGGCGCGATGGTGTTGGTGCGATACTGCAATGCAATGGTCATGCTGCCACCGCTTCTGCCCGGCAGACATCTGACCCGGTCCGGGCCATGCGCCGGGCCGCCATCTCATCCGCCAGTGCTGACGGTGCGACACGCAGCCGCCGTGCCTCCTCCAGAAGATCCGTGGTCGTCTCGGCAATCGCTTCGCAGGCGTTCAGGACCCGTTCTGTCGAATAGCCCGCGCCCTCCATCGCCACGTCGATGGCTCCCCCGACATTGGCAACATAGTCTGGGACATAAAGGATCCGGCGCTGGTGCAGGGCCAAGCCATGCTGCGCGGTCTGCAACTGGTTGTTCGCACCGCCCACCACGATTCCGGCGCGGATCAGCGACAGGGAGGCATCGCAGATCACATCCCCGAACGCATTCGGGGACAGCACGTCCACCGGCTCGGCCAGGATGCGGTCGACAGACACCGGCTCCGCGCCAAAGTCCTGAACTGCCCGTTCGACAAGGTCCCGCCGGGGGTCCGCGACCACAAGGTCTGCGCCCGCTTCAAAAAGATAGGCGCAGAGCCGCATCCCAAGGTTGCCCAACCCCTGCACGGCAACGCGCACTCCGCCAAGTCCCGACAGTCCCCAGCGATGCTCGACTGCGGCGCGCAGGGCAAGGAACGTGCCGTAAGCCGCCGCCGGGCACGCTTCGCCCGTCGGCAAGGCAAAGCCGCGGGCATGGGGAGTGACCTGTCGCATCACCTCCATGTCGCGGACCGAGGTGCCGGAATCGTCCGCCGTCAGGTAGCTGCCGCCAAGCTGGTGGATCGCCTCGGCCAGCGCACGCAGCATGGCGTCGGTCTTCTGCGTTGCGGGGTCGGCGATGACCACGCATTTCCCGCCGCCGAACGGCAAGCCCGCCATCGCCGACTTGCGCGACATCGCCTGGGACAGCCGCAGCGCGTCCCGCAGGGCATCCGCGCGTGACGGATAGAGTTTCATCCGGCAACCGCCAAAGGCCTGACCCCGCGCCGTGCTGTGAATGGCGATGATCGCAACCAGCCCGGTGGCCTTGTCCGTAACCGAAATCACCCGCTCATGCGTGGGGTGCGATGCGCTTGTGCGGTCGTCCAGCAGTACCATGTCCGAAGCCCTCCCTCGCCGGAGGTGCCTCCGGTATGGGCAGGCTAGTCCCGCCTGCATTGGCAAGCAGTTCCCTGGGGAACAGGAGGGCAGCGACTGAACGGCAGTCGCCAAAAGTTAAGGGGGTGTAAATCGCCCCCCGTAACCCTTTGCTTTCCTTGCTTGGACCTATCTGCCCACGGTGGACAGCCTTACTTGGCGACCCGCGCGTTCCGGCTGGCGATCAACCGCAGCCGCAGGGCATTCAGCCGGATGAAGCCTTCCGCATCCTTCTGATCGTAAGCCCCCGCATCCTCCTCGAACGTGACGTGCTTCTCGGAATACAAGGAATGATCCGACCACCGCGCCACCGTCCGCGCCGACCCCTTGTAAAGCTTGACCCGCACCGTCCCGGTCACGTGTTCCTGGGTCTTGTCGATCAGCGCCTGCAGCGCCTCCCGCTCGGGCGAGAACCAGAAGCCGTTGTAGATCAGCTCCGCATAGCGCGGCATGATGCTGTCCTTCAGGTGACCAGCCCCTGCATCCAGCGTGATCTGCTCGATCCCCCGGTGCGCTTCCAAGAGGATCGTCCCGCCGGGGGTTTCATACAGACCGCGAGACTTCATCCCGACGAACCGGTTCTCCACCAGGTCCAACAGGCCCACGCCATGCCTCCCGCCGATTTCGTTCAGCCGCGCCAGGATCGTCGCGGGCGACAAGGCCTCGCCGTTGATCGACACCGCATCGCCCCGCTCAAACCCGATCTCGACATGTTCGGCCACATCGGGCGCCTTCTCGACCGGCACCACGCGCTGATAGACGAACTCCGGCGCTTCCTCGGCCGGGTTCTCCAGCACCTTTCCCTCGGACGAGGTGTGCAGAAGGTTCGCATCGACCGAGAACGGAGCCTCCCCGCGCTTGTCCTTCGCGATCGGGATCTGGTTCGCCTCGGCAAATTCCAGCAATTTCGTCCGCGACGTCAGGTCCCACAGCCGCCAGGGCGCGATCACCTTGATGGCCGGGTCCAGCGCCGCCGCGGAAAGCTCGAACCGCACCTGGTCGTTGCCCTTGCCCGTCGCCCCATGCGCCACCGCATCGGCGCCGGTCTCATGCGCGATCCGCACCAGATGCTGGCTGATCAGCGGGCGCGCGATGGACGTGCCAAGGAGATACAGCCCCTCGTAAACCGCATTGGCCCGGAACATAGGGAACACGAAGTCGCGCACGAATTCCTCGCGGACATCGACGATATGGATGTTCTCCGGCTTGATCCCCATCAGGATCGCCTTCTGCCGCGCCGGTTCCAGCTCTTCACCCTGGCCGAGGTCGGCGGTGAAGGTCACCACCTCGCAGCCATATTCGGTCTGCAACCACTTGAGAATGATCGAGGTATCAAGACCGCCCGAATAGGCAAGGACGACTTTCTTGGGCTTCAGCATCGGGTAGGCTCCCCCATGAATTTCTGGCGTGGTGGTTCTGGCGCGGTTTAGCTGGCGCTTAAAGCGAAACATGACCAAGGGCAAGAACGGCGCGACGCTTGACGGAAGGCGAAATCCGGATTCCAGTGCCCGCACGTTCCTCAAAGGAGACAGTCATGAGTTTGCGCATTTTCCTTCACTCCTTTCGTCAGGTTTTCGGCAACCTCCCTGGCGCGCTCAAGGTCTCTGGCGTCCTGATGCTTGTGCAATTCGTCGTGCTCCTGACCTTGGGCCGCTCGATGCCAACGGACGAGGCCGGGATGCGGCAGCTGATGATGGAAGGCCGGATGCCTTGGGGCCGGATGCTTTTCGTGGGCCTGGTCTCTACCATCCTTTGGCTCTGGATCGTGGTGGGCTGGCATCGGTACATTCTTCGAAACGAACAGCCCCGGCTGGTCCCCGCATTCCGCCTGGACAGGATGCTGGGCTACTTCGGCAAATCCTTTCTCATCGGCCTGATCCTCCTGCCGCTTGCGCTGCTGCTGGGTTTCGTCGGTGGCGGCATCGCCTCTGGGATGGCGCACGATGGCGGCAACGTCATCCCCGCCCTGGCTGTCATGGGCCTCGTCGTCTACATCCCCCTCGCCGTCGTGGGCATGCGACTTGGCACCATGCTGCCCGGCGCGGCGCTAGAGCCGGGCGTCCCCGTCTTCAGCGGCTGGGACGCAACGCGGGGCGCGACCCTCACCATCCTGGGGGTCGTTGCCCTCTCCGTCGGCTTTGCCCTGGTGCTGGAGTTCGTGGGGATGCGGATTTTCGGCGACCCGGTATCCGTCCCTGCCCTGATCTACGAACTGGTCAAGCAATGGGTCATCGCCCTGGTCGGCGCCTCGATCCTGACCACGCTTTACGGCCACTACATCGAGAAGCGCCCCCTTGTCTGAACCTTGCGCCATGCAACGGCACCGGTCATTCCAATGGACATGACCGATTTCCCTGCTCAGGCCCGCGCGGCGACCCTTGCCCTGCGTGAACTGTTTCCCGAGACTCCGCTGCAACGGAACGAGCATCTCTCGGCCCGATATGACGCCGATGTCTGGCTCAAGCGCGAGGATCTGTCCCCGGTCCGCAGCTACAAGCTGCGCGGCGCCTTCAACGCCATGCGCAAAGTCCGCGCCCGAAAGCCGGACCTGCGCCAGTTCGTCTGCGCCAGTGCGGGGAATCATGCCCAAGGCGTGGCCTTCGCCTGCCGACATTTCGCGGTGCAGGGCGTGATCTTCATGCCGGTCACGACGCCGCAGCAAAAGATCGACAAGACTCGGATGTTCGGCGGCGACAATGTCCGGATCGAACTGACCGGCGACTATTTCGACCAGACGCTTGCCGCCGCTCAGGCCTATTGCGTCGAACGGCAGGCGCATTTCCTGTCACCCTTCGACGACCCTGACGTGATCGAGGGCCAGGCCTCTGTTGCCGTCGAGCTTCTGGAACAGTTGGGTAACCCTCCGGACCTTGTCATCCTGCCCGTGGGTGGGGGTGGGCTGTCCTCGGGCGTCACGGGCTATCTGCGTCAAGTCGCGCCTGCGACGGATTACCGCTTTGTGGAACCTCTGGGCGGCGCCAGCCTGACCGCCGCGCTGCAAGAAGGTGCCCCGACCAAGCTGCCGCGCATCAACAGTTTCGTCGACGGTGCAGCCGTCGCCCGCGTGGGGGACAATACCTTCCGCATGCTGTCCTGGGTTGACCGCCAGAATGTCCTTCTGGCCCCCGAGGACCGCATCTGTGTCACCATGCTGGAGATGCTGAATGTCGAGGGCATCGTACTGGAACCCGCTGGCGCTTTGTCGGTCGATGTCCTTCCTGAATTGGCGGACGAGATTCGCGGCAAGACCGTGGTCTGTGTGACATCGGGCGGCAACTTCGATTTCGAACGCTTGCCAGAGGTCAAGGAACGCGCGCAGCGCTATGCCGGCCTGAAGAAATATTTCATCCTTCGGATGCCGCAGCGGCCCGGCGCATTGCGTGAATTCCTGAATATGCTTGGGCCGGACGATGATATCACCCGGTTCGAATACCTGAAGAAATCCGCGCGCAACTTCGGTTCGGTCCTGATCGGGATCGAGACGAAAACCGCCAGCCACTTCGATGATTTCCGGCGGCGGATGGAGGCTGCCGGCCTCGCCTTCCGCGACATCACCAACGACGAGGCGCTGTCGGAGTTCCTGATCTAGGCCGCCCCCGCCTGCTTCGACAGCCCTCCAAGCAGGCCGGAGCGCGAGGCCTGCCAGACCGCTTCGACCTGCGCCATGTCGAACGCCTGACCTGCCGCTGCCCCGCGCTCGCCCTCTTGGCAGATCGCGGCAAGGTCCAGGAGGCCAAGGTTCAACGCGCTGCCTTTCAGGAAATGCAATTGTTCCTCCACCTCGCCCGGCGGCAGTCCTGACAGCAAGGCCCGCACCGCGCCTTCCGCTTCATCCAGGAACATGTCGGCAACCTCGACAAAGCCGTCGGCACCGATTTCCTCCTGCAATTCTGCGACCCGTTTCCAATCAATCATGGCACCACACCCTGTCACGCACACCCAAGACGCCATCCTGGCACTGTCGTCGTTAACAATTGGTGGCCAGCGCCCCAGCAAGCATCACGCATTTTACCTTTCATGGCCCGTTAAGACCTGCCGCGCAGTCTGGTTGGGAACGGAGGTCCTGACGTGTTTGCCAGCGTGATGAAGATCGAGGATGGAATGCAGGTGGTCGAAGTGCCGCGCCACGTGCTGGTCGTCGACGACAGCCGGGCGCAGCGACATGTGGTGTCGATGCAGCTTCGGCGCTGGGGCTACCGGGTGACCGAATGCGAATCTGCCGATGCGGCGCTAGTCCTGTGCCGCAGCACTGAAGTCGACATCATCATCAGCGACTGGATGATGCCCGGCATGTCCGGCCTGGAATTCTGCAAAGAATTCAGGTCTCTGGACCGGGAAGCCTATGGATACTTCGTTCTCCTCACCTCCAAGTCCGAAAAGACCGAGATTGCCGATGGGCTGGAAGCCGGGGCCGATGACTTCCTGACCAAGCCGGTCGCCTCGAACGAACTGCGCGCGCGCCTGCGGGCGGGGGAACGGATGCTTGCCATGCAGGCCGAGCTTCTGGCGAAGAACAAGGTCATCGTCTCGACCCTGGTCGAATTGCAGAAGATCTACGATTCGCTCGATCGCGACCTGATCGAGGCGCGCAAGTTGCAGCAGACCCTGATCCGCGACCGGGTGCGCGATTACGGCTGGGCGCAAGTTTCGCTCATCCTGCGCAATTCGGGGCGGGTAGGGGGCGATCTCGTGGGCAGTTTCCGCGTGGATGAGGACCGGGTGGTGGCCTATTCCATCGACGTCTCGGGCCACGGCGTGGCTTCGGCGATGATGACCGCGCGTCTGGCCGGGTTTCTGACCGGCTCCTCGCCCGAACAGAACCTCGCCTTCCAGACCGGTCCCGAGGGCGAGCATATCCTGCTGCCACCCGCCGCCGTGGTTGACCGCTTCAACCGCCTCATGCTGGATGAAATCCAGGCCGAGCAATACTTCACCATGGTCATCGCAGTCGTGGACCGCCGCACCGGCCGTCTGGACCTCGTGCAGGCGGGCCACCCCCATCCCATGCTGATCCGGCGCGACGGCAGCGTGCAGCGCCTCGGTCATGGTGGCATGCCGATCGGCCTGGTCGAGGGCGCGACCTATGATCAGGTCACCGTCCAGGTGGTACCCGGCGACCGGCTGGTGCTTGTCTCGGATGGCTTCACCGAATGCCCCCTGCCCGATGGCCAGGACTTCGGCGAGGAGGGGTTGATCGAAAGCCTGCTGAAATCGGCCCACCTGACCGGCTCCGACCTGTTGGAGGCGATGGTCTGGGACCTGACGGCCAAGGCCGGAACTGATTCGTTCCCCGACGATGTATCGGGGGTTGTGCTTGATCTCCTAGACTAGCAGCCGCGCCAGCATGGCCCGGTCGCCGTCATTGCCAAGCCAGGTCAAGGCGTCCTCCACCGGCAACCAGACTGCCGTATGGCCTGCCTCCGACGGCGGACCAAGCCGCCGCACCGGAAGCGCCAGGTAAACCGTGCACAGCTTTTCCGCCCACATTTCATACTCCGGCATGTAGGTGAACCGCCGGAACGCCCCCACCTTACGTGTCACGGCCATCTTCCATCCGGTTTCCTCGAACACCTCACGGTGCAGCGCTGCGATCGGCTGTTCGCCGCGGTCGATCCCGCCACCGGGCAGCTGGAACTCGGGCACCGGGCTGGCCTGATGCGTCGCAAGGATCTGGTTGCCCCGCAGCAGGATCGCGTAGACCCCCGGCCGCCGGACGTAGCGCTGACCCGCCTTCACGGCCTCGCCATAGCGTCGGATCATCCGCTCCCCCTTGGACCTGCGGTTGCTCTGCCTATATAGGCGCGGTATGCCAAGTCTGGCAGCTTCAGGAAATCCCCTATGACCATCGGTTCGCAAATCGCCTGGGACGATACCGTCCTGCCATTCCAACTGGACGCTTCGGGCATCCGCGGTCGCGTCGCACGGCTGGACGGAGTTCTGGAGCAGGTCCTGAAGCAGCACGCCTACCCCTCGGTCATCGAGGCGCTGGTGGCCGAGGCCGCACTTCTGACCGCGCTCATCGGTCAGGCCGTGAAGCTGCGCTGGAAGCTCTCGCTGCAAGTCCGCGGCAAGGGCCCGGCCCGGCTGATCGCCACCGACTATTACGGCCCGACCGAAGACGGCGAACCTGCCCGCATCCGCGCCTACGCGAGCTATGACCCCGACCGGCTGGACCTGAAGGCCGACCCGTTCAGTCAGATCGGCGAGGGTTATTTCGCGGTGATGATCGATCAGGGCGAGGGGATGGTTCCCTACCAGGGCTTCACTCCCATCGCTGGCAAAAGCCTGTCCGACTGCGCCCAGACCTACTTCGCCCAGTCCGAACAGATCCCCACCCGCTTCGCCCTTGCCTTTGGCGAAAGCGCCGAACCGGGTCGCGCGCTGCATTGGCGCGGTGGCGGGGTCATGCTGCAACACATGCCCGCCGTGGGCGGCGTCGCGGCCGACCAGGGCAGCGGCGAGGGCGGCCTGCTGACCCATGCCGACATCCTGGGCGGTGCCGATTCGGACAACTGGAACCGCGTCAACATCCTCCTCGACACCGTTGAAGAGTTGGAAATGATCGGCCCTTCGGTGCCTCCCACCGACCTTCTGGTCCGCCTTTTCCACGAGGAAGGGCCCCGCGTCTTCGACGCCCAGCCGGTGCGTTTCGGTTGCTCCTGCAACGAGGAAAAGGTCCGCAGCACGATGTCGATCTACAGCCAGAAGGACATCGCCAAGATGACGACTGAGTCTGGGATCGTCACCGCCGACTGCCAGTTCTGCGGCGCGCATTACGAACTGGATCCAAAGACCCTGGGTTTCGACGGCACCGACGCCAAGGCCGCCGCCGCAGCCAAGAGCGCCGAATGACCCATTCGGTCGAGGCGAGCTTGCGCGCAGCGCTTGCCCGCCCAACCGGGCCCTCCTCGGACTTCGACCTGAACCCCGGCATCCGCCCGGCCGCCGACAAGCCCTTGCGCCCGGCTGGCGTGCTGGTTCCCGTCTGGCTGCGGCCCGAAGGCGCGGCGCTGATCCTGACCAAGCGGTCCTCGCATCTGAAGCACCACCCCGGCCAGATCGCCTTTCCCGGCGGCAAGGTCGACGCCACGGACGCGAGCCCACAGGTCGCAGCCCTGCGTGAGGCGCGAGAGGAGATTGGCCTTGACCCCGAACGCGTCGCAATCCTGGGCCCGCTGCCTGTTCATGAGACTGTCACCGGCTTTGCCATGACTCCCTTCATCGGCCTGATCCGCGGCCCCTTCACCCCAATCCCCGAGGCCGGGGAAGTGGAGGAGGTTTTCGCCGTTCCCCTCTCCCACGTCCTTTCCCCCGCCCGTTTCGCCATCGAGCGGCGGCAGTGGATGGGCGTATGGCGCCGCTATTATGCCATTCCCTACGGCCCCTATTACATCTGGGGTGCCACCGCGCGTATCCTGCGGGGGTTGGCAGATCGGGTGGGGCCATGAAGATCGCGGGCGACTGGCTGGACCATCCGGGGACGCAGGGCCTGATGCAGGCGCTTGAGGCCCAAGGTCACAAGGCACTCTTCGTCGGCGGTTGCGTCCGCAACGCCCTTCTCGGTGCACCCGTGAGCGACGTTGATATTAGCACTGACGCGGCCCCCGAGGCGGTTTCCGACATCGCGGAAGCCGCAGGTTTCAAGCCCGTCCCCACCGGTATCGACCACGGCACTGTTACCGTGGTGGCCGCTGGCAAACCGCACGAAGTCACCACCTTCCGACGCGACGTGGAAACCGACGGCCGCCGCGCCGTGGTGGCCTTTTCGACCGACATCCAGGAAGACGCCCAGCGCCGTGACTTCACGATGAACGCCCTTTACGCCGACCGCCACGGCGGCGTCATCGACCCCCTGAACGGCCTGTCCGACCTGCAGGCCCACCGTGTCCGCTTTGTTGGTGAGCCCGAAACCCGCATCCGCGAGGATTACCTCCGCATCCTCCGATTCTTCCGTTTCCATGCGGCCTACGGCGACCCCGACGGCGGGATCGACGCCCAGGGTCTGGCCGCCTGCGCCGCCTTTTCCGCCGGGCTGGAGACAATTTCCAAGGAACGCATCACCGCCGAACTGCGGAAACTCCTCGCCACCCGCGACCCAGCGCCATCTGTTGCGGCGATGGCGCAGACCGGTGTTCTGGCGCAAATCCTGCCCGGTGCCGACCCCCGCGCGTTGGCTCCTTTGGTTCACCTCGACGCGGCCCATCCCGCCCGCTGGCTTCGCCGCCTCGCCGTCCTCGGTGGCGATCCGGATCACCTCCGTCTCTCCAAAGCCGAGGCGCGGGATCTTGCCGCCCTTCGCAACGCCCTAGGCTCGCCTGAGACGCCCGCCGCCCTTGGCTGGCACCTGGGCGATGCCCTGGCCACGGACGCAATCCTCGCCCGCGCCGCGCTTTTCGAGACCCCGCCGCCGCCCGCCTGGACCGCCGAGATCCAGCGCGGCGCACAGGCCCGGTTCCCCGTCACCGCCGCCGACCTGATGCCAGCCCTGCAGGGCGAAGCGCTGGGCGCGCGTCTGAAATCCCTGCAAGCACAATGGCTTGCCTCGAACCTCACCGCGACCCGTGAGACCCTGCTCAAAGGGGCGTGACAAAACTCCACGAGTCGGCTACGGATACGGCACCCAAGAACGGAGACCAGCATGGACAACGGGACCTCGCCAAAACTCACCTGAGTTGGCCGATCCCGTCGTGGCGGCCGCCTCCAGGCACCGCTTCACCCCATCGCTGCACTTTTCTTCGGATTTCCCCAAATGTTTCGTTTCCTCGAAAACCTCGTCGATCCCTATCAACCCTATGTTGAACAGGACGCGCCGCCCACCCGGCTTTGGCCATTCCTGAAGGACTACATCCGCCCGTTCAAAGGCATCTTCGCCGTGACCGCCCTGTTCTCGGTCGGCAATGCCGTGCTTGATGTCGGCATGATCTGGTATCTCAGCCGCCTCGTCGACCTGATGACCAACCAGACCCCGCAGGCCTTCCTTGAAAACCACTGGGGTGAAATCCTGATCGCTGCCCTGGTGATCCTGGTCGTCCGGCCTTTGGTGGCAGGTGGCTCGGTGGGCCTTCTGCACAACACCATCCTGACGAACTTCGGCACCATGATGCGGTGGCGGGCGCACCGCCATGTCCTGCGCCAGCCCGTTGGCTGGTTCGAAAGCGACTTTGCCGGCCGCATCGCCAACCGCATCATGCAGGCCCCGCCCGCTGCCGGGGACGCCGTGTTCCAGGTCTTCGACATGGCCGCCTTCGCCGCCGCGACCTTCCTTGGCGCGCTTCTGATGCTGGCCGATGCCGACCCCCGGCTGATGATCCCGCTTCTGATCTGGCTGGTCGCCTACATCGCCCTGATGCGCTGGACCATCCGCCGCGCCGGTCCCGCCGCCACCGCCTCCAGCGATGCGCGGTCGGCGGTCACGGGCCGCGTGGTGGACAGCTACACCAACATCCACTCGGTCAAGCTGTTCGCCCACCAGGACGCCGAGGTGAACTACGCCAAGGAGTCCATCGAGAACGCCCGAACCACCTTCCAGAAGGAGATGCGCATCGTCACCAAGATGGACATCGCCCTGACCTTCATCAACGGGCTGATGATCCTTGGCGTCTCCAGCCT
>JANOCQ010000211.1:0-3776 GCA_031412255.1 Paracoccaceae bacterium | reverse complement strand
CCGCTCGGCGAGGGAGGTGTCAGTCATAACGGATCCTCGGATCAAGCAAGCCGTAGAGGATGTCGGCGATCAGGTTGAAGAGCACGATCAGGACGGCGAAGATGAAGGCAAGGGTCTGGACCATCGGCAGGTCCGAGGCGTGGATGGCCCCGATCAGGGCCGCGCCGATGCCGTTCACGCCGAAGGGGTTCTCGGTGATGATCGCGCCGCCGAAGATCGAGGGAATGCCAAGTGCAATGACGGTGACGACGGGGATCAGCGAATTGCGCAGCACATGTTTCAGGACGACGGTGCGTTCGGTCATGCCTTTGGCACGGGCGGTGCGGACATAGTCCATCGTCATGTTGTCCAGCATGGAGGACCGCATGTAGCGGCTGATCGTGGCGGCATTGGCAAGGCCCAGGGTCATCACCGGCAGGGCCATCTGGCGGATCTGTTCCCAGAAGGTGTCCCAGTCCGTCACCTCAAGCTGGGTGTCATACTTGGTGGGGAACCAGCCAAGCCAGACGGCGAAGATGATGATGAAAAGCGTGCCGGAGAAGAAGGTCGGAACGGAAAAGCCGATCATCGCGAACAGCGTGCCGCCCTGGTCGAAAAGCGAATACTGGCGGTAGGCCGAATAGATGCCGATCGGGAGCGCGATCAGGATGCCGACGAGATAGGCGGTGCCGATGACGGTCAGGGTCTGTGGCAGGCGCTGGCCGATGATGGTGAAGACCGGGCTGCGCGATTGCCAGGAGAGGATGCGCTGCTCGCCTTCGGAGAAGGTGGTGCCGAACCAGCTGTCGAACAGGTAGGCCGGTTCCACCCAGAAGAACTGCCGCAGCCACAAGACGTAGCGAACGAAGACTGGCTGATCGGCGCCAAGCGCCTCGATCATCTTCTGCCGAACGTCGGGCGGGACGGTGAGGGGTATTTCGGACATGGGCGAGCCGGGGGCCAGATCGACCAGCAGGAAGATCACCAGACTGATGAGCAACAGGGTCGGTATGGCCAGCAGAAGCCTGCGTAGCGTGAAGGTGAGCATGCGGCTGTCGCCTTGGGAACGGGGTACGAAGGAATTGCGGGGCCGGATCGCTCCGGCCCCGCATGGATCAGGTCACTTTACCCGGAACCAGTCCGCGGCGTTCCACATTTCCGAGTCCCAAGCGTTGATCTGAACGCCGCCCAGGGTGTTGGAGTGGGCCGAGAGAGTGCCACGGTGAACCAGCGGAACCACGATCATGGAGTCCTTCGTCACCATGTCGTTCAGCTTCTTGGCGATGTCCTGGCGTGCGGCGATGTCGGTCGTCGTGGCCAGGGTCGCGTAGAGCGCATCATATTCCGGGGTGCAGAAGCGGTTGATGTTCTCGCCCTGCCACTGGGTTTCCGGGGTCGGCGCGTTCTTGCACTGGTACTGGCCCAGATAGCTTTCCGGGTCAGGGCTTTCCGAGTTGTTGGCATACATCTCGACGTCGGCGTAGAACTTCTGGAACGTATCGGGCGAGCCCGGGTCACCGCCGAAGAAAACGCCCGGGTCGATGGCCTTGAGCTCGACTTCGACGCCCAGTTCCGTCCACCAATCCTTGATCAGGGCCTGGAAGTCCTGACGGATCGGATTGACGGTGGTCTGGTACAGGATCGACAGTTTCTTGCCGTCCTTGTCGCGGATGCCGTCGCCGTCGCTGTCGGTCCAGCCGGCTTCGTCAAGAAGCGCCTTAGCGCCTTCCATGTCCTGGGTGAGGCAGGCGGTGTTGTCCGAGGCCCAGGCATCCGGTCCGGGGATCACGTTGCAGGTCGGCTTGCCGCCCGCGCCGTAGCCGACTTCAACCAGGATGTTGCGGTCAATGGCCTTGGACAGGGCGGTCCTCACCTTGATGTCCGACAGGATCGGGTGGGGGTGCTTGGCGGTGGCGCGCTCGTCTTCCGGCAGTTCGGGCGAAGGATCCGTCGTGTTCATTTCGATCCGCTCGACGAGCGTGCCGAAGGCGACGACGAACTGGCCTTTGCCGGCGGCGGTCATTGCTGCCTGGCTGTCGGGCGGGATCTGGGTGTTCCAGGCGTAGTCGAATTCACCCGTCTCCATCACGGCACGGGCCGAGCCTTCGGCGTCGCCGCCGCCCTTGATCACCGCGCTGGCGAAAGCGGGCTTTGCGGGATCACGGTAGTTTTCATTCATCGCCATCGTCACGGTGTCGTTCACCGTAAAGCCGGTGACCTTGAACGGGCCGGTGCCGACCGGCATGTTGTTGGCGTCGGTGCAGGTGGGGGCAGCAGCGCCGAGGCACGCCTCGAACTGCGCTTTCTGCAGAAGCGGGGACAGGGCGCTGACGAAGGCGGTGTAGGGGTTCGCCTTCGGGCCGGAGAAGGTCACCTTGATGGTCGAGGGGTCGACGGCTTCCACAGAAGCCACACCTTCGTACTTGGTCGCCTGGCTGCAGCCGCCTTCCGGGTGGGTGCAATACTGCCAGGTGAAGATGGCATCATCGGCGGTCACCGCCGAGCCATCAGACCATTTCAGGTCCGGCAGCAGTTTCCAGGTGATCGAGGTCATGTCGGCGGAAATGCCGCCGTTTTCAAGCGTCGGAATCTCGGTGACCAGCTTCGGCACCAGCACGCCCTCGGGCGTCAGGCCGGCCAGCGGCTCGAGCACCATCGAGGCGGCGTAGATGTCCTTGGTCCCGCCCGAGAGGTAGGGGTTCATGATCGACACGGCCTGCGGGAACGTCAGTTTCACCTCGCCGTCTGTGCCGCGTTCGGCAAAGGCGGCGGGGGCAAGCCCCAGCACAGCCACAGCGCCCAGAAGGGCAGCTCTCATTTTCATTGGGTCTCTCCTTGTTGATTACGCTCGTTAGCCTCGGATGCGCCGGTTGATCCGGCGGCGATATAGAGATGGCAGGCGACCAGGCGGCCGGGTTCGACCTCGACGAGGTCGGGCTTCACAGTCCGGCAGATGTCCATGACCCTGGGGCAGCGGGTGCAGAAATTGCAGCCCTTTGGAGGGTTTGCGGGGGACGGCACATCGCCCTTCAGGATGATACGTTTGCGCTGTGCGGCAAGCACCGGGTCGGGCTCGTTGACGGCAGACAGCAGCGCCTCGGCATAGGGGTGCAGCGGGCGGGCGTAGAGGTCCTTGGACGGTGACAGTTCGGCGATGCGACCGAGATACATCACGGCCACACGCTGTGCGAGATGGCGGACCATCGAAAGGTCGTGGCTGATGAAGAGGTAGGTCAGCCCCAGCTTTTCCTGGAGATCCTCCAGAAGGTTCACGACCTGCGCCTGGATCGAGACGTCCAGGGCGGCGATGGGTTCGTCACAGACGATGAAGCGCGGCTTCAGCGCCAAGGCGCGGGCGATGCCGATACGCTGGCGCTGACCGCCAGAGAATTCATGCGGAAAGCGGTTCACGAAGCGGCGGTTGAGGCCGACCTGGTCCATCAGTTCATAGACCCGATCCAGCTTCTGGTCGCGGTTCCAGCTGGCGTGTTCGTCCAAGGGTTCGCTGACAATCTCTGCCAGCGTCATGCGGGGATTGAGGCTGGCCTGCGGGTCCTGGAAGACCATCTGCATGGTGGGCCGCTTCTTGCGAAGCGCCTCGGGCGAAAGGGTGGCGACGTCGTCACCGTCGATCACCACACGCCCGGCGGTGGGTTCGTAAAGCCGCAGCATGGTGCGGCCGACCGTAGACTTGCCACAGCCGGACTCTCCAACAAGGCCAAGGGTTTGGCCTGCGGTGATGTCGAAAGACACGCCGTCCACCGCCTTGACGTCGCCGGTGTGCTTGCGAAAAAGCC
>JANOCQ010000210.1:0-6759 GCA_031412255.1 Paracoccaceae bacterium | reverse complement strand
CACCTTCGAGGTCACGCTGGAGACCACACGTCGCCTTGCCCGTCGCGTGCCCGAAGACCGGATGATCGTCGCCGAAAGCGGGCTTTTCACCCCCGACGATCTTGCCGACCTTGCCCAGTTCGGCGCGCGCTGCTTCCTGATCGGAGAAAGCCTGATGCGGCAGCAAGACGTGACCGCCGCCACAAGGGCCATCCTGGCAAAACCCCTTACCGCGCAAGGTGGGATGTGAGCGGGCTGTCGCATTTCGACGACCAGGGTCAGGCCCATATGGTCGACGTCTCGGACAAACCCGTCACCGACCGGGTGGCGGTGGCCGTGGGCGTGGTGAGGATGACGGCCGAGACGCTGGACTTGATCACCGAGGGTCGGGCGAAGAAGGGCGACGTCCTATCTGTCGCGCGGCTGGCGGGGATCATGGCGGCGAAGAAGACCTCGGACCTGATCCCCCTCTGCCACCCGCTTGCGATCACCAAGGTCGCGCTGGAACTGAGCGCCGATCCTTCCCTGCCTGGTGTCCGGATCGAGGCCACGGTCAAGACCTCGGGCCAGACCGGCGTCGAGATGGAAGCGCTGACCGCCGTCTCGGTCGCGGCCTTGACCGTCTATGACATGGTCAAGGCAGTCGAGAAGTCGATGGTGATCGGCGACATCCGGCTGATCCTGAAAGACGGCGGAAAATCAGGGCATTACGAGGCACCATGAAGGGTGGGATGATTTCGGTGGAGGATGCGCTGGTCCGATGTCTGGCCCTTGCCGCGCCACTTCCAGCCGAACCCGTGCCCCTGCTGCAAGCTGCAGGGCGCTGGATGTCCGCGCCCGCTGTGGCATTGCGCGACCAGCCTCCCTTTCCAGCATCGGCGATGGACGGCTATGCTGTGCAGGGCGACCCGATCGCCGGTGACAGTTTTGCCGTGATCGGTGAAGCCGGCGCGGGGCATGCTTTCTTGGGTCAGATCAGCATGGGTCAGGCCGTCCGCATCTTCACCGGCGCGCCAGTGCCCGAGGGCGCGACACGCGTCGTGATTCAGGAAGACGTCACTCGAGACGGCGACCGCATCACGGTGAACACGGGCGCCGACGCAGGTCCGCACATCCGCCCGAAGGGTCAGGATTTCCAAGTCGGTGACAGCTTATCGCCGCGCCTGCTTCGGCCTAATGACCTTGCCCTTCTGGCCGCGATGAACATCCCGGCGATACAGGCCAGCCGCCGTCCGGTGGTCGCCCTCGTCGCAACGGGAGACGAGTTGGTAATGCCGGGCGAAGACCCGCGACCCGACCAGATCATTGCCTCGAACAGCTTTGCGCTGAAGGCGATGATCGAAGCCGAAGGCGGAATCGCCCGCCTGCTCCCCATTGCGCGGGACACCGAAGCGGAACTCGCGACCGTTCTGGGCCTGGTCGAGGGGGCGGACCTGGTCGTCACCATTGGTGGTGCGTCCGTCGGAGACCACGATCTTGTCGGCCGCGTCGCAGGACTGCAGCATAGTTTCTGGAAACTTGCGCTCCGTCCGGGAAAGCCACTTATGGCAGGCCGGCTGAACGGGGTGCCGATGCTGGGCTTGCCGGGCAATCCGGTCAGCGCCATCGTCTGCGGGCACCTCTTTCTCTTGCCCATGATCCGCGCGATGTTGGGACGACCCGATGCCGCCCCGCGCCCCCGGCAAGCTCGACTGACCATCGCGCTTCCCGCCAACGGCCCACGAGCCCATTACATGCGTGCGCGGCTTGCCCCCGGTGCAGAAATCCCGGACATCGCACCTTTCGACCGGCAGGACTCGGCATTGTTGTCGATCCTTGGCCAGGCGGACGCTCTCCTGATCCGCCCCATCGACGCGCCGCCCTGTCGCGCCGGGGACACGGTTCCCTTCCTCCCGCTTTAGGCCCTTGTGGATAATTCTTGACACAAACCGGGAACACGGGCAGAACATTGTGTTAACATGATATGGGAGTTGACCCCGTGCTGACACGCAAGCAGTTGGAACTTCTGGACTTCATCAAAACGCGGATGGACCGCGACGGGGTGCCGCCCTCCTTTGACGAAATGAAGGATGCGCTGGACTTGCGGTCAAAATCCGGCATCCACCGTCTGATTACGGCGCTGGAAGAACGCGGCTTCATCCGCCGCCTGGCCCACCGCGCCCGCGCGCTGGAAATCGTGAAGCTGCCCGAAGCAATGGAAAGACCCGGTTTCAGCCCGAAGGTCATCACCGGAGACAAGGTCGATCCGCCACGCGGCGCGATGCCTGTCTCAACCGTCGATGCGATGGAACTGCCGGTCATGGGCCGCATCGCAGCCGGTGTCCCGATTGAAGCCATCTCGGAGATCTCGCACCACATCGCTGTGCCGGGCTCGATGCTTTCCGGCAATGGGCAGCACTATGCACTGGAAGTCAAAGGCGACTCGATGATCGAAGCGGGGATCAACGATGGCGACATCGTTGTCATCCGCGAACAGTCGACAGCCGAGAATGGCGATATCGTCGTGGCGCTTGTCGAAGACCACGAGGCCACGCTGAAACGGTACCGTCGGCGGGGCAACATGATTGCGCTGGAGGCTGCAAACCCGGCCTATGAGACCCGCGTGTTCCCCGACTCTCTGGTCAAGGTGCAAGGTCGGCTCGTCGGACTGATCCGCAGCTACTGAACCGGCTGGTCAAGGGCCATCAGATCGGGCAACGACACCTCGCGAGAAAAGGGCGACCACAGCCTTTGTGCGCCCTTCGTCCGCTCGATACGCAGACCCCTGCCGTCGTGCCACACGGCCAGCGGACCGGTTTGCAAGAGAATCCCCTGTTCGACCAGTGGACATCCGGGCGGCAGGGTTTCAGCCTCGGCCGCAAGGATGACCAGTTGCGCCTTGGGACAGACCTCGGCCAACCTGGCCGTGGCTCCCTTGCCCGACAGTGCGACGGCACGCAGGCCTCCCAGATCGAACCACCGCTCTCCCTTAGCGCCCACAAAGCCGGGACGCTTGGCGGCAGTCACCTGGTCCATCAGATCACCGTCGTTCTGCAACCAGTTCTCTGCCGCAAAGCCCCCGCCTTTCGGCGCTGAAAGGGCGCGGCCGTCCGGCCCTTCCAGTCCCAAAAGCCGACCATCGCCCGAGACCAGCAGAATCGGCCGGTCGGCCGTGACCCAAAGGGTCAGCGCGGCCAACACCGGAAGAAGGCCCACCAGTTGCGACTTGCCCCGCCAAAGGATCAGCCATATCGCGCCAAGTGTGAACAAGGGCACCACCCAGGGACCGGGCGCGGGAATCGCTGTCACGGCCCCCTCCAGTCCAGCGATCCAGTGCGCAACGAACAGAATCCAGCGGGCGCCCTGCTCCATGAACCACAGCGGCAGCCAGGCTAGTCCCAGTGGTGCCAACAAGGCTGCAACCGCCCCGGCCGGCATAATAACCGCCCCCATGACTGGGACGGTCAGCACGTTGGCGAGCAAGCCATAGTCGGTAAAGCGGTTGAAATGCGCCGCCGCGTAGGGGGCGGTGGAAAGTCCGCCAATCAGCGAACTCAGCACCAGGGTGAAGATCGGCATCAACCACCGCGGCACTCTTTCGCGGTAGATGCTGCCGTCCAGCGCGGCGAAGCCCACGATAAGGGCGATGGTCGCGGCAAAGGACATCTGGAAGCCGGGTTCAAGCAGGCTTTCCGGCTTGAACAGGAGCAGGATCATCGCCGCCACCGCCACCGATCTTAACGTCAGGGCGCGGCGGTCCAGCAGAACGGCCCCAAGCATCACGGCGATCATGATGAAGGCTCGCTCGGTTGCCACATTCGCACCAGAAAGAAGCAGGTAGAACAGCGCGACCCCCAGGCTGACCACCGCCGCGACCTTCTTGGTGTTCACCCGCAGCGCGACATAGGGCACCAGCGCCAATCCATAGCGCAAGAGCGCGAAGACAAAGCCGGTCAGGAACGCCATGTTCATCCCTGAAATCGCCAGCAGATGTGCAAGAGATGAATCCCGCAGTGCCTGGACGGTCTCTTCGGTTATGGCGGATCGATCCCCCGTCATCGCACCGGCTGCAAAGGCACCGGCCTGCCCGTCCATATGGGCCAGCATCCCGAGCGTCAGCCACGTCCGCAGCCGGTCGATGGGAAGCGCCCCGCTGGACGGTTCCTCCAGCAATAGAACCGGCGTCCGCGTGTAGCCGACCGCACCAAGCTGATCGAAAAAAGCCATCCGGCGAAAGTCGAATGCTCCCGGCTCGACGGGCCCCTCGGGTGCCGCCAGGTTCGCAGTCAGGATCACCACCTGCCCCGGTGTCGGGACCAGCCAGTCCTGTTCGGTCTGCAACGAGACGCGAACACGCAGCGGCGTGCGCTCGGGCCTTACGTCTTCCAGCACGACCTGGTCCAACGTCAGCCGCAAGGCGTCGGATTGCGAGCGATCGATCTCGACGATTCTTCCCTCAACCGGACCATAATACCGGAACGTCAGCATGGGGGCGTCGAGGGAATGCGCGCGAACACCGGCTGCAATCCACCCGGCAGCAAGTGCCGCGAAGGCAAGAGCCAGCGGTCGCGCAAGTTCGTTTCTGGCAGCAAGGGCCAGCCCCCCGACCACGACCAAGGCAGCAAGCGAGTAGCTTCCGGCTCCAGGCTCGGACTCCAGGGTGAACCAGGCGCCAATCCCGCAACCGATCAGCACGGCGATCCAGGGGAACAGCATTCCCCGCGCAGTCTGCAGCGCCTCCAGCGGCGCAATCAGAGCCCTGACGACGGCCACCTTGTTTCCCACCCCGCGATTGCCTAAACCCTGCGGAAATCCTAGCCCGCCATGGTTTCCGAAAGGTTAACGCCCGATGTCCGCCTCTCCCGCTTCTCCGGTCGTCACCCGCTTTGCGCCCTCGCCCACCGGGTATCTGCACATCGGTGGCGGCAGGACGGCGCTTTTCAACTGGCTTTACGCGCGCGGCCGGGGCGGCAAGTTCCTTCTGCGGATCGAAGATACCGACCGCGAACGATCGACCCCCGAGGCGACGGCGGCGATCCTGCGCGGGTTGGCTTGGCTCGGCCTCGATTGGGACGGCGAGGTCATCAGCCAGTTCGAACGCCGCGGCCGGCATGCCGAGGTCGCGCACCAGATGCTTGCGCGAGGAACGGCCTACAAGTGCTTCTCGACGCAGGAAGAAATCGCCGACTTCCGCACTGCGGAGGAGGCAGCAGGTCGTTACCCGGTGTTCCTGTCCCCCTGGCGCGACGCCGATCCTGCAACGCACCCCGACGCACCCTTCGCGATCCGGATGAAGGCCCCCCGCACCGGCGAGACGATCATCGAAGACCATGTCCAGGGCCGCGTCACCATAAAGAACGAGACGCTGGACGACATGATCGTCCTGCGGTCTGACGGCACGCCGGTCTACATGCTGGCCGTGGTGGTCGACGACCACGACATGGGGGTCACCCATGTGATCCGCGGCGATGACCATCTGAACAACGCGGCCCGCCAGCAGATGGTCTATGATGCGATGGGCTGGGACATCCCCACTTGGGCGCATATCCCGCTGATCCATGGGCCAGACGGCAAGAAACTGTCCAAGCGCCATGGTGCGACGGGAGTCGAGGAATACCAGGCGATGGGCTACCCGGCGGCGGGGATGCGCAACTACCTGAGCCGGCTTGGCTGGGCGCATGGCGATGCCGAGATCTTCACGTCGGAAGAAGCGATGAAGATGTTCGACCTGTCGGGAATCGGTCGAGCCCCAGCGCGACTGGATTTCAAGAAGCTGGAAAACACCTGCGGGCACCACATGGCGATGGCTGACGATGCCGCACTGCTGCATGAATTGCGGGCCTACTTGGCTGCAGCCGGCCGACCCGCTCTGACTGACCGGCAGTTCAACCTGATGAAGCAGGCGCTTCCGCTCCTCAAATCTTCGGTAAAGACCTTCCCGGAACTCCTTGATAAGGCAGCGTTTCTGATGGTATCGCGGCCCGTGGCGCCAGACGCAAAAGCCGCTGAGGCGCTGGATACGGTATCCCGTGGTATACTGAAATCGTTGACGCCGCGCCTGCAAACTGCTAACTGGTCGAAGGAGGCGCTGGAGCCCATACTGACCGGAATTGCCGCCGAAAACGGCATCGGGTTCGGCAAGCTTGCGGCCCCTCTTCGCGCGGCCCTTGCCGGCCGGACTGTTACACCTTCGGTTTACGACATGATGCTAGTCATCGGTCGGGAAGAAACCGTCGCCAGGCTGTCGGACGCCGCTGCATAAGCCCGCGCCCCCCGGCCTTGAACCCACCCCGACCGGGGTGCAGGATAGCCAATGGCCGCCCCATGCTCGGGTGCGACCGCCATGACCGGGGAGAACCATGTCCGATACTGTCGCCAAGCTTCAGCTGAACGGGATTACCTACGACCTTCCCGTCCACAAACCCACTCTCGGTCCCGATGTGCTGGACATCCGCAAGCTTTATGGCGAGGCGGACGTTTTCACCTATGATCCGGGGTTCACCTCGACCGCCGCTTGCGAAAGCGCCATCACCTATATCGACGGCGACAAGGGTGAGCTTCTGTATCGCGGCTACCCCATCGAACAGCTGGCCGAAAAGTCGACGCATCTCGAGGTCTGCTATCTTCTGCTTTACGGTGAACTGCCGAACGCCGACCAGCTGGCCGACTTCACCGGCCGGGTGACCAAGCACACGATGGTGCACGAACAGATGCACTACTTCTTCCGCGGATTCCGCCGCGACTCGCATCCGATGGCGACGATGGTGGGTGTGGTCGGCGCGATGGCCGCCTTCTACCACG
>JANOCQ010000209.1:0-1847 GCA_031412255.1 Paracoccaceae bacterium | reverse complement strand
GCCGTCGATCTGGTCGTAGGCCTTGAATTCGCCGAAATACTTGGTGATCGCCGCCGTCAGCGTCGTCTTGCCGTGGTCAACGTGGCCGATCGTGCCAATGTTGACGTGCGGTTTGTTCCGTTCAAACTTTGCCTTGCCCATCAGGGTCTCTCCTCATTCGGTTCAGATGCGGCGGGGAGGCCCCGCCCTACGGGGGTGGTAGGGCGGGGTTCACCCCGCCACACCGATCAAGCGTATTTCTTCTGGATTTCCTGGCTCAGGTTTTCCGGAACGGTGTCGTAGTGGTCGAACTCCATCGAGAACACCGCGCGGCCCGAGGTCATCGACCGGAGCTGGTTGATGTAGCCGAACATGTTCGCCAGCGGGACCATGGCGGCGATGACGTTCGCGTTGCCGCGGCTGTCCTGGCCGTTGATCATGCCCCGACGCGAGGTCAGGTCGCCGATGACGCCGCCGGTGTATTCCTCCGGCGTGACGACTTCGACCTTCATGATCGGTTCCAGGAGTTTCGCACCGGCCTTTTTCAGACCTTCGCGCATCGCAGCCCGCGACGCGATCTCGAACGCCAGCACCGAGGAGTCGACGTCGTGGAACGCGCCGTCGATCAACGATACCTTGAAGTCGATCACCGGGAAGCCTGCCAAGGGACCGGAGTCCATGACCGACTTGATACCCTTTTCGACGCCGGGGATGTATTCCTTCGGCACCGCACCACCAACGATCTTCGACTCGAACGAGTAACCCACGCCCGGCTCGGTCGGAGTGATGACCAGCTTCACGCGCGCGAACTGGCCGGTACCGCCGGTCTGCTTCTTGTGCGTGTAGTCGATCTCGTGCTCGCGGCTGATCGTCTCGCGGTAGGCCACCTGCGGCGCACCGATGTTCGCCTCGACCTTGAACTCGCGACGCATCCGGTCGACGAGGATATCAAGGTGAAGTTCGCCCATGCCCTTCATGATGGTCTGGCCCGATTCCAGGTCAGTTTCCACCCGGAAGGACGGGTCTTCGGCAGCCAGACGGGCCAAAGCGATGCCCATCTTTTCCTGGTCGGCCTTGGTCTTCGGTTCGACCGCGATCTCGATCACCGGGACCGGGAAGGTCATGGTTTCAAGAACGACGGGCTGAGCCGGATCACAAAGCGTGTCACCGGTCGTGGTTTCCTTAAGACCGCCAAGCGCGATGATGTCACCGGCGAAGGCTTCGGAAATCTCTTCCCGTTCAATCGCGTGCATCATCATCATGCGGCCAACGCGCTCTTTGCGCTGCTTGGTCGCGTTCAGCATCGCGTCGCCCTTGCCAAGCTTGCCCGAATAGATCCGGGTGAAGGTCAAGGAGCCGACGAAGGGGTCGTTCATGATCTTGAACGCGAGGCCCGAGAAGGGCTGTGCGTCATCCGCCGACCGCGCGATGCTGCGGGTTTCCGTCTCGTCGCCCGGCGCAAAGCCCATGTAGGGCGGCACGTCGAGAGGCGAGGGCAGATAGTCGATCACAGCGTTCAGCAGCGGCTGGACGCCCTTGTTCTTGAAAGCCGAGCCGGCAAAAACCGGGATGAAGTCGATCGCCAGGGTCGCCTTGCGGATCAGTGCCCGCAGGGTTTCCGGGTCCGGCTCGGTGCCTTCCAGGTAGGCTTCCATCGCGGTGTCGTCCTGACCCACGGCGGTTTCCACCAGGTTCATGCGCCACTCATCGGCTTCCGCCTTGAGGGATTCACGGATCGGCTTCCGGCTCCAGGATGCGCCCAGATCCTCGCCCTCGTAGACCCATTCTTCCATGGTCACGAGATCGATGATGCCTTCCAGCTTGTCTTCAGCGCCGATCGGCAGGGCGACGGGGACGGCATTGGCGCC
>JANOCQ010000208.1:0-3216 GCA_031412255.1 Paracoccaceae bacterium | reverse complement strand
CTCGCCCATCGCGCGGCGCGTCTCCTCGTCGAGGAAGGGCGAGGGCGCCTCCTCTACCACCTTCTGGTTGCGCCGCTGGATCGAGCACTCGCGCTCGTTGAGCCAGAGCGTGGTCCCGTGCTTGTCGGCGAGGACCTGGATCTCGATGTGACGCGGCTGGGTGACGAACTTCTCGATGAAGATCCGGTCGTCGCCGAAACTCGCAGCCGCCTCGTTCTTCGACGACTGGAAGCCCTCGGCCACCTCACTTTCGTTCCAGGCGATCCGCATCCCCTTGCCGCCGCCGCCCGCGCTGGCCTTGATCATCACCGGATAGCCGATCTGCCCCGAGATCTTCACCGCTTCGTCGGCGTCGGCGATCAGTCCCATATAGCCCGGCACCGTGGAAACCCCCGCCTCCATCGCCAGCTTCTTCGAGGTGATCTTGTCCCCCATCGCCTCGATCGCCGGGAACGGCGGCCCGACGAAGACCACCCCTTCCGCCTCCAGCGCTGCAGCGAAGTTCATGTTTTCGCTCAGGAACCCGTAGCCGGGATGCACCGCCTGCGCGCCCGTCTGGCGAATGGCCGCCATGATCTTGTCGATCACGATATAGGACTGCGCGGCGGGGGACGGCCCGATATGCACCGCCTCATCCGCCATCTTCACGTGCAGCGCATTGCGGTCGGCGTCGGAATAGACCGCTACCGTCTTGATCCCCATCTTCCGGGCCGTCTTGATCACGCGGCAGGCGATCTCGCCCCGGTTGGCGATCAGGATCTTGTCAAACATCGGTTCCCCCCATCAGGCGCAAAGAGAAAGGACCATCCGGGCGGTCGGCCCGGATGGTCCTTGTGGTCAGGTCAGCCCGCCCGAAGGCGGTTACGTCAATAGCCCGAGTTGCAGGGCGGCAGGCCAAGTTCGATGCCGCAGGTGGCAAAACCCGCCATCCCGCCAAGCGCCGCACCGGCCAGCATGTTTTCGTCCAGAGCGTCGGCGACAAGCGCTCCGGCCGCCGCGCCGGCCATGCCGCGCGACGCCGGGTCCTGCATGCAGCCGGCCAAGGACGTGGAAAGTATAGCGAACACGATAAGCGACTTGCGCATTTGGTACTGCCTCGTTGGTTTGTTGTTATTGCGAAGGATTCTACCGCAACATCACGGATTTGGAAGCAGTTTCTCGTTTGACCCACGCAATCGTCAGCCAATCCGCCCATAAGGATCGGTCCGGCCTGGGACGGGCCGGACCGAAGGGAAGTGGAAGGGTAACAACGTTGACTGCGCGTGCCATGACCTGACTGCCATTGACCCGCACGACGACAATGGCGCGCCACTGCACACATTGCAAACGCCGGAAAAGCAAGGCCATCGCCTTGGGCAAATCCATGCCAAAACATAAGCGACGTCGGCAAGTTCATGCCTAATCGTCCTCCCCGTCCCAGTCATCGGCCAGCGCGTCGGGCGCATTGGGCGCGAAGACCTCGGGGAAAGCCGCCTCGGCACGCTTTGCGTCAATCCGCAGCAATGCCCCGTAATTGCAGGGATCGAATGGATCTTCGGCAGGCACAACCTCTCGACCGAAGAGCCACGACAGACGCCCGGCATCCAGATTGCCACGCTCGAACGGCTCTTCCCCGAAATACTGCCAGAGGGCCGCCATGAACGCCGCATCGGCCAATCGGTCCACATGCTTGCGGTCTTTGAACCGCTCGCGCTTGATCAGCTTGGTTGCGCCCTCTTTCATGTTGGCGCGACGAATGGTGAACTGGAAATCGGTGCCCGGCATCCGGCCCGGGAATCCTCGGTGCTTCAGCATCTGGTCTGTCTCCTGTTTTGGCAGCCGACAGCACGGATAGGCGAAAGCAGTGGCCTGGCCCAGAGGGACCAGGTCGATCGATCAAATTCGGAAAGGACTTGCCTGCTGACCGCGCCCAGGCGCAGGAGGCTGAGGATTGGCGCGGGCCTACCCTGCCGCGGCAGGCAGGCCCGCTCCGGAAGATTACTTGTACTTGCCGGTGTCCACGACTTCAGCGGTGACTGGCTCGACAACAACTTCTTCTTTCTTGGCGCAGGCGGCGATTGCCGAAACCATAGCCAAAACCAGAACGAGACGTGCGCTCTTCGACATCCTCTACTCCATCCTTCTCGGGGTGCTTCGGATCCCTGACGGGTACCCGGCACCTGTTCGCTGTTAAAGGCCGAATTGGCCCGGCCCGTCGCCACCCTAGCCGAAAGGAATTCGGTTTGGTATGTCGGCCAGACCAAGTTCCCGACCTGTGGCGTTCCTACATCAGCCACTTGTGCATGGAAAGCAGAAAAACCCATATTTGGCGGCCGAAACGGCATCAGAATACCTCCCACACGCAAGCCTCGTCCTCGATCCGGAAGGATTCGAAGAATTGCACGACGTCTGGTGCCGGCTCGCCAAACGGCACTTCGGCGCTGGCGAATGAGATGATGATCTGTTGCGGTTCGGGCACCATGCCCTCTGTCCGCTCCAGCGCGAAGTTGTCGCAGACGATCTGCATGTCAGCAAAGGCGGCTTCCATATCTTCGGACATGAGACCCGGCGCGAGGAAGCGGAACCGCGCCGATGCGCCCTCCGGCCCGGGGGCATTGGTGATCACGTCGATCAGCGAAAGCTCGCGCCCCGACGGCACCTCGACTGTCGGTCCAGCCGCGGACTCGTCCTGACAACCCGAAGTGACTGCCAGGGCAATCATGAGCAGTGCAGGAAGGGTGACGCTGCGGCGCATCAGGATCACAGCGGAATGTTGTCGTGCTTCTTCCACGGCATCACGGCCTTCTTGCCGCGCAGTGCCGCGAAAGCCCGCGCCACCCGTCTGCGGGTGGAATGCGGCATGATCACCTCGTCGATGAACCCCTTTTCTGCGGCGACGAAAGGATTGGCGAAACGATCCTCATAGTCCTTGACCCGCGCGGCAATCTTCTCGGGCTCGCCAAGTTCGCTGCGATACAGGATCTCGACCGCCCCCTTCGCGCCCATCACCGCAACCTCGGCGGTGGGCCAGGCATAGTTGAAATCGGCCTTCAGGTGCTTGGAGGCCATCACGACGTAAGCCCCGCCATAGGTCTTGCGCGTCAACACCGTGACCTTGGGCACCGTCGCCTCGCCGTAGGCGAACAAGAGCTTCGCCCCGTGCTTGATGACCCCGCCATACTCCTGCCCCGTCCCCGGCAGGAACCCCGGCACGTCGACGAAGGTCAGGATCGGGAT
>JANOCQ010000207.1:0-42569 GCA_031412255.1 Paracoccaceae bacterium | reverse complement strand
CGGCGGCGAGGGCGCTGGGGTGCCGGTATGACTCGGTACCGATCAGTGGCGCCCAAGGCGCGGTGGGCGAGGCGCTGGCGCCCTTATTCGCGGGGACCGAATCCGGGGTCACGGAGGAGAACATCCAGAGCCGCCTGCGCGGGCTGATCCTGATGGCGCTGTCGAACAAGTTCGGCGAGATGCTGCTGACGACCGGCAACAAGTCGGAGATGGCCGTCGGCTACGCGACCATCTACGGCGACATGGCGGGCGGCTACAACCCGTTGAAGGACATGTACAAAACCCGGGTGTTCCAGACCTGCCGGTGGCGCAACACGAACCATCGGGACTGGATGAAGGGTCCGAAGGGCACGATGATCCCCGAACGGGTCATCGACAAGCCGCCAAGTGCCGAACTGCGCGAGAACCAGAAGGACGAAGACAGCCTGCCGCCCTATCCGGTGCTGGACGCGATCCTGGAACGGCTGATCGAGGATGAAATGTCGGTCGCCGGGATTGTGGCGCTGGGGTTCGACCGTGCCACGGTGAAAAAGGTCGAGAACCTGCTTTACATCGCGGAATACAAGCGCTTCCAGTCGGCCCCCGGCGTGCGGCTGACGCAGAAGGCGTTCTGGCTGGATCGCCGCTATCCCATCGCGAACCGCTGGCGCGATGACGGCTGAGCCCCGATGACCTCGGAAATCGTTGTCGTCAATTTCTACATCCTGCGCGACCCGGACGGCTTTGACCGGGCGCTGCGGATGCTGGTGCCACGCGTTCGTCTGCAGGGCCACGAGGGACTGCGCAGCTATCGCTTCTTTGGCTCGGGTCCCAGGGAGCGGCGGCTGATTGCGATCTATGACGGGCCGGGCGCCTGGGTCGGGCACCACGACCGGATCATGGCCTGGCCCGAGATGGTGGCCCTGCGCGCGGCGGCACGGCTGGCGCGGACCGATCTTTACGGGCCCCTGACGCCACCGATGCAGGCCTGGATCGCCGAGATGGGTCTGGGCCGCAAGCTGCGCCACCAGGGTGAAAGCATCGGCGGCTTCCGGCGCTGATCAGAAGAAGGGATGCGGGCCGGGGAAGTCTCCGACCGGCTGGAGGTGGGTGGTCAGGCGTCCGTCGCTCCAGTGGTGCAGGAGGAAGGCCGCAGGCTCGGTGATAGAGGCCGGTTCGGCACCGGGCGCAAGGCGCAGCGCAAGGCTTGTCGTGACGGCGGGTGCGGTCAGGGAGGGTCGGCCCGCGAAGTCCGTCAGGGTGAAGCGGTGGACATGACCCGCCAGGACACGGATCACCTGCGGGTGGCGGTGGATCACCTGCGCAAGGAGGTCTTCGCCAAAGCAGCGGTAGTCGTCGATATAGCCGATGCCCGTGGTGAAGGGCGGCTGGTGCAGCATGACCAGGGTCGGGGTGTCGGGCGCGGCGGCAAGCACGCGGTCCAGCCAGTCCACATGGGACGCTTCGATCCGCCCGTGATGCTGGCCGGGAACGGTGACGTCCAGCCCGACGACGCGGACGGAGCCCTCGGCAACCGCATGGAGCGGGCCGGTAATCGGAAAGGACGCCAGGTTCGGCAGGTGTGACAGCGCGGCCCGGAAGCCTTCGCGGTCGTCATGGTTGCCGGGGATCGCAAGGATCGGGCAGGGCAGCTTTCCCAGGAGTTCACAGGCCAGAGCGTAGCTTTCGGCATCGCCATGTTCGGTCACGTCACCTGAAAGGATCACTAGGTCCGGCCCGAAGCTGGCGGCCTGCGCCAAGGCTTCGGCAAAGCGGGGGGTGGTGTCGAGTACGGACTGGTACAGCGTGCCGGGCGGGCAGAGATGCGGGTCCGAAAGATGGGCGATCAGCGTGCACGCGTCCCACTGAGATCGGGGGTAGGGTGGGCGATATCGCCCACCCTACGCCTGGGTCGCGCCTCAGACTTCCGTCACGGCGCATTCCGGCAGAAGGCGCATCACGTCCTCGGGCCGGCAAAGCTGGGTGGCATCTGTCGTCACGGCGGCAGAGGCGGCAGCAGAGCCCATCGCCAGCGCCTCGGCATGGGACTGGCCACGCGACAGGGCCAGGACGAAGGCCGCGACGAAGCTGTCGCCCGCGCCAACCGTGGACTTCACCCGCACCTTGGCGGCCCTGGAGAACAGCCGCTGGTCTGCATCGGCCAGCACGTTGCCCTCGGCACCCCGCGCGATGATCACGATCTTGGCCACGCCGCGGCGGACCAGCGACTGCGCGAACGCGGCGGTGTCGGCAAGGGTGGGCAGGGGTTTGCCTGCAAGCTCTTCGCCCTCTGGTCCGTCCATCCGCAGGACTTCAAGGCCTGGGATCGGGTTCCGGATCGCTTCGGTCAGGGTCGAGCCGGAGGTGTCGAGGACCACACGCGCCTCGGGCATCGAGGCCGCAAGCTGTGCGGGGAAATCGACCGGCACGCCGGGGGGCTGGCTGCCCGAGATCACCGACAACCCGCCCGGTCGCGCGGTGGCGCGGAGAAGGGTGAAGACGCGGGCACGTTCCGCCTCGCCCCAGACCGGGCCGGGCAGCATGAAGCGGTATTGCTTGCCGGTGGTCGCCTCATTCACCGTAAGCGACTGCCGTGTCTCGCCCGGACCGAGAATGGAGAGGAACGTAACACCTTCGCCACGGATCAGGCCCGCCAGCCGGTCGCCGGTCAGCCCGCCGATGGCGACAAGGGCAAGGCTGTCGCCCCCCAGCGCCTTGATCGCGCGGGAGACGTTGAGGCCACCACCGCCGGGATCAAGCATCGGCTCGGTGCAGCGCAGTTTGTGACCCGGGATCAGCTCGTGCACCTCGGTCGCCATGTCGAGCGCGGGGTTGAGCGTGAGGGTCAGGATCGGAAGCTGGGACATGCGGCACCTCAAGGCTGTTACCGCTATCATAAGGGCTTCCGCCGGAAATGGAACTGCCCCCGGACGAGGGGATCGCCGGGGGCATACTCGTCAAGACAGTCGATGCATCCGGGCAGGATGCAAACGGGTGCGGGTCAGCCGTTCAGCATCAGCTGGTAGTTGGCGGGCACGTAGCGGAAGCCTTCATCCTTCGGCTCGACATAGCCCACGCCCGGAAAGGGCATGTGGTAGCCGATGAAGGGGATCTTGTCGGCGGCGATCTGGCCAAAGACCTGTTTCCGCACGGCAGCGGCGGCGGCCTTGTCGGCGTCGAAGCGGACCTCCCAGTCGGGCTTTTGCAGCGACCAGACGTAGTGGTTCGCCGTGTCGGCGGTGATCATCAGGCGCTGCCCATCGGATTCGACGCTGTAGATCATATGGCCGGGCGAATGGCCGAACGCCGCCATGCCGGTGATGCCCGAGGCGACCGACCCGCCGTCGTCAAGGAAGGTGATCTTGTCGTTCAGGGGCTTCACGTTCTTGTCGAAACCTTCGTTTGCCGCGCCCGACCAGTGGTTATGCTCGACCGCGCCGGTCACGTAGCGGGCGTTGGCGAAGGTGGGCGTGGTGCCGTCCGCGCCCATCAGCCCGCCGATGTGGTCGCCGTGCATGTGGGTCAGGACGACGACATCGATCTGGTCGGGCGTGTAGCCAGCGGCGGTCAGCGCAGCGAGGGTGCCCTCGGCCGCAAGGCCGGTGTCGAAAAGGACAAGCTCCGCGCCGGTGTTCACCACGGTCGGCGTGAAGAAGTTCTGCGTCTTGTCGGCCGGGATGAAGTTCGCGGCGGACAGCGCGGCAAAGTCCTCGGGCGAGGCATTGGTGCCGAAGGTTTCCTGCGGCTTGTCGCCTGCACGGGTGCCGGCAAGGAGGGTCGTCGCCTCGAAGCTGCCCAGCTTGAAGCGGTTCCACGGCGCGAAGCCCGCGCCCTGCATCTCGGCCTTGGCGAAGACGGGGAGAGGGAGGGCAGCGGCAAGCGGCATGGTGGCACCGGCGATAAGCGCCTGACGGCGGGAAAGTCGGGTCATTCTTGTCCTCCTGAAGTTGGGTGACGCAAGGATAGGTCTACCCAACGAGGAGTCCGGTCACGGGCGCGTCATGCCCCGTGCGGGCCTGCACATTGCCTGTGCAGACCGGCCGGGAACCGCATCACTCCCACCAGCGGTCGATGGCGGCGATCTGGTCATCCGACCAGCCGAAATGATGCGCCAGTTCGTGGACGACGACGTGGCTGACGAGTTCCTGGATCGAGACGTCGCCGCGTTCGCACCATTCGTCCAGGATCGGGCGGCGGAAAAGCCAGATCGCGTCGGGCTTGGTCACCTGGTCGGCGGTGGATTTCTCGGTCAGCGGGATGCCGTCGTAAAGGCCGGTCAGCTCGAAAGCGTCATCGACGTTGAGTTCCTCCAGCATGTCATCGTCCGGGAATTCCTCGATCCGCAGGCGGATGTGGGTGGCGGGTTCGCGGAAGGGTTCGGGCAGGGTGGAGATCGCCTCATGGGCAAGCTGCTCGATCAGGGCGAGGGAGGGGGCGATGCTGTCGGGGGCTGGGTTCGTCATCCGGGGAAGATAGGGGCGGCGGCAGTCGGGGGGAAGGGGCGCGGCGGCGTGGTTCGTGGTAGGTTCAGGAAAACGGAGGTGCAGATGGCCGAAGCGAAGACGAAAAGCGCGCCTTTGGACCGGGGCGACTGGCTGGAGGGCGTTGAGCCTGCGCGGCGGGCGGAGGCGGAGCGATTGCTGGTGCTGTTCGCCGAGGTGACGGGCTGGGAGCCGCGGCTCTGGGGGCCGTCGATCGTGGGGTTAGGGCGGTACGAATACCGCTATGCCAGCGGACATGGCGGGGAGAGCCTGGCCACGGGTTTTTCACCGCGGAAGGCGGAGCTGTCGATCTACCTGATGGCGGGGGGAGAGGCCCTTGCTCCGATACTGGCCCGGCTTGGCCCGCACCGGATGACGAAGGCCTGTCTTTACGTGAAGCGGCTGGCGGCGGTGGACGAGGGCGTCCTGCGCGAGGTGATCCGGGCGGGTCTGCAGGATCTGGAGCGGCAGTGGCCGGTGCATCCGGTCTGACCCTGCGACGGGGAGCCGTTGCCGGGGGTGCAAGGCGGAAGCGGAAAGGCGCCAGTGGCGCGCTTCCCCGCCGCAGCGGAACGCCCGCCAACAGCGTTGCCACGGAAGGCCGCGCGGGCGGCGCGAAACTGGACAAGGCGCGGGGCTTGTGACAGGGAAGGGCGGTCCAAGGAGCCAGACCCATGACCGTAACCACCCGCTTCGCCCCCTCGCCCACTGGCTGGATCCACGTGGGCAACCTGCGCACCGCGCTGATGAACTACCTGATCGCGCGCCAGAACGGCGGGACCTTCATCCTGCGGCTGGATGATACGGATCAGGAGCGGTCGAAGCAGGAATACATCGACGGGCTGAAGGCGGACCTCGATTGGCTGGGGATCCGCTACGACCGGATCGAGCAGCAGTCGAAGCGGATGACGCGCTATGCCGAGGCGGCCGAGGCGCTGAAGGCGGCGGGGCGGTTCTATGAGTGTTTCGAGACCCCGGTCGAACTGGACCTGAAGCGCAAGAAGCAGCTGAACATGGGCAAGCCGCCGGTCTATGACCGTGCGGCGCTGTCCCTGACCGACGCGCAGAAGGACGCCTACCGCGCCGAGGGGCGGCAGGGCTACTGGCGCTTCAAGCTGGATCTGGAGCGGATCGAGTGGCAGGACGGGATCATCGGGCCGATCTCGATTGATGCGGCCAGCGTCTCGGACCCGGTGCTCATCAAGGCGGACGGGCAGGTCTTGTATACCTTCGCCTCGTCCGTCGATGACGTGGACATGGGGGTCACGCATATCGTGCGGGGGGCGGACCACGTGACGAACACGGCGACGCAGATCCAGATCATGAAGGCCTTGGGGGGCACCCCGCCGACCTTTGCGCACCACAGCCTCTTGACCGGGCCGCAGGGCGAGGAGTTGTCGAAGCGCCTGGGCGTGCTCAGCTTGCGCGACCTGCGGGCGCGGGGCGTGGAGCCGATGGCTTTGCTGTCCCTCATGGCGCGGCTCGGGTCGTCGAAGCCGGTGGAACTGGCGGCGAACATGGACGAGCTGGTGGCGGGCTTCGACGTTGGCTCCTTCGGCGCGGCGCCGACGAAGTTCGATGCCGAGGACCTGTTCCCGCTGACCCGCCACCATGTCCAGTCGCTGCCCTATGAGGCGGTGAAGGACAAGGTGCTGGACCTTGGCGTTCCCGAGGGGCAGGGCGAGGCGTTCTGGGCTGTCGCAAAGGGCAACATCACGGTCATGGCTGACCTGGAGGAGTGGTGGACACTTTTCCGCGACGGTGCCGAGCCGGTGATCGATCCGGCTGACCGGGACTTCGTGGCCGAGGCTCTTGGGATGCTGCCGCCGAAGCCCTGGACCCAAGCCACCTGGGGGGAGTGGACCCAGGCCGTGAAGGAAGCTACAGGCCGCAAGGGCAAGGACCTGTTCCGACCGCTGCGCCGGGCACTGACCGGTCGCGATGCGGGGCCGGAGATGGCGGACGTGATGCCGCTTTTGCACAAGGTGCCAAGCGTCTGAACCTGGGGCTGACCCCGGGAGGGCTGTCTGCCCTCCCGGACCCTCCCGAGGATATTTTCAGACATGAAATGGAGTTGGGATGTCCGGGCCAGGCGCACAGGCGAAATTTGTCGAGGGAAATCTTTTCCGGCACGTGACGGTCATGGCGCTGACCTCGTCGGTCGGGTTGATGGCGGTCTTCGTCGTCGACCTCATCAACATGCTTTACATCGCCATGCTGGGCCGCGAGGAACTGGCGGCCGCGATCGGCTATGCCGGGGCGATCCTGTTTTTTACCACGAGCTTCGGGATCGGCATGTCCATCGCCGTAGGTGCTTTGGTGGCGCGGGCGCTGGGCGCTCGGGATCCGGTCCTGGCGCGGGAAAAGGCGACGACAGGGCTGGTCCTGAGCTTTGTCGCAGGATCGCTTTTCGCGGCCGTGGTCTGGGTGTTCCTGTGGCCACTGGTCGGCCTGCTGGGCGCGACGGGACAGACGGCGGCGCTGACGGTGCATTTCTTGCAGATCGTCATCCCTTCGCAACCGCTGCTGATGGTCGGAATGATCGGTGGCGCGGTTCTGCGGAGCCACGGCGATGCGCGCTCGGCGATGATGGCGACGGTTTGGGGCGCGGTCGCGACGGCAGTGCTGGACCCGATCCTGATCTTCGGGCTGGGGTGGGAGCTGACCGGGGCGGCGATTGCCAGCGTGGCGGCGCGCGTGGTGATTGCCTGGATGGCGCTGCGGCCGATCACGGCAAAGTATGGCGGATTCGACCGGCCGACCGTGGGACAGGTGGTGGCCGACATGGGCCCGATCTGGGCCATCGCGGTGCCGGCGATCCTGACGCAGGTGGCAACCCCGGTCGGTCAGGCCTTCGTCACCCGGGCCACAAGCGCTTACGGTGAGGCGGCGGTGGCGGGAATGGCGATTGCCGGGCGGCTGACGCCGGTGGCCTTCGGGGTGATCTTTGCCCTGGCCGGAGCCATCGGGCCAATCATCGGCCAGAACTTTGGCGCGGGCCGGATGGACCGGGTCCGCCGGACATTCTGGGACGGGCTGATATTCACCGCTTTGGTGATCGTTCTGGTCTCGGGTCTGCTTTACGTCCTGCGCGCCCCGATTGCGGATGCTTTCCGGGCCGAGGGTCTGACGCGGGAACTGGTCTTCCTGTTCTGCGGGCCGCTGGCGCTGCTGTGGTTTTTCAACGGCATGGTCTTTGTGGGCAATGCGGTGTGCAACAACCTGGGCCGTCCCTTCTGGTCGACGGTGGTGAACTGGGGGCGACATACGGTGGGGACCATCCCGCTGGCACTGTGGATGGGGCAGTACTGGGGTGCGCAGGGCGTTCTGGTAGGGCAGGCTCTGGGCGGCGTGGTCTTCGGCTTTGCCGCGGCCTGGCTGGCGCTTTTGGCAATCCGCTCGCCGCGCCTGCCCGGACCGCGGGGCCGGCCAGCCCCTGACCCCGCCCCGGAAACCGAGCCGGTGGCCAGCCCGGGCGAACGCAGGGCGTAAGGGCGTCACAGGTATTCGTTCTGCTTAAGTTCTCATCAACCACAAGCTGCTACTCCCGTATGGCGCGACGCGGGAGAAGCCCATGGCCGAGAACAGCAGCACTGCGCCAGGAATGGCCAGCAACAACACGTACATCGGCACCGCATCAAGCGACACATTCACGGCGGGGGGTGGCAGCGATGTGGTCAATGCCGGTGGTGGCGACGACCGGGTCGCGGGCGACGGGCCGCTGGCGGGGCAGTGGACCTATGCGGTCTATACCCGAGATTTCACCAATGCATCCAACCAGACCGGGACGATCGCGGGCGGTACGCTGCGCGGCACCGGCTATGTCGACGATTTTGACGTGCTGGGCTGCGCAACACCCTTGCAGGTACGGCGCAAGGGACGAACCAGGACGACTTCGGGGTCATCTACCAGTCGAGCCTGAGCATCCAGGCCTCGGGCAGCTACACCTTTGGCGTGACGTCCGACGACGGGTCGCGGATCATCATCCGGGATGCCTCGGGCACCACCGTCTTCAATCTGGACAACGACCGCGAGCAGCCCGCGACGACGGTCAGCGCCACCGTCAACCTGCAGGCGGGGCAGACCTATTCGATCGAGCTCTACTATTGGGAAAACGGTTGGGGCCAGGAATTTGGCGCCACCATCGCCGGGCCGGGCTTGGGGACGGTCGACCTGTCCACCTCTCCGCTGGTCGGAACGCCCCCTCTGGCCGCTGGCCATGTTGACGGCAATGACACGCTTTACGGACAGGTCGGCAATGACACGCTGTCGGGCGGCGGCGGCAACGACGTGATCTACGGCGGGACTGAGGCTGACGGCCTGTTGGGCGAAGCCGGCAATGACCGGCTTCACGGCGACGAGGCGAATGACACGCTGTCGGGCGGCACGGGCGATGACACGCTGTTCGGCGGGGGCGATGCCGACCGGCTCTTGGGCGAGGAGGGCAATGACCAGCTTTACGGCGATGCGGGCAGTGACACGCTGTATGGCGGCAGCGGTGGCGACACGCTGTTCGGGGGCACCGAGAGCGACCGGCTCTTCGGCGACGACGGCGACGACCTGCTTTATGGCGACACCTTCAACGACACCCTGTCCGGGGGCATGGGCAACGACCGGCTGTTTGGCGGCAATGACGCCGACAGCCTGTCTGGGGACGAGGGCAACGATCTCGCCCTTGGTGAGGCGGGCGCGGACACCCTGTACGGCGGGGCCGGGGACGACACGCTGTCGGGAGGCACGGACGCCGACCGGCTGTTTGGCGGCAGCGACGCCGACAGTCTGACCGGAGACGATGGAAACGATCTGCTCTCCGGCGATGGCGGCACCGACGCGATCTATGGCGGGATCGGGGATGACACGTTGGCCGGTGGCTTCGAGGCTGACCGGCTGTTCGGCGAGTCCGGCCTTGACCAGCTGTATGGCGATGCGGGCAACGACACAGTGCTGGGAGGAACGGGCGACGACGTCCTCTATGGCGGAACCGACGACGACAGTCTGGTGGGCGAGGATGGCGCGGACCGACTGCTTGGCGACGATGGGCGTGACACGCTGGTGGGCGGACAGGGCAGCGACACGCTGTCCGGCGGTAACGACAATGACCTGCTTTACGGAGGTTCCGAAGCGGACCGCCTGACCGGCGATGCGGGCAATGACGTTCTCTATGGGGACGCGGGCAACGACACCTTGGCGGGCGGGACCGAGAGCGACACCCTCTTTGGTGGCACCGGATCTGACCGCCTCGCGGGCGATGAGGCCCATGACCTTCTGTACGGCGAGGCGGGCCTCGACACGCTTTTGGGTGGGACGGGGGATGATACGATCTATGGCGGGGTCGAGGCTGACAGCCTGACCGGAGACGACGGAAATGACCGGCTGTTTGGTGAGGACGGCGCGGACACGCTGCTGGGCGGTGCGGGAAATGACACGCTGTCGGGCGGCGCCGACGCCGACAGCATCGCCGGCGGGACCGGGGCTGACCTTTTGTACGGCGACGCGGGGCTGGACACGTTAAGCACCGGGGGCGGCGAGGACACCGTCTACGGCGGGGGCGATGCCGACAGCATTCTGGGCGAGGACGGCAACGACCGGCTTTACGGTGATGCGGGCATGGACACCCTTGTCGGCGGAAGCGGCAACGACTGCTGTTCGGCGGGACCGAAGCGGACAACCTGTCGGGCGATGCTGGCAACGACCTGATCGATGGCGGGGCCGGGACTGACACGATAACGGGCGGCGACGGCGACGATACGCTTTACGCAGGCAGCGAGGACGACTCGGTCTTTGGCGGGGCCGGAACCGATCTGATCTTCGGCGGCGAGGGCCGGGATTACCTTCTTTTCGGCGCCGGCGACGACACCGTCTATGGCGGCGGCGGGGACGAATTCATCGCCAGGAGGGGGTACGGCTGACGGGCCGCAACCTGATCTATGGCGACGATGGCGCGGACCGCGTCTATACCGGCTTTGACGTCGACACCGTCTTCGGCGACGCGGGCACCGATACCATCGACGGCGAGGGCGGCGATGATCTGATTTATGGAGGCGCTGGGGCCGATCAGGTCTTTGGCGGCGACGGGCGCGACACCATCGCCATGCGAGACGGCGACTTTGCGATTGGCGACTATGTCGACGGCGGCGGTGGCGCGGACGACTTCGACGTGCTTGACCTCACCGGCTACGGCTGGGCGCGCACCGACGTCGCCTACACCAGCGCCGACAACCAGTCCGGAGTGGTGACATTCGTCGACGCCAACGGCGCGATCCTGGGCACGATGAACTTTGCCGAGATCGAACAGGTGATCCCCTGTTTTGCAGCGGGCACCCTGATCGAGACGCCGCAGGGCCCGCGCGCGGTGGAAAGCCTGCGGCCGGACGATCTGGTCCTGACACTCGACGACGGACCGCAACCCGTCCGTTGGGTCGGCCAGCGCCGGATGGGTCTGGCCGACATCCTGGCAGGTCCCAGCCTCCAGCCGGTGGAGATACCCCCCGATGCGCTTGGACCCGGCGTTCCTGACCACCTGTTGCGGGTGTCGCCACAGCACCGGGTCCTGTTTGGTGGTGCGGCGTGCGAACTCCTGTTTGGCTCGGACGAAGTGCTGGTCCCGGCGATCCAGATGGTCGGTCTGCGCGGCATCCGCCAGCGGCTGCACCCGGTGACCTATGTGCATGTCATGTTCGACCGCCACCAGATCGTGCGGACCCATGGGATGTGGTCGGAAAGCTTCCAGCCCGGCGAACGCGCGGTGGACGGCATGCCTGATCCGCAGCGGGAAGAGTTGCTGCGCCTTTTCCCCGAACTTGTTGATTGCGAAGCATGCCCGGCGGCCCGGATGACCCTGAAAGACGCGGGTTCTGATGCGGGGCTGACATCAGGTTGGGTCGCCGCCGCACTTCATGGCATACCGTCGTATCCCGAATTCCTCTTGCCCGGCCGGGGGATTTTGGGTTAGGGAATCTGCGTCAGGTTCGGGAGAATCCGGCGGGCCGGCTTGCCCGACGGTGCCGAAGGAGCAACCGCCCCGGTAAACTCTCAGGCGCAAGGGACCGTAGCTGACGACAGACTCTGGAGAGATCCTGCCGAAATGCGGGACGCCGAAGGGATAACGATCTCAGGCGCAACGAACCGTTCGATCGGGGGCGTGCAAGGACAGAGGGGGCATCGCAGGGTGGGGATCAGCCCGCCTGACGGTGCCGGTTTGTTTTCCGGCCAGATGACGGGAGGAACGGCAATGGCCGACCTTGATGAGCCAGAGCTTCGGCTTCTGGGGCTGGACGCGCTGCATGAGGGGCTGGGCGGCAAGATGGTGCCCTTCGCGGGCTACCGGATGCCGGTGCAATACCCCGACGGCTTGATGAAGGAACATCTCCACACGCGGGCGGCAGCAGGGCTGTTCGACGTCAGCCACATGGGGCAGGTGATCCTGCGGCCCCGCGGGTCGATGGATGCGCTGAAGCTGGCCTTCGAGGCGCTGATGCCCGTAGATGTGCTGGGACTGGCCGGGGGTCGGCAGCGCTATGGCCTGTTCACCAACGACCAGGGCGGCATTTTGGATGACCTGATGTTCACCAACCGGGGCGATCATCTTTACGTGGTGGTGAACGCAGCCTGCAAGGCGGCGGACATTGCGCACATGACTGCCGGGATGCCCGGCGTCTCGGTCGAGCCCGTGACCGACCGTGCGCTTCTGGCGCTGCAGGGGCCGGGGGCCGAGGCGGCGCTTTCGGCGCTGTTGCCCGAGGTGTCGCAGATGGTGTTCATGGATCACCGGGTGATCGGGGACATCTGGGTCTCGCGGTCGGGGTATACTGGCGAGGACGGGTTCGAGATCTCGGTTCCCGACGCGCAGGCCGAAAGCTTTGCGCGCAAGCTGCTGGCGCAGCCGGGTGTCGCCCCCATCGGCCTTGGCGCACGCGACAGCCTGCGGCTGGAGGCGGGGCTTTGCCTGTATGGTCATGACATCGATACCACGACCAGCCCGGTCGAGGCTAACCTGACCTGGGCAATCCAGAAGGCGCGCCGCGCTGGCGGTGCGCGCGAGGGCGGATTTCCGGGTGCCGCGCGCATCCAGGCCGAGTTGGCCGAGGGGCCGGAACGGCTGCGTGTTGGTCTGAGGCCCGAGGGCCGGGCACCGATGCGCGAGGGCGTGGATCTGTTCGCCGAGGATGGAACCCCGGTCGGCACCGTTACGTCGGGCGGTTTCGGACCTTCGGTCAACGCCCCGATTGCGATGGGTTACGTGGCCCGCGCCCATGCTATCCTTGGCACGACTCTTTTGGGCGAAGTGCGCGGCAAGCGCCTGCCCGTGACTGTGACCGAGCTTCCCTTCCACCCCACCACCTACAAGCGTTAAGAGGCCGCGACGATGAAATACACCAAGGAACATGAATGGCTGCGCGTCGAGGGTGACCTTGTCGTCGTCGGCATCACCGAACACGCCGCGACCCAGCTAGGCGACGTGGTCTTCGTCGAACTGCCCGAGACCGAGACGGTGGTGGCCGAGGGCGACGAGGTCTGCGTGATCGAAAGCGTCAAGGCGGCCTCTGACATCCTGGCCCCGGTCGACGGCGAGATCGTCGCGGTGAACACCAAGCTGGTAGATGCGCCCGCACTGGTGAACGAGGACCCGACGGGGGCCGGATGGTTCTTCAAGATGAAGCTCGACGACCTGAGCGTGCTCGACCAGTTCATGGACGAGGACGAGTATCAGGACCTGGTCGGCTGATCATCCAGCGCCCGGTGTGGACACCGCGCCGGGCAAAACTTTTCGAAAAGTTTTGCAAATTCCTTCGAAGGAATTTGTCCGCCCCATGCCAGAGGCTTGTCCCATGACCTTCACGCCGACCGACTACAACCCCTATGATTTCGCCAACCGCCGGCACATCGGCCCTTCTCCCTTGGAGATGGAGGAGATGCTGGCGGCCGTCGGTGTGCGGTCTCTGGACGAGCTGATCGCCCAGACGGTGCCGCCGTCGATCCGGCAGACGCAGCCGCTGCCCTGGGCGCCTTTGGCCGAGCATGAGCTGCTGGCCAAGATGAAGGAGGTCGGCGCCAGGAACCGGGTGATGACCCAGCTGATCGGGCAGGGCTATTACGGGACTGTCACGCCTCCGGCGATCCAGCGGAACATCCTGGAGAACCCGGCATGGTATACCGCCTATACGCCCTACCAGCCCGAGATCGCTCAGGGCCGGCTTGAGGCGCTGTTGAACTTCCAGACGATGGTTTGCGATTTGACGGGTCTCGACGTCGCGAACGCTTCTCTTCTGGACGAGGCGACGGCGGCGGCCGAGGCGATGACGATGGCCGAGCGGGTGGCGAAGTCAAAGGCGAAAGCCTTTTTCGTCGACCGCTTCTGCCACCCCCAGACCATCGCGGTGATCCGCACCCGAGCGCTGCCTTTGGGGATCGAGATCATCGAGGATGACGTGCGCAACCTGGACCCCACGAAGGTCTTCGGGGCGATCTTCCAGTATCCCTCCAGCTACGGCCATGTCGTGGACTTCACCGTCCGCATCGCCACTTTGCACGCGGCGGGGGCCATTGCGATCATGGCGACGGACCTGCTGGCGCTGTGTGTCCTGAAGGAACCGGGCGCGATGGGGGCGGATATTGCCGTGGGGAGCGCGCAACGCTTTGGCGTGCCGATGGGTTATGGCGGCCCGCATGCGGCCTTCATGGCGGTGAAGGACGCGCACAAGAGGCAGATGCCGGGGCGCATCGTCGGGGTGTCCATTGATGCCCAGGGCGGGAAGGCCTACCGGCTGTCGCTGCAAACCCGCGAGCAGCATATCCGGCGTGAGAAGGCCACGTCGAACGTCTGCACGGCGCAGGCTCTCCTCGCCGTAATGGCCTCGATGTACGCGGTATTCCACGGGCCGAAGGGCCTGCGCGCGATTGCAGAACGGGTTCATTTCCTGACGCAGCGGCTGGCGCGGGCGTTGAAGGCGGCAGGGGCGAAGGTGGCTCCGAAAGCCTTCTTCGACACGATCACGGTCGAGGTTGGGGTGGGGCAGGCCGGTATTCTTGCTGCCGCCCGCAACGAGGGGCTGAACTTCCGCAAGATCGGCCTTGATCGTGTGGGGATCAGCCTGGACGAAACGACGGACGAGCGGACCTTGATCAAGGTCCTGCGGGCCTTCGGCATCGACGGGGTGCCGCCGCACCGGGCGACGCTGGGCTTCCCGGAGGAGATGCTGCGCACGACCGACTACCTGACCCATCCGGTCTTCCACATGAACCGTGCCGAGTCGGAAATGATGCGCTACATGCGCCGCCTGTCGGACCGCGACCTGGCCTTGGACCGGGCGATGATCCCACTGGGGTCCTGCACGATGAAGCTGAACGCGGCGGCGGAGATGATGCCGATCACCTGGCCGGAGTTCGGGTCACTCCACCCCTTCGCGCCGCGCGACCAGGCGGCAGGGTATCACGAGGCGATCAGCGACCTTTCCGCCAAGCTGTGCGAGATCACCGGCTATGACGCGATGTCGATGCAGCCGAACTCGGGCGCTCAAGGCGAATATGCGGGGCTTCTGACCATCCTCGCCTATCACCGCGCGCGGGGCGATACGCAGCGGACGGTCTGCCTGATCCCGACCAGCGCCCACGGCACCAATCCGGCCAGCGCACAGATGGCAGGGATGGAGGTGGTCGTGGTCAAGGCATCCGCCAACGGCGACGTGGATGTCGAGGACTTCCGCGCCAAGGCCGAAGCGGCAGGCGACAAGCTTGCGGCCTGCATGATCACCTACCCCTCCACACATGGCGTGTTCGAGGAAACCGTGAAGGCGATCTGCCAGATCACCCATGACCACGGCGGCCAGGTCTATATCGACGGCGCGAACATGAACGCCCTCGTGGGTCTGGTGAAGCCGGGCGAGATCGGTGGCGACGTGAGCCACCTCAACCTGCACAAGACCTTCGCCATCCCGCATGGCGGCGGCGGGCCGGGCATGGGGCCGATCGGCGTCAAGGCTCACCTTGCTCCGCATCTGCCGGGGCATCCCGAGACGGGGGGCGACGGCGCCGTCAGTGCGGCACCCTATGGGTCGGCGTCGATCCTGCTGATCAGTTGGGCCTACTGCCTGATGATGGGCGGGCCGGGCCTGACGCAGGCGACGCGGGTGGCGATCCTGAACGCGAACTACATCGCGGCGCGGCTGGCGGGCAGTTATCCGATCCTTTTCATGGGCAACAAGGGCCGCGTCGCGCATGAGTGCATTCTGGACACCCGGCCCTTTGCCGAGGTGGGCGTGACGGTGGACGACATCGCCAAGCGGCTGATCGACAACGGCTTCCACGCGCCGACGATGTCCTGGCCGGTTGCGGGCACGCTGATGGTGGAGCCGACCGAGTCGGAAACCAAGGCCGAGATCGACCGTTTCATCACCGCCCTTCTGTCCATCCGCGAGGAAATCCGTGCGGTGGAGAAGGGTGAGATCACGTCCGAGGACAGTCCGCTCCGCCACGCCCCGCATACCGTGGCCGCGCTGGTGGGCGACTGGAACCGGAAATACAGCCGCGAGACGGGATGCTTCCCGCCGGGGTCGTTTCGGGTGGACAAGTACTGGCCGCCTGTGGGCCGCGTCGACAACGTCTATGGCGACCGCAACCTGATCTGCACCTGCCCGCCGGTGGAAAGTTATGCGGAAGCGGCGGAATAGGAACCCAAAGTCCAGAGGCAAGGATTTTGACAGATTTCTTGCTCAAGAACCTTGGCCCCCGAGGAGCCCTGGGGGCCAACGCGTCAGGGCTGGGGCTTTGGCGCGGGCGTCCCAAGTGCTCCGCCTGGCCGGGTCCCAAGCCCTCCGCCCGAGCCGATGCCGCTGGTCTTGGGCTTGGACAAGTCGGGCACCTTTGGCGGAGCCTTGGTGCCGCCCGGCGCCGTGCCCAACACCTTGCCACCACCGTCACCGCCCGCGCCGGTCTGCTTTGCCAGGCAGTCCTGCGCCTGGGCCAGGGCCGGGCTGACGCCGTCGACATCGAAACCGTCGTCGATACCCATGCCAAGCATCCGCAGGTAACGGCCGGAGTTCAGGAAATCGACGGTGGGCTGGATGCCGTCATAGGTGATCCCCGCATAGGACGCGTCCCAGGCTTCGCCGTCGCCGATGGCGGGCAAACCGGTTTCCATCATCACCCAAAGCTCGAACTTCTGACCGGGCTGAAACTTGATGTCGGGTTGCGACATCAGGATCGAAATGGTGTCGTTGGGATAAAGTCCGATCCAGAGGTTCTGGCCGTTCACGTAACCGACAGATGTGTAGCAATGCGAGAACCCTCCACGGTCGTCGGCCACCGCCCCGCCGTACCAGTTTCCAGCCTCGAACTCCGAGCCGGGGATGTCCTGGGCGAGTGCGGGGGCGAAAGGGGCGGTCGCAAGAGCAGCGGCAAGGACAAGCAGACGCATGGGTGGATCCTGAACAGGTTTCTCGACACGAGAATGCAGAGAGTGGTGCGGCCGCGCAAGTCAGGGTTTCCGCAACAGTCGGCCGGAATTGACCGCGTGGGCCCACCGAGATAGCCCTCGACCGGATGACCCGGACGCGCCCGCCCCTGCTTGACGGCCTGATCGCCAGCCTGCCGATCGTCCTGGGCTATTTCCCGATCTCGTTTTCCTTCGGGGTCGCCGCGACGCGGGCCGGGTTCACCGCTCTGGACGCCTTTCTCCTGTCGCTGGTGATCTATGCCGGCGCATCGCAATTCCTGGCGTTGGCCCTGCTGACGGCCGGCGCTTCGGTACTGGTCGCCGCCTTCACCCTGATCGCGATGAACCTGCGCCACCTGCTTTACGGCCCGGCCCTGATGCGCGAAGCGGGGCCCGGTGCCGGACGACGCCATGCCTGGATCTGGGCCTGGGGACTGACGGATGAGGTTTTTGGCCAAGCCTTGGGCGCGCTGGCGCGCGGGCAGCGGTTTTCCGAGCCCTACATGTTTGGCCTTGGTCTAGGGGCCTATGCAAGCTGGGTTTCCGGAACGGTTGTCGGCGCCTTTGCGGGTGGCGGCGCGCTGGAAACCTGGCCTGCGGTGAACGCCGGGCTGGGCTTCATGCTTCCGGCGCTGTTTCTGGCTTTGCTCCTCTCGATCGTCAGCCGTCCGCAGGTTCCGGTCATAGCGGTCGCGGGCCTGGCCACCGTCGCGGGGACGTTGATCCTGAGCGCCACCAGCGGCATCCTGCTTGGAATGCTGGCCGGGGCCGTGACAGGGCTGGTGCGGCGATGAACTGGGAGCTGCTGACGGTCGCCCTGGTGGCCGGGGCCGCCAACTGGGGCTTTCGCGCTCTGCCGATCCTGGCGCGGATGGACCGCATGGCGGCGGGCGGCTGGCTTGGGCGTTTCCTGTCCTCCACCGGCCCGGCGGCCATTGCCACGCTTTTCGTCGCCTCGATCCTGCCCGCGCTGACCCCGGACCTGACCCGGCTTGTCCCCGTGCTGACCGGCACTGCGACGGTCCTGGCCACTTGGGTCGCCCGCCGATCTGTCGTTCTCGCCACGCTGGCCGGGGCAATCGCGCACGGGCTGACTGTCTGGTTGCTGGGCTGAACGCTTGCGCCCCGCGCCACCTTGCGCGACGATGCACAAAACATGGAGAGGCCGTGATGCTTGAGATCAGCCCGCAAAAGGTGGTCCACGTGATCTACCTCGCCCGCGAAGCCGGGGCCGGCGACGCCGAATTGCGCGCCTTCATCGACGGCTTGAACGACGACGAGAAGGCGCAGATGACTGCCGTGGCCTGGGTCGGTCGTGGCGCTTTCGAACCCGAGGATTTCGACGAGGCGGTCGCGACAGCCCTGGCAGAAGCGACGACGCCGACCGCCACCTACCTGATGGGAATGCCGCATCTGGCCGAAAACCTGGAAGGCGGCCTTGAGGCACTTGGCGTCGATGTCAGCGGGGAAGAAGAGGATTTTCTTTAAGCCTCTTGCGAGCCGCCGCAGCACGGCACATCTTCAGGCTGGCCAGATGTGAGTTCCGCGATGCCCCTCGCCGATGCCCTGAAACTGACCTGCGCGACCTGTGGCCAGGCCAATCGAGTGCCCGCCAGCCGGCTGACCGATGCGCCCAAATGCGGGGTCTGCGGTGCGGTGCTGGTTGATGGAACGGTGCATGACCTTGACGCCACCACCCATGACAAGGTGACGCGCGGCGACAGCTTGCCGGTTCTTGTCGACTATTGGGCCCCATGGTGCGGCCCTTGCAGGACGATGGCGCCCGAATTTGCCAAGGCCGCAGGAACGCTGGCGGGCGAGGCGCGGCTGATGAAGCTGAACACCGAGGACCATCCTCAGGTCTCCACCCGCATGGGCATCCGTGGCATTCCGGCACTGATCCTGTTTCGCGGCGGCCGCGAGATCGCCCGCTTGGCCGGCGCACGCCCTGCCGCCGACATCTTGGCCTTCGTCCGGCAGCACCTTCGTTAAGCCGCTGAACACGATGCCTTGCGCCTTGGATCGGCTGGCCTGCAAAAGGCATGCGTCTTTCGCGTCGCGCAAGAAAGGCCTACCGACGCCTGGCGGCATGGCAGCGTGAACCACAACTGATTGCGGGACGGCGGGACGGTGACGGGACGTGTGGAAGACCCGCTCCGTCTTTCTTCGGCGGGCCGACTGCACCGACCCGGCTTGACTTCGACCTGGATTTGCGATGAATACGACGGCGCGGATGGGGCAGTAGCTCAGTTGGGAGAGCGTATCGTTCGCAATGATAAGGTCAGGGGTTCGATCCCCCTCTGCTCCACCAAAGCGACTCCGAGCCGCTGCCGTTCCTCCTTTCCACCATGTGTCCTACGCATTATCGGCATCAAGATCCGCCATCCGCCGGGCCCACGCCAGCGACGGGCGAAAGCCGGTCGCAGCATAGATCGTGCCTGTTGCCGCGATCCGGCTTGTGGCCATGGCGACGATGGTTTCAACCAAAGCCCCGATCTTGGATGGGCGTCCAGGTTTCCGGATGGTCCGATCAGGGTGACGCAGAGCCTCTCGGGTGGCTGAGCAGAATGTTTTGCCCCAGCATCAATGCTGCAGGCGCATGTTCCTGACAGATACCTTGGATCCGGGATCGACAAGAAATGGACCTGCAAGCCACGGGGAGGCTTGCAGGTCCGGACCGGCGCGAGGGGGTCGACACCGGCCAGTAGCCCGCAACAGGGACATTGCGGGGTTCAGTTGCGCGACGGGTAAATGCCCTCCAGCGCAATAATGTAATTCACGCAGAGGCTTGGCTGCATGTTGTCATGCGGCTGGCCGCCTCCGGTCAAAGCGATGGACAGCGGGTTCAGCGTCAGCGTCGGCCCGCTGGTTTCGGAATAGATTTGTGACCGCGCAAGCATGTCGCCCTGCCCGCGGTCTGAAGCACTGGGAACATTGGCGACAACCAAGTCATGGTTGTGCGGAGGAACCTGGCCTGCCACCAGCGTCACCGTCTCGCTTCCGAAGGCATCGCCCGGGGAGCGCGGTGAAAGCCCGGTGCCAGGACCGGCGTGGACGGGGACGCGTCCGCGCAGGTCCGGCAGGCGGAAGCTTGTGATTCCATCGCCGCCGTAGGTGGTGCCAAGCAGGGAATAAAGTGCCGAATACTGGATGATCTCCAGTGACTGGCCGTTGCAGAAAGCCCAGCCCCTTGGCTCGAAGTTGCCTCCGAACAGTATGATCGACCCAAGCAGGGGTTCCATTGCATCCAACCGTTCCAGATCGGTCGCCAGCAGCGGGTGACCGATGCGTCCCTGCTAGAGAAAGCGGACCCGGACCTCTGTGGCAAAACGCACAGAAGTCGCTTCTGTTTCATCCGGAGGTTGCGTATTTCCAGGCGCGCCTCAGCCCAATTGACGCAGCCGTCCCGCAATCCGAACCTTTCCTTCGACAAGCCGCGTCTTATGGTTAACAAATTCGCATATCGCTTTTCGAGTGGGGGATCGCATGGTTGGGAAACGACAGAAGATTGCCGTGATCGGGAGCGGCGTGGGCGCGATGACCGCAACCTACGCGATCACCACGATCCCGGGCTGGGATCAGAACTACGACATCACCGTCTACCAGATGGGCTGGCGCTGTGGCGGCAAGGGCGCGTCGGGCCGGAACATGGACAAGCACAAGCGGATCGAGGAACACGGGCTGCACATCTGGGCTGGCTTCTACGAGAACGCTTTTCGACTGATGCGCGACTGCTATGCGCAGATGAATGACCTGAAGATCCGCACGCCTGACGCCCCGCTCGGCACCGTGGACACCGCCTTTGCAGGTCTGTCGCATTTCTTCATCGCCGAAGATGTTCCCGGACCGGACGGCTCGGCCAGCCTGCATCCGTGGCGGATCGACTTTCAGTCGAACTCGGACCTGCCCGGCGTCCCCGCCAAGGATGGCAGGGACGAGATGCTGCCGACGCCCTTTGCCTATTTCCAGATGCTGGCTAAAGCCGTGGCCAAATTCTTCGACCAGGGGATGCTTGGCAGGCTGGACACGGCGCATGTCCTGCCCGACCAGTTCCACCCGGGCTTCCGCCGCGCTGGCCTGCCCTTGGCCGCGCCGACCCCCTTTCATCACCTGCACGCCCTCGCCTCGCGGCTGTCGGACAATCCGCACCACCACCGCACCCATGAAACCCTGCATCTTGCGGCGCTGGCAGCCCATGCCCAGGATTGGCACCACGCCCGCATGGCCGAACTGGACGCAGGCGACGAGGCCCGGCGGATGGGCTACATGGTCAGCCTGGCCTCGGCCTTCTTCCGGGGGGCGGTGGACACGGGCGTTTTCCGGGCCGGTTTCGATGCCATCGACGATCAGGAGATCAGTGCCTGGCTTTTGCACTTCGGGGCCAGCCACGAAGCGGTCTACTCTGCCGTGTTCCGCGGCTGCTACGACTATGTGTTCGGTTATCCCGGCGGGGTGACCAACGACCGTGGCGTCGGGGCCGGGACTGCGATCAGGGGGCTTCTGCGGCTGGCATTCACCTACAAGGGCAACCTGTTTTACAAGATGCAGGCCGGGATGGGCGACACGATCTTCGCGCCCTACTACCTTGTCCTCAAGGCGCGGGGGGTGAAGTTCAGGTTCTTCAATGCCGCGACCGCCCTGCGGCTGGACCGGCAGAAGCTTGGTATCCATGCCATCGAGATGGTCGAGCAGGCCGCGCTTGCCGGGCCGGATTATGACCCGCTGGTCACGGTGCAGAAGCTTGATTGCTGGCCCTCGCAACCGGACTGGGCGCAGCTTGCACCTGGCAGTTATCCTGAGGGAGCGGACTTCGAATGCGAGAAGGATCCGCCGCAAGGCCGCTCCTATACTCTCCAGCGCGGCAAGGATTTCGACCAGGTGATCCTTGGCGCCTCGCTTGGCTCGATCCCTTACCTGGCACAGGACCTGATCGCGGCGGAACCGCGCTGGCGGGCGATGGTCGCGAATGTCCATACCGTCGCGACCCAGGCTGCGCAGTTCTGGCTGAACCGGACGGCGTCCGATCTTGGCTGGGACGCCCTGGTGGCTGCGCATAACCCAGGTCCGCAGACCGATCTGAAGACGGTGATCACCAGCTTTGCCGAACCCCTGGACACATGGGCCGACATGTCCGACCTGCTCCCGCGTGAGGAGTGGCCCAAGGATGACCAGCCGGTGCAACTGGCCTATTTCTGCAGCCCCGCGCAGGACGCCGGGGTGGACTCGGGTCCCTACACCCAGCGCGTCCGCGCCTGGGCCGACAGTGATCTCACGCGCATGTGGCCGGGCTCGGCCAAGGCGGGCCGGTTCGACCTGTCGCTGCTCGTGGCCAAGCCGGGATACAGCCCGGACCAGGCGTTCGATTACCAGTACTTCCGACAGAACTTCTATGGATCCGAACGGTATGTCCTGTCGGTCCCAGGCTCGGTCCAGTATCGCCTGCCGCCCGACGACAGCGGGTTCGAAAACCTGTATCTCGCCGGCGACTGGACGCGCTGTGGGATCAACGCGGGCTGTGTCGAGGCCGCGACGATTTCGGGCCTTGTCGCCGCACGGGGTCTGACCGGGCACCCGTTCCAGGTGGTGGGCGAGGGTGATCTCGCCCCCGACGGCACCCCCGACGCAGCGACCGAGTTGCAAAGCCCCTACGCCCAGACGGCCGACTGGCCGCTGACCCCGTTCTTCGGCACCGGAACACTGGACGGCTTCTTCAGCTTCCACGCGGTCGACGCCAGGGCCGTGCAGGCGATCCTGCCCCCCGGCATGTCCTTGCACCCGCAAAGCTTCACGCCGCCCGGCACCCATCCCGTCACCATGCTGGCGAACCAGCAGATCGGGGTCCGCCCTTCGGCATTGCCGCGTTTCATGGGCTTCCCGAACTATCTTGAAGCCATCGTCTCGATCGCCTGCGTGCAGGTGGACGGCCAGCCAGGGATGTTCAACTATTTGCCGAACCTCTATCTCTCGAACCACTCCGCCCAACTCGCCGGGCTCCTGTTCTACGGCTACAACAAGCAGATGGGCCAGTTGCAGATGGGCAATGGCTCCTATTCTGTCGCCACGCCCGATGGCCGCCCGGTCTGGTCCGCCCGCTACCAGTCGCGCGGCTTTGCCCACAGCCTGCTGGACAGCCCCGACTGCGGCATCGTGCAGACGATCTGCGGCCAGACCATCGTGTCCCAGGGCAAGCTTTCGCGCTGGCACTTCTCGGCCTTCGACTTCGACTTCACCACGGCCTTCGTAACCCCGGTCGCCGCCGAGATCGACATCCACGACGCGGCGCTTGCCCAGCTTCCCGCCGGACGGATGACCGCGCACCCCCTGTCCGTGCCCCAGGACGGCCGAAAACACCGCAAGGGCCTGCCCGGCGCCTTCCGCATCCGAACCGCCTGGACCCTGTCAAATCCATTGGACTCGCGGCGGATTGCCCATTTAGAAGCGGCGCGGACTAGGTTACCGTGAGTCCAGCCTGGGGGGGTGACAGTTGATGGTCAAAGCGGATGTCGAGGTCGGCGGTGCACGCAGGCAGGTGACGGCTGTCTTCATCGACCTGGAAAACTTCAGCACCATCGCCAGCGAAGCCGATGCCGAGGATCTGCAAGCCTGGCTCGACGACTATTACCGCCAGGCCCGCCTTCTGATCGAGGCGGCGGGTGGCGAGGTCACCGAATACCTGGGCGACGGGGTGGTGGCGATCTTCGGCCTTGACCGGACCGAGGAGCTGTCCGCCGACCGTGCCGTCGACGCTGCCCTCCGGGCCGTCCAGTCGATCAAGCTGAATTACCAGAACCGCATCACCGTCCGCCTGCGCGCCGGGGTGGCAACCGGCGAGGTCGTGGTCCGCGTCGCCGCCCAGTCCGATGGCCTTCCCCGCTTTACCGGCGGTGTCACAACCCTTGCCGAACGGATCCAGACCGAAGCCACCCCCGGTTCCGTCGTCATCGCCGAAGAAACCCGCGCCCTCTGCCGCGGCCGGTTCGAGACGCGCGCCCTCGGCCCGCGCCGCCTGAAGGGCTTTGCCGAGGAGATGCCGCTTTACGAGGTCACCGCCCGGCTTCCCGCAGGGGGAATCGACCAGCCCGAAACCTTCGTCGGCCGCGCCCGCGAGATGGCCAAGCTCATCGCCGCCGACGGCCCGGTCCTGATCATCGGCCAGGCCGGCGTCGGCAAGACCGCTTTTGTCGGCCACGTCGCCTCGCAGTTCACCGCCAAGTCGGTGTTCCAGGGCGATGCCATCGGCCACGGCTCGTCCTTCCTGCCCTTCCGCGACTGGCTTCTCGACCGGATCGGCAACCCCAACCCCGACTACACCACTCTGGCCGAGGCCTTTCCGACGCTGGCCACCCAGGACCGCCAGGCTCTGGCCCTGATCCTGGGTCTGCCGGAAGGCCAGATCCTGATCGCCACCCTCTCCAGCCTCGCGCTGAAAGCCCTGATCGAGGGGGCGATCTGGCGCGCGATCCTGGCGCGTCAGCAACGCGGCCTGCTTCTGTTCGAGGATCTGCACTGGTTCGACGTCGCCAGCCTTGGCGTCCTGAACCACATCTTCTCCACTCCCGAAGCGCGGCAGTTCACCTTGATCCTTACCAGCCGCGAGGACGCAAAGCTCGGCCGATACCTGCCCGCCGACGGCCTGATGACCCTGGCGCTTGACCCCCTGCCCGAGGAAGACGCCCGCGTTCTTCTGGACCGGCTGGCGCCCGACAGCCTGAGCGCCGAACTCCGGTCCCAAGTCCTGCAACGGGCCGGGGGTGTGCCACTTTTCCTGCACCAGCTTGCGCGGCGCGGGGCCGGCGCCGATGCCGCCCTCCCCGCCACGCTGATGGACCTTCTGGGCGAGCGCATCGACAGCACCGGCGATGCAAAACCGATCCTGCAGCGCGCCGCCGCCCTGGGTCGCAGCTTCCGGGTCGAGATGCTGCGCGCTCTGGACGGCGAAGACCCGCTGCCCCACCTGCGCGCCGCCGCCCGAACCGGAGTGGTCGTGGCCCGGCCCAACAACGCGTGGGAGTTCGCCCATGCTCTGCTGGCCCAGGCGGCCTACCAGTCGATGCTGCGCCGCACCCGCGAAGGCCTGCACGCCCGCATCGCCGACATGCTGCAAGCGCAGTTCCCCCAGGTCCTGAGCCGCGAGCCCGGCCTTCTGGCCGACCACCAGCACAAGGCGCGCCAGTTCCTCCCCGCGATCGTCAGTTATCTTCAGGCCAGCCAGAAGCTGCTCATGCAGGGTGCTTTTGGTGACGCCGAAAGCATGGCCCGCGCCGCGCAGGGGCTGTGCAGTGAACTGCCGGAAGAAAGCCGGCCCGAACTTCAGATCGCCGCCCACACCATGATCGGCTCGGTCCTGATGCAGGTACAGGGCTTCACCGCCGACCCCGTGCGGCAGGAATTCGACACCGTCCTCGACATCTCAAGCGCCCAGGCGGCCCTGGGTCCGAACACCGCCCCCGCACTTCTGGGCGCGCATACCCACGCCATCATCTCGGCGCAGGAGGCGCGGGCGAACCGGCTTGGCGATCTCATGGACCGGATGGCCGAAACCGCGGCAGACGATCCCGTAGGAACCGAGATCAGGCTTGTCGCCCTTGCCGCCCGCAACGGAACCCGCTTCTACCAGGGACACTTCGCCGACCAGCTGGATTGCATCGCCCAGATCCGACCGCTTTACCGGCTGGAAAAGCACGCCGGGATGATCGCCCGCTACGGCATGGACATGTTTGCCGCCGCGCAGATGTTCGAGGGCCCAACCCGCGCGATCCTGGGCCAGACCGATCGCGTCCCCGCGCTGGTCGCAGAAACCGACGCCCACCAGGCCGCGCTGTCGATCCCGGTCATGCAGCCCTATGCGCTGGTCTGGGGTTCGGTTCCGCTGTTCTACGCCGGTCATCTGGACGCAGCCTTGTCCCGGCTGGACAGAGGCATCCAGGCCGCCGAGACCCAGGGCGCGCTGTTCTGGCAGTTCATCGGCAAGACCTGGGCCTGCGTGATGAACCCGGACCTTGCGAAAACCCCGGAAGGCATTGCGGGCTTCGGGCAGCTCATCGAGACGCTGCGCGCCATCGGGGCCAATGTGGGCGTCCCCTACTTCTCGGCCGTCCATTCTGCCCGCCTCCTGGCCGCCGGTCGCACGGACGAGGCGCTAGCCACCTCCTCGCGCGCCCTGGTCGAGACCCAGGCCGAGGCGCTGCACTGCTGGTACGCGGAAATTCTGCGCCTGCACGCCGCAAACTGCCGCGCGACCGGCCGCGCCGCGGATGCCCGCGCTGCGCTGGATCAGGCGCTTGTCGTTGCAACCCGGCAGGGGGCCGCGCTCTGGCAGCTCCGGGCCCTTCTGGACCGCATCGCCCAAGGTGGCCCTGCGGAAGGCCTGGCCGAGGTGATCGCGCGTTTCCCGGCGGACGCCGCCCTGCCCGAGTTGGCTCAAGCCCGGTCGCAACTGGCCATATCGTGACCCTCAACGCCCTGCTGTCGCACAACCTGCCGCTTTTCCGGGGCCTCACGCCTGCGGAAGTGGCCGGGATCGACATTCCATTCACCGAACGCCGCCTGGGTCCGTGGGAGATCGTCTTCAACCAGAAGGACCAAAGCCGGGACGTCCACTTCCTGCTGTCCGGCACGCTCATCGCGCTGTACTGGACAGCCGACGGGCGCGAGGTGATCTTCACCCGCTTCGGTCTCGGCGACCACTTCGGGGAACTCGCGGCCCTGGACGACGGCGAACGGTCGCTCGCGGTGGTCGCCCGCAGCGAGGCCACGATCCTGACCCTGTCCGGGACGGTCTTTCGGCACCTCTTCGACCAAGTCCCTGCCTTGCGCCAGCGCATCACCCACGGCCTTGTCTCCCGCATCCGCGCGCTGACCGCCCGGAACCTGGAACTGACCACCTACAGCGTCGAGCAGCGGGTCGCCTCGTACCTCTTCGGCCTCGCCGTCGACCGAGGCCAGCTTCGCGCCGGTGGCATCATCACGGATGCCCCGACCCACGCCGAGATTGCCGCCACCATAGGTTCCAACCGCGAGATGGTCAGCCGGGTCATGAGCGGACTCGCCAAACGCGGGGCAATCGAGACCTCCCGGCAACGGATCGAGATTGTGGACCCCAAGGTGCTGACCGCCGAGTTCTGAGCCTTTCACATTTGCCCAAATATCCCCGCCGGAGGCCCCCGAGCGTTTTTGCGTCCTCGACGCAAAAGCGCGAGACAAATGGTCCGCGGCGAACAGCCGCTCCGTTTGCAAACCGTCCCGTTCGGTGCGGTCAGCTGGCGATCTGCACCCCGGTTCCCCAGGCCTCGCACTTCCGCATCAGTTCGGCGGGCAGGGCCGCATCGGTGAACAGCGTGGTGATCTCTGACAGCGATGCCAGCCGGGCCGGGGCCGATCGGTCCAGCTTGGAGTGGTCAGCCACCAGATAGCTGCGCCGGGACTGCTGGATGATCGCCTTCGACACCCGCACTTCCGCCAGATCGAAGTCCAGGAGGTCCCCGTCCCGGTCCAGGGCCGAAACCCCGATCACGGCGTAATCCACCTTGAACTGCTCGAAGAACTGCGTGGTCAGCTCGCCCACCAGCCCGCCGTCCGTCCGCCGCAGCGCACCCCCGGCGACGACGATCTCGCAGCCGGGGTTCGCCACCAGGATGTTCGCCACGTTCATGTTGTTGGTGATCACCGTGATGTTGCGATGCCCCAGAAGCTCACGGGCGACGGCCTCGGTCGTGGTTCCAAGGTTCATGATCAAGCTGCAATTGTCGGGGATCGCCGACGCGCAGGCCCGGGCGATCGCCGCTTTCGCGCCCTCGTTCATCTTGCGCCGCGCTTCGTAGCCGATGTTGGCCACGCCGGTCCGCAACACCGCCCCGCCATGCACCCGGTCCAGATGCCCCGCATCCGCAAGGTCGCTGAGATCCCGTCGGATCGTCTGCAGCGTCACCTCGAACCGCTGCGCCAGGTCGTCAACCACCACCCGGCCCTCGGCCCGGGCCAATTCCAGGATCTCGCTTTGCCGGAAGTTCAACGCCACGGTTCTTTTCCTTCGCATCGCGCGATTCCCGCTTTCTGCCACGCCGCTGGCGATCTGTCAGCGCTTTTCTCGCTTTCGCAGACGCGCGATATTTTGCGATTGCAGCAATCCTTGCTGCGGTTGCGCGGCTCCGTTAAGAAAAATGTTCGCTTTCGTCGCATTCGCGCAAAAGCGAAAATTCCTGTTGACGGAGCCGTGACAACATCGCAACTTCCTGCCCGGGGGAGGAACCCAACGTGCCCAACGGAACCGCAGAGGTTGTATCCGACCTCTTCATCATCGGTGGCGGCATCAACGGCTGCGGCATCGCTCGTGACGCCACCGGTCGTGGGCTGACGGTCACATTGGCCGAACAGGGCGACCTTGCGCAGGGCACCTCCTCGGCGTCCACCAAGCTGTTCCACGGCGGTTTGCGCTACCTTGAGTATTTCGAGTTCCGCCTTGTCCGTGAGGCACTCGAAGAACGCGAGACACTTCTGGTCGCGATGCCGCACATCAGCTGGCCGATGCGCTTTGTGCTGCCGCTCTCGTCCGACATGCGCTTTGAAAGCGAAACGCCCACCTCGCGCCTGTTGCGCTGGGTGATGCCTTGGGCCAGGGGCCGCCGCCCCGACTGGCTGATCCGACTTGGCCTTTACCTGTACGACACGATGGGCGGCCGCAAGATCCTGCCTGCGACCCGCACGCTTGACCTGACCCGCGACCCCGCCGGCAAGCCCTTGAAGCCCAAGTTCCAGAAGGCCTTCGAATACTCCGACTGCTGGGTCGAGGATTCGCGCCTTGTTGCGCTTAACGCCCGTGACGCCGCCCAACGTGGGGCCCGCATCCTCACCCGCACCCGCGTGACGTCAGCAGAACGTCGCGACGCCCTGTGGCACGTCACCACCCAAGGCCCGCAAGGTACCGAAGTCCACCGGGCCCGCGCCCTGGTCAACGCCGGCGGCCCCTGGGTCGAGGATGTGATCCGCAACGTGGCGCGCATCAATTCCAGCGAAGGCGTCCGCCTTGTGCGCGGGTCGCACATCGTGACGAAAAAGCTTTTCGATCACAACCGCTGCTATTTCTTCCAGGGCTCCGACGGCCGGATCATCTTTGCCATCCCCTACGAGCAGGACTTCACCCTGATCGGCACCACTGACAAGGACCATCAGGGTGCCCCCAAAGATGCCGTCTGCACCGATGAGGAACGCGACTACCTTCTTGCCTTCGCCTCGCAATACTTTGCCAAGCCCGTGACCAAGGACGATGTGGTCTGGACCTATTCCGGTGTCCGGCCCCTGTACAACGACGGTGCCAAATCGGCCACGGCAGCTACCCGCGACTATGTCCTGTCGCTCGACCAGAACGGTGCGCCGCTCCTGAACGTCTTTGGCGGCAAGATCACCACTTACCGTCGCCTCGCCGAATCCGCGCTGGCAAAGCTGACACCCTTCTTCCCGCAGGCCAAACCCGCCTGGACTGCCCGCGTGGCGCTGCCCGGCGGCGATTTCCCGCATAACGGCGTGGCTGCGCTGACGGCGGCGCTCAAGGTGAAGCATCCGTTCCTGACCGACTACTGGGCCGCCCGACTGGTCCGCGCCTATGGCACCGAGGCCACGCTGATCCTGGGCAACGCCACGACAGCCGAGGCGCTGGGACAGGACTTCGGTGCCACCCTGTCCGAGCCCGAGGTGCGCTGGCTGATGGCCCGCGAATACGCAACTGCCGCCGCCGACGTGGTCTGGCGGCGCTCCAAGCTTGGCCTGCGGATGACCGCCGACCAGATCGAACGGCTTGACCGCTTCATGGCCCATGAGGCCGGGCCTCACCAGGCTGGAGCGGACGCTGCGCGGGCTGTCAGCCCGGCGGCGGAATAGGGGGAACGGAATGACGCTGGAACTTCAAGGGGTCACACGGTCAGTCGCGGGCAGGGTGCATATCCACCCGACCGACCTGACCCTGAAAAACGGGACAATGAACGTGCTTCTGGGCCCGACCCTGTCAGGCAAGACCAGCCTGATGCGGTTGATGGCCGGCCTCGACAAGCCCTCGACGGGCCGACTGATGTGGGAGGGTAGGGACGTTACAGGCGTCAAGGTCCAGGACCGCAAGGTCGCGATGGTCTACCAGCAGTTCATCAACTACCCCGGCCTCACGGTCTATGAAAACATCGCCTCGCCCTTGCGCTTGATGGGCAAGCCGGCCGCCGAGATCGACAATGCCGTCCGCCAGACCGCCGAGATGCTGCGGCTGACGCCGATGCTGACCCGCAAACCGCTGGAGCTTTCCGGTGGCCAGCAACAGCGCTGCGCCCTGGCGCGGGCGCTGGTCAAGGGTGCCGGGCTTGTGCTTCTGGACGAACCGCTGGCCAACCTGGACTACAAGCTGCGCGAGGAGTTGCGAATCGAAATCCCCCGGATCTTCGAGGCTTCGGGCGCGATCTTCGTCTATGCGACCACGGAACCCGAGGAAGCCCTGCTTCTGGGCGGCAACACGGCGACGATGTGGGAGGGCCGCGTCACCCAGTTCGGCCTGACGCCGCAGGTTTACCGCCTGCCCGCCGATGCCCAGACCGCCCGTGTCTTCAGCGATCCGCCGATGAACTTCGTCCCCTGCCGCAAGGAGGCTGATCGCCTGACGTTCGGCGAAAGCGCCCATGCGCCCGCGACCGGCGCGACCCGTGGTCTGCCCGACGGCATCTACACGGCCGGGTTCCGCGCCAACCACATCACACTGAACCGCCATTCCGGCGATGCCGTGGAGTTCCGCTGCACGCTGGGCGCGACAGAGATCACCGGATCGGAAACCTTCGTTCACCTCACGCATGGCGGCGACCGCTGGGTTGGGCTGATCCACGGGGTCCATCCGCTCACCGCCGGGACGGATACCTCGGTCTTCATCGACCCGGCCCACGTCTATCTCTTTGACAACACGGGTCGCCTTGCCGCGCCCGCCCCTTATGCGATGGCGGCCTGAATGTCCCGGATCACGCTTTCAAACCTGGCTCACAGCTACCTGGCGAACCCGGCAAGCGACGCCGACTATGCGCTCAAAGAGATGGACCACGTCTGGCAGGACGGTGGGGCCTATGCGCTTCTTGGTGCCTCGGGATGTGGAAAGACCACGTTGTTGAACATCATCTCGGGCCTTGTGCGCCCATCGCAGGGCCGGGTGCTCTTCGGCGACCGTGATGTGACTGACGCGGCCACCACGGAACGCAACATTGCCCAGGTATTCCAGTTCCCGGTTGTCTACGACACAATGACCGTGCGCGACAACCTGGCCTTCCCCCTGCGCAACCGCGGGATGGAAACTGCCTACATCGCCAAGCGCGTCGCCCAGATCGCCCAGATGATCGGGATGGAGGACATCCTGTCGAAAAAGGCGCGCGGCCTCACCGCCGACGCCAAGCAGAAGATCAGCCTTGGCCGCGGGATGGTGCGCGAAGACGTCAACGCGATCCTCTTCGACGAACCACTGACGGTGATCGACCCCCACATGAAATGGGAGTTGCGGACCCAGTTGAAGCAACTGCACCGCGAGTTCGGGCATACGATGATCTACGTCACCCACGACCAGACCGAGGCACTGACCTTTGCCCAGAAGGTCGTCGTGATGCACGAAGGCCGGGTGGTGCAGATGGGCACGCCCGAGGAACTTTTCGAGACGCCCGAACATACCTTTGTCGGCTACTTCATCGGCTCTCCGGGCATGAACCTGCTTGACGCCAGGATCTCCGGCTCCGAGGCGCGCCTGGGGGACGTCTCGCTGCCGCTGGGTGCGGCCTACGGTCCAACGACGGGCCGCACCCAGATCGGGATCCGCCCCGATTACGTGACCGTCTCCGACCAGGGTCTTCCGGTCACGGTGAACCGGGTAGAGGATGTGGGCCGTCACCGCATTGTCCGGGCCGAGCTTCAGGGCCAGCCCCTGAACGCGATCCTGCCCGAGGGGACAAGCCTCCCCGCCGACCCCCGCGTCGCCTTCGCCGCGGGCAAGATCAACGTCTACTCAAACGACTGGCGCGTCGCGCCAACGGGGGCCTGAGCCATGGAAAAGACCCAGAACAACAAGGCCTGGTTCCTCGTCCTTCCCGTCCTGGTGCTGGTGGCCTTCTCGGCCGTCCTCCCGCTGATGACGGTGGTCAACTACTCGGTCAATGACACCTTCGGGCAGAACGAATTCTTCTGGGAAGGCATCGGCTGGTTCGAAGAGATGGTTGCCTCCGACCGCCTGCACGAGGCGCTGGGACGGCAGATCCTGTTCAGTCTGATCATCCTCGCGATCGAGGTGCCGCTGGGCATCTTCATCGCGCTGAACATGCCGAAAAAGGGCTTCTGGGCCAGCTTCTGCCTGGTGCTCATGGCGCTGCCGCTTCTGGTTCCCTTCAACGTCGTCGGCACCATCTGGCAGATCTTCGGCAGGGTCGACATCGGCCTGCTGGGTCACACCCTTGCCGCGATGGGACTGGACTACAACTATACCAACGACCCCCTCGACGCCTGGATCACCGTCATCGTGATGGACGTCTGGCACTGGACCTCGCTGGTGGCGCTGCTGTGCTATGCCGGCCTCCAGTCCATCCCGCAGGCCTACTACCAGGCCGCCAAGATCGACCAGGCCACCCGCTGGTCCGTCTTCCGCTACATCGAACTCCCGAAGATGAAGGGCGTCCTTCTGATCGCCGTCCTCTTGCGCTTCATGGACAGCTTCATGATCTACACCGAGCCCTTCGTCGTCACCGGCGGCGGTCCCGGCAACTCGACCACCTTCCTCTCCATCGACCTCGCGAAGATGGCGACCGGCCAGTTCGACCTTGGCCCCGCCGCCGCCTTCTCGATCATGTACTTCCTGGTCATCCTGTTGATCTCGTGGGTGTTCTACACCGTCATGACCAACCTCGACCGCGAGGAGAACCGCTGATGCGCATCCGTCCCTCTGCCGTCGTGATGACGATCTACCTCCTGTTCCTGCTGATCCCGATCTACTGGCTGATCAACATGAGCTTCAAGACCAACACCGAGATCACCTCGACCTTCACGCTGTTCCCGCAGACCTTCACGGTGCAGAACTACGTCACCATCCTGACTGATCCGTCGTGGTACATGGGCTACGTCAACTCGATGATCTACGTGACGATGAACGTGGTCATCACCATCACCGTGGCGCTTCCCGCGGCTTACGCGTTCAGCCGCTACAGCTTCATGGGCGACAAGCACCTGTTCTTCTGGCTCTTGACCAACCGCATGGCGCCTCCGGCCGTCTTCGCGCTGCCGTTCTTCCAGCTTTATTCCGCGATGAACCTGATCGACACGCATATCGCCGTGGCCTTGGCGCACTGCCTTTTCAACGTCCCCCTTGCAGTGTGGATCCTCGAAGGTTTCATGCGCGGCGTGCCGAAGGAAATCGACGAGACGGCCTATATCGACGGCTATTCCTTCCCGCGGTTCTTCATCAAGATATTCATGCCCCTCATCGCATCTGGAATCGGCGTCGCCGCTTTCTTCTGCTTCATGTTCAGCTGGGTTGAACTTCTTCTGAGCCGCACCCTGACCACCACCGACGCCAAACCCATCGCCGCCACGATGACCCGCACGGTCAGCGCCTCGGGCATGGACTGGGGTGTCCTTGCCGCTGCCGGAGTCCTGACCCTCGTTCCGGGGGCGCTCGTGATCTACTTCGTCCGCAACTACATCGCCAAGGGCTTCGCCCTGGGGAGGGTGTGATGTCACAGACCAGATGGACCCCGATCTACCTGACACTCGCGCTGATCATGGCCGCGATTCTGGTGCTGCTGATCCTTGCCGTGCCCGTTGACGAAGACGGGGTACGCGAATGGACCGGACAGCTTATCCCCGGCTTCTGGATGGCCTGGACCTTTCCGGTCGCGTTGTTCTTCTGGTGCATCGCCGCACTTCTGATGATCATGACGCTGCTGGCGATCCGCTTCCCCGAAACCCCGCGCGTCGGCATCCTGCGGATCGAGACGACCCGCGGCGACCGGCTTTTCATCACCCTTCTGGGCACGGCCTTCATCCATCTTGGCTGGCTCTTCTTTGCGGGTCCCGACATGCTTTGGGGCGCGCTCATCCTCTCCCTCGCCTACGCCTTCGCGGTCTTCCGCTGGGTATAAGGGGGCAATGACGGCCCGGGGGCGGGCAACGAGACCGCCCCGGGGAAAACCAAAACCAACGTCTCAACATTCTGGGAGGAATAACAATGAGACTTCGTTCCACCGCAACAGCCATGGCGCTTGCGCTGATGGCGACGCAGGCCCCCGCCTGGGCCGACATCGAGGCGGCAAAAGCCTTCCTCGACGCAGAAATCGGCGACATGTCAACGCTGGACCGCACCGCCCAGGAAGCGGAAATGCAGTGGTTCATCGACGCCGCCAAGCCCTATGCGGGCATGGAGATCAAGGTCGTCTCGGAAACCATCGACACCCACAGCTACGAGGCAAGCGTCCTTGCCCCCGCGTTCACCGCCATCACCGGGATCAAGGTCACGCATGACCTGATCGGTGAAGGTGACGTGGTCGAAAAACTTCAGACCCAGATGCAGACTGGCGAAAACATCTATGACGCCTATGTCAACGACTCTGACCTGATCGGCACCCACTGGCGCTATCAGCAGGCGCGCAGCCTGACCGACTGGATGGCCGGCGAAGGTGCCGCCGTCACCAACCCGAACCTGGATCTGGCCGATTTCATCGGCACCAAGTTCACCACCGCTCCGGATGGCGAGCTTTACCAGCTGCCTGACCAGCAGTTCGCGAACCTTTACTGGTTCCGCTACGACTGGTTCAACGATCAGAAGACCAAGGACGACTTCAGGGCCAAGTATGGCTACGACCTCGGCGTTCCGGTCAACTGGTCGGCCTACGAGGACATCGCCGAGTTCTTCACCGGCCGCGACATGTCCTATATGGGCGGGCCGACCTCGGTCTGGGGCAACATGGACTACGGTAAAAAGGACCCCTCGCTCGGCTGGCGTTACACCGATGCGTGGATGTCGATGGCTGGCATGGGCGACGTAGGCGAGCCGAACGGTCTGCCGGTCGACGAATGGGGCGTCCGGGTCGATGAAAACTCGCGTCCGGTCGGCTCTTGCGTGACCCGTGGCGGTGCCACCAACGACGCGGCGGCGGTCTATGCCGTGACCAAGGCGATCGAGTGGCTGCAGAAGTATACGCCCCCGGAAGCTCAGGGCATGACCTTCGGTGAAGCAGGTCCGGTCCCCGCGCAGGGTGCGATTGCCCAGCAGATGTTCTGGTACACCGCCTTCACCGCGGCTTCGGTCGTCGAAGGCACCCCCGTGATGAACGAGGACGGCACGCCGAAGTGGCGCATGGCCCCCTCGCCGCACGGTGTCTATTGGCAGAACGGCCAGAAGATCGGCTACCAGGACGTGGGGTCGTGGACTCTGATGAAGTCCACCCCGACCGACCGCGCTCAGGCCGCATGGCTTTACGCGCAGTTCGTCACCTCCAAGACCGTGGATGTGAAGAAGGCCCACGTCGGCCTGACCTTCGTTCGCGAAAGCACGATCCAGCATGCGTCCTTCACCGAACGCGCACCTAAACTCGGCGGCCTGATCGAATTCTACCGCTCGCCCGCCCGCGTCCAGTGGTCTCCCACCGGCACCAACATCCCGGACTATCCGAAGATGGCGCAGCTGTGGTGGCAGAACATCGGCGATGCCATGTCGGGCGATAAGACCCCGCAGGAAGCGCTGGATGCCCTGTGCGAAGAGCAGGAAAAGGTGCTTGAGCGGATCGAGAAATCAGGCGTTCAGGGCGACATTGGTCCGAAGATGGGCGAAGTCGTGGACGCTCAGGTCTGGCTAGATGCTCCCGGCGCTCCCGTAGCCAAGGTGGAAAACGAAAAGCCGATGGGCGAGACGATCGCCTATGATGAGCTGATCAAGTCCTGGCAGCAGTAATCCGAACGGGGCGGGCGGTGCCTAACGGTGCCGCCCGCACCCGATTTCTTCGAAGAAATCGGTCCGGACTTTTCGAAAAGTCCGGCGCTCTCCAAGGCTGGCGTTCCGTCTCGGCAACAAGTTAAGAATCCCCTAACGCGCGTGACCAAGTCCTTGAAGTCCTTGAACCTCTTGCGTTTGTCCACCGTGGACACATCTTCCTGCAGGCCACCTCCATGACCCATATCCTCGCCATCGACCAGGGCACCACCTCCTCCCGCGCGATCCTGTTCGACGCGGCCCTTCGCCCCGTCGCCCAGGCCCAGGAAGAGTTCCCCCAGCACTACCCCCGCCCTGGCTGGGTGGAACACGACCCCGCCGACCTCTGGTCGACTGTCGCCGGCACGGCGCGGGCCGCGATCGAGAAGGCGGGGGTCAGCGCCACCTCGATTGCCGCGATCGGCATCACCAACCAGCGCGAGACGACCCTGATCTGGGACCGCGCCACCGGCCAGCCAATCCACCCGGCCATCGTCTGGCAGGACCGGCGGACGGCCGACACCTGCACCGCCCTGAAAGAGCAGGGCCACGAGGCCAGCATCACCGGGAAGACCGGCCTTCTCCTCGACCCGTATTTCTCGGGGACCAAGATCAAGTGGCTCCTCGACCACGTCGAAGGCGCGCGGGCGAAGGCCGAAGCCGGAGACCTTGCCTTCGGCACCGTCGACACCTGGCTGATCTGGAACCTGACCGGCGGAAAGGTCCACGCCACCGACGCCACCAACGCCTCGCGCACGCTGATCTACAGCATCGCCAAGGGCGCGTGGGACGAGGACATCTGCAAGCTCCTCGGCATCCCGATGTCCCTCCTGCCGCAGGTCCTCGACTGCGCCGCCCCCTTCGGCATGACCCGCCCCGATCTCTTCGGCCGCGAGATCCCGATCCTGGGCGTCGCGGGCGACCAGCAGGCGGCCACCGTGGGCCAGGCCTGCTTCCAACCCGGCATGATGAAATCCACCTACGGGACCGGCTGTTTCGCGCTTCTCAACACCGGCACCGACATGGTCCCGTCGAAGAACCGCCTGCTCACCACCATCGCCTACCAGCTGCAAGGCAAGCCGACCTACGCGCTCGAAGGCTCGATCTTCATCGCCGGCGCAGTGGTCCAGTGGCTCCGCGACGGCCTCAAGATCATCCGCGAGGCGAAGGAGACCCAGCCCCTGGCCGAGAAGGCCGAGGAGGCGCAGGGGGTGATCCTCGTTCCCGCCTTCACCGGGCTGGGAGCGCCCTACTGGCGGCCCGACAGCCGGGGCGCGGTCTTCGGGTTGACCCGCAACTCCGGCCCGGCGGAGCTTGCCCGCGCGGCCCTGGAAAGCGTCGGCTACCAGACCCGCGACCTTCTGGAGGCGATGCGGGCCGACTGGGGGACCGAGGCGCAAGGGGTGCTCCGCGTGGACGGCGGCATGACGGCCAGCGACTGGACCATGCAGTTCCTGTCCGACATCCTGGGTGCCCCTGTGGACCGGCCGAAGGTGACCGAGACGACGGCCCTTGGTGCCGCCTACCTGGCCGCCATGCAGGCGGGCGTCATCGGCGGGCCGGAGGAGTTCGCAAAGTCCTGGGCGCTGGACCGCCGCTTCACACCGCAGATGGACCCCACCACGCGTGACGCGAAATACGCCCGATGGGGCAAGGCCATCGCCGCCACGATGAGCGTATGACGCCCTTTGGGATCAGCACCCCGCCTCGTATCCTGTTCGGACGGGGCGAAGCCAAGAAGGCCCCTGGCCTTGTCCGCGCCTATGGGGCACGTGGAGTCCTGGTTCACGGTTCCAACCCCGCGCGGGCGGCCTGGCTGGTCGAGGCGCTTGGGCCCGATACCCTTGCACTTGCCTGTGCCGGAGAGCCGACGCTGGCGGATCTGGAAGTTGCCCTTGCGGCGGTTCGCGGCCACCGGCCGGACTGGGTGCTGTCGCTAGGCGGAGGCGCGGCGCTGGATCTTGGCAAGGCGCTGGCGGGCCTGCTCCCCGCGACGGGCGGGCCGATGGAGCATCTGGAGGTGGTGGGCAAGGGCCTGCCCCTGCAGGCAGAGCCATTGCCGTTCATAGCCATTCCGACCACGGCAGGCACCGGCGCAGAGGTGACAAAGAACGCCGTCATCGGTCTGCCGGACCTTGGTCGCAAAGTGTCTTTGCGCGACGACCGGATGTTGGCGCGGCTTGCGATCATCGACCCCGCGCTGACCGATGGCTGTCCCAAGTCGGTGACGCTGGCCTCGGGTCTGGATGCGGTGACGCAAGTGATCGAGCCTTTTGTCTCTGCCAAGGCGACCCCCTATAGCGACGCGCTTGCGCGTCCCTCGATCCGCAGCGGACTGCAGGCCCTGATGGCGCTGATGCAGGGCGAAAACCCCGAGGCGCGCGACCGGATGGCATGGGCCAGCCTTTGTGGCGGCCTGGCGCTGGCCAACGCGGGGCTTGGTGCCGTGCACGGCTTTGCCGGGGTGATCGGGGGCATGACCGGGGCCGCACATGGAGCGATCTGCGGCGCGCTGCTGGGGCCGGTCCTGATCGCGAACCGGAACATGGCGACCGGTGCGGCACGCGAACGCCTGGATGAGGTTTGCGCGGTTATCGCCGACGCTCTTGGCTCTACCGCAGCCGAGGCACCTGCGGCGCTGCAGGCCTGGGCGCGGGCCGAGGGTCTCCCAGGTCTGGCAGCACTGGGGGTCACCGAGGAGCAGCACGCCGGCATGGTCATCGCGGCCAAAGAGGCGTCGTCGATGAGGGGCAATCCGGTGGCCCTGTCGGACAAGGCACTTCGCGAGATCCTGGAGCGCGCCTGAAGACGGTCGCCTGAATTGCTTTTCTTGGTTACCAGCCAAAGCCTTGATGCCGATCAAGGCGGCGGGTGCGGGCGAGGTCCAGGATCCTTCCTGACCTCGCGAAGGAAGGATGTTCCATGCGCCTCATGATGGTTCTATATTCGATGATTGCGACTGCGGTGGCTGGAAGTGGCGTGATTGCCGTGTTGTCGGCAGGCTACGACACGCTGTGGCCGATCCTGATCGCGGCTGCGGCCGGGGCGGTGCTGGCGCTTCCGGTCGCCTGGGCTGTCGCCAAGCAGATCGAGTGATCAGGCCTCGAGAAAGACACGCACGGTTTCTTCAAACTCGCGCGGCTTCTCGGCATGAAGCCAGTGGCCCGCGCCAGGGATCTTTGCAAAGCGCGCCTTGGGAAACAGCGTCTTGATCGCGTCCCGGTGCTCTGGGCGGACGTAATTGCTGTCGGCGCCCATCAGGAACAGGGTGGGCTTGTCGAAGGAACCTGGAGTGTCCTGCCAGCCGACGATCTTCGGCATCTGGTCCTCAAGCACGGCGAGGTTCAGTTTCCAGCGCGGCGGCTTGTGGCGCAAGTCCAGCGATTGCAGAAAAAACGCCCGAAGGGCCGGGTCGTCGATGGACCCGGCAAGGGCCGCGTCCGCCTCGGCCCGCGTGGTGATCCGCGACAGGTCGATCAAGGCCATCGCCTTGGCGTTGCGGGTCTGGTCGTGGCTGTACGCGACCGGGGCGATGTCGGCCACCACGAGGCGTCGGACCAGCTCGGGGTGGGTCAGGGCAAGGCGCATCGCCGCTTTCCCGCCCATGGAATGTCCCAGAAGGTCGACGGGTCCGCCCAGGCGTTCGATCACCTCGGCCAGATCTGCCGCCATGTCGGGATAGGATTGCGACGGAAATCGGGGACTGTCGCCGTGATTGCGCATGTCTACGGCCACCACATCGCGCTGATCAGCCAGGCGGCGGGCGATGACCCCCCAGTTCCGGCCCGAGCCGTAAAGACCATGGGCGATGACAAGGGTCGGGGACTCGACGGTGGCGGAAGCGGGGTGGCGGATCGTGGAAAGCATGGCCTTTGATAGCCGCGTCAGCAGGATCAGGCCAGAGTTGGTTGAACCTCCCCGGATTCGCTTCTAGGTTCTACCGCGAGGGACTTGGAGGTGATGGAATGAGCGCGGTGACGATCCAGCAGATGGCGGATCGGGTGGCCCAGCTTCTGGAGGAGCGGATGGGGCTGGGCGGACGTGACCTGGCCGCCAAGCTCAAGCGGGCGGGGCGGACGCTGCCGAAGAAGGTCCGCGACAGCGGCCGGCTGCTGGCAACCTCGGCGCACCGGGCGCAGAATCCCAAGCTTCTGGGCCAGATCGACATGGGGGAGGTCACCGAGGCCTATGATGTCTGCGTGAAGCATCTGATTGCCATCGACCCGGTGAGCCGACGGCGGGATCTGTTCGCGGGAATGATCGGATCAGTCGGGTTCGGCGTGCTGGTTCTGGCGGTGGCGATTCTGGGCTTCCTGGCCTGGCGCGGATATTTCTGACCGCCCGCTGCGCGTGGCGCTGCATCAGCTGGAAGGGACTCAATGGCCTGGATGCGGGCGTTTACGGCTTAGTGACCGTGTCCGAAGCGCGGCCGCCCTGCAGTGGCAGAACCGACAGCGCCCTTCGCGTGATCAGTGTCACCGTCACGAAGGCGACATAAAGCAAGAGATACCAGGAGCCGAGCTTGGCGAGGCTGACCATTTCGCCCTTCATCTGGCCGGAATAGATCCACGTGCCCGTGGCGGTGCCGCTATTTTCGGCCACCCAGAGCGCCAGCGCCGACAGGAAGGCCGCGACGGGCAGCGGCATCCACCAGTGGCGGTCGTGGATGCGGAACCAGATCCGGGTGCGCCAGTAAAGCGCCACGGTGGCCACGAACAGGGCGATGCGGATGTCGGGCAGGAAGTGGTGCGCGAAGAAGTTGATGTAGATCGCAACGGCCAGCGCGACGGTCAGCGGAAAGCTGGGGTAGGGCGCGAAGCGCATGTCGAAGACGCGGATCACCCGGGCCATGTAGCTGCCGACGGCGGCATACATGAAGCCCGAGAAGAGGGGCACGCCCATCAGCTTGAAGATCCCCGGCTCGGGGTAGGCCCAGGAGCCGGCATGGACCTTGAACCACTCCATCGCCGTTCCCGTGAGGTGGAAGAGCAGGATCACGCGGGCTTCCTCCCAGGTTTCGAGCCTGGTCCAGAGGAAGATCGCCTGCGTGGCGATGGCGAAGAGAAAGAGGGCGTCGTAGCGGTGCAGGGGCCAGTCGGGTTGCCAGACCAGTTTCGTGCCGATGATCGCCAGGAGGAGAAGCCCGCCGAAAAGGCAGGCCCAGCCCTGCTTGAGGACGAACATCACGAATTCGGCCACCGCGAACGGCAGGCGGGCGCGGGCCCAGTCACCCATGCGATGTTCAAGAGAGCGGGTGTCGCGGGCGGTCATTCGGTCCTTTCCCCTTGGGGTCACGGGATCAGACCGGTGACGCGGCGCAGAGTCCGAGGCTGCCTTCGAAGCCACCCGGACAAGGTCTCGCATGGCGGCATCTGACTGGCCAGGCCGAAAAGCCGCCTGCCCGGGCCAGGGTCGCAGTGACGTCGGCCAACTTGGAGGGGGCAAGTCGCCCCCTGCATCACAGCCCCGGATAGATCGGGAAGGTCTGGCAGAGGGCCTCGACCTCGGCCTTGACCTTGGCTTCCACGGCGCCGTTGCCGTCTTCGCCGTTCTTCGCAAGGCCCTCGGTCACCTCGATGATCCAGCGGCCGATCTGGCGGAACTCGGGCTCACCGAAGCCGCGGGTGGTGCCGGCGGGGGTGCCGAGGCGGACGCCGCTCGTGATCGTGGGCTTTTCGGTGTCGAAGGGGATGCCGTTCTTGTTGCAGGTGATGTGGGCGCGGCCCAGGGCCTTTTCCGTGGCGTTGCCCTTCACGCCCTTGGGCCGCAGGTCCACGAGCATCAGGTGGGTGTCGGTGCCGCCGGTGACGATGTCGAGGCCACCCTTCATCAGTTCGTCGGCGAGGGCCTGGGCGTTCTTGATGACCTGGGCCTGGTAGGTCTTGAAACCGGGGCGCAGCGCCTCGCCGAAGGCCACGGCCTTGGCGGCGATCACGTGCATCAGGGGGCCGCCCTGGATGCCCGGGAAGATGGCCGAGTTGACCTTCTTGGCGATGTCCTCGTCATTGGTCAGGATCATGCCGCCCCGCGGGCCGCGCAGTGTCTTGTGGGTGGTCGTCGTGGCGACATGGGCGTGCGGGAAGGGGCTGGGGTAGAGGCCCGCCGCGACGAGACCGGCGAAATGCGCCATGTCGACGAGGAGCCAGGCACCGACCGAATCCGCGATCTGACGCATCCGGGCGAAGTCGATGATGCGGGGGATGGCCGAGCCGCCGGCGATGATCATCTTCGGCTTGTGCTCGGTCGCCAGCGCCTGGACCTGGTCGTAGTCGAGTTCCAGGTCCTGCTTGCGGACCCCGTATTGGACGGCGTGGAACCACTTGCCCGACTGGTTCGGCGCGGCGCCGTGGGTGAGGTGGCCACCGGCGTCCAGCGACATGCCAAGGATGGTGTCGCCGGGCTTGATCAGCGCCTGGAACACGCCCTGATTGGCCTGGGAGCCGGAGTTCGGCTGGACGTTGGCAAAGCCGCAGCCGAAAAGCTGCTTCGCCCGGTCGATGGCGAGGTTTTCCGCGATATCAACGTATTGGCAGCCGCCGTAGTAGCGCTTGCCGGGGTAGCCCTCGGCGTATTTGTTGGTCATTACCGACCCCTGCGCCTCCATCACGGCGCGGGAGACGATGTTTTCGGACGCGATCAGCTCGATCTCGTGGCGCTGGCGGCCCAGTTCCTGCGTCACCGCCCCAAAAAGCTCGGGGTCGCGCGAGGACAGGGTTTCGGTGAA
>JANOCQ010000206.1:0-2690 GCA_031412255.1 Paracoccaceae bacterium | reverse complement strand
CCCGTCTCAGGACCACATCGGGCGGTCAGACCACTCCAGGCCCGAAAGTTACGGATCGTCCGGGAAATTTATTTCTAGCGATAGTTCCCTCAATTTATTGTTGTGAATCAGTATTTTGATAGAGTTCTTCGACGAGGCCATCCAACAACGGAACGTGCTATCCCGGAAGGTTCCCGTTTGTAAGAAAATAATTTGCACGAACGCCAAAGCTTAGGATAGCTTTAACCTTGCGTGCAAGAATCAGCTGCTCAGCCCGGGGAGGGGCGGGCGATTGACACTGCCAAGCAGGGATAAAGGGGCGGGATAACCCGTCACCGTGATAGGGAGGATATCAATGTTCTACACACCCAAGAAGGCGATACATTCACGTATCAGCCGTCGGAAGTTTCTCGAGCTTGGCGGCGCGGGCGCGAGCCTGCTGGGCACCGGGGCCCTCGGCGTCGGCCTGAATTCCACGATCATGGCGACCCGCGTTTCGGCGCAGTCCTCGGATGAAGCCAAGTGGAAGCAGTTTTCCGGCTCAAAGCTGGTGTTCCTGTCCGAGAACACCCCGCCGTCTTTTGCCATCCGCGAAAAGCTGACCGCCTTTTACGATCTGACCGGGATCACCGTCGAGATCCTGACCGACGACCTGCCGGTCGTCCAGCAAAAGGCCGGTATCGACCTGCGCTCGGGCACGGCCGATTACGTGCTGCAATATGCCCAGGACAAACCCATCGGCGCACCCTTTGCCGACTTCTACGCCGATCTGACGCCGATGTTCGGGGACGAGACGCTGCCCCAGGATCCCGAAGGATATGGCGACGATGTCTGGTTCGAAAACTTCCTGACCGCCTGCGGCCGGTTCTACGACGGCAACCGGGTCATGGCGCTGCCCTACGATGCCGCCATCGCCTGCACCTTTTACCGCAAGGACCTGTTCGAGGCGAACACCAAGGATTTCGAGGCCGAATACGGCTATCGCCTTGAATACACCAACGACACGACCTGGCAGAACGTGCTCGACTTCGCGACCTTCTTCAAGAAGGCCAAGGAAGCTGGCAAGGACGTGCCCTATGGCTATGCCCAGCATCAGGGCTCGTTCGCCTGGACGACGCAGCTCGACATCCAGCGCATGTGCTTTGCCAACGGTCGCTGGATCGACTACGCGATCGACGACAAGCTCGGCTCCAAAACCCCCGGCGCGACCAACTGGGGGGACGAACAATCGGTCCTGATCCTGGAAAAGTTCAAGGCGCTGGCCGATGTGTCGCATCCCGACAACCTTGCGAACGGCACGCTGGAATTGAACACGGTCTACCAGTCCGGCAACATCGCGATGCAGGTGCAATACCACGAATTCGCGGCATCGGTCGAAGACGAAGGCACCTCAATGGCAGCGGGCGGCAAGACCGGCTACGCGCCCTGCCCCAAGGGTGCCCCCGAGTGGATCAAGAACGGCGGCGAGGCGGTCAACGGCACCAACTGCGGCATCGGTGGCATCGCGATCAACGCCAATGCCGACGAGGCGCTGCAGCGCGCGGCCTATATCTTTGCACAGTGGTCCACCTCGGCGGACAACCAGTACGAAGTGCTCAAGGGACTTGGCGGCACCCCGACCCGCAAGTCGGTTCTGGCACGTCCCGACGTGATCGCGGCAGGCCAGCGTCCGAGCAGCATGCCGAACGCGCTGACCTTTGATCCGGTCTACAACTTCGGCATCAAGGACCCGAACTTCACTCTCGGGCCGAAGATTCCGAAGGCCAACGAGTATCACTCGATCATCGCATCGACGACCCAGCGCATGCTGGCCGGGGAACTCGACCCGGCTGCAACCGGCGCCGAGCTCAAGACGCAACTTGACGAGTTGAACGCGGGCTGACGCCCCAAAACCAGGGATCGCCGCTGCACTGCCTTGTGCGGCGGCGATCCTTGATCTGCATGCACTCCCCCCGAACCAGATGCGTCTGCCCCACGGCAATCCGCATGAACGAGGCCGCCAATGACTGATACCTTGTCACATGCGGGCGACGCAGACATGGCGCAGGACCGCTTCCGCGCCCGGAAAGTATCATCCGAGGTCGAGGCGCGACCCCTGTCGGCAGAACTGCCCTTGCCCAAGACCTTTAACCGGGCGGCGCGCAAATCCTACTATTTCTACCTGATGGCCCCGGCCATCGCGCTGTTGGCGTTCATCTCGCTTTACCCGTTCTTCTGGCTGATCGTGATGGCGTTTCAAAAGGGCGACATGGGCCCGGTCGAATGGGTCGGGTTCAAGAACTTCGCCGACCTTGCCAGCGACGGGCGGTTCCTGTCGGGCTGGGCGCTGCTGCTGAAATACAGCGCGATGTGCCTGTTCCTGCAGGTCGGCATCGGCTTGCTGCTCGCGCTGATCGTCAACGGGTCGCGCTATGAGAAATTCCTCGTCACCGCGCTGTTGATGCCGATGATGATGGCACCCGCCGTGGCGGGTCTGGTCTGGATGTTCCTCTATAACGGGACGTTCGGCTGGTATCACTGGATCTTCCAGAGCCTCGGCATCCTCGGATCCGGCTCGATCCTGTCGAGTGCGAAGACCTCGATGTATGCGTTGGTCCTGGTCGATGTGTGGCAGTGGACACCGCTGATCACGCTGCTCGCGCTGGCCGGGTTGAAGCGGGTGCCGCGCGACCAGATGGAGGCGAACATGGTCGATGGCGCGACCCCCGCCC
>JANOCQ010000205.1:0-3137 GCA_031412255.1 Paracoccaceae bacterium | reverse complement strand
CCGCCGAATCCGGCCTCGGCAAAGACCTTCTCGGCCGCGTCCAGAATCACCCGTTCGTTCTCCCGCCGGATATCTGTGCGCCGACCGGGTTTCAGGCGCGAAATCTGGGCATCGCCGGACATGGTCTTCCCATATTTTCGTTGACCGATTGGTCAGGTTGTGGTGCGCTTGCCCTGACCATACGGTCAGGAAACGAGTCTCGGCAAGGGGCAGGATGGCCCCGCGCGAACAGGGAGCTGCCAATGCCTGCAACCGGAGACAACCTGCGGATCAACTCCGAACGCCTGTGGCAGTCGCTGGAGGAGATGGCGCTGATCGGCCCCGGTGTAGCAGGCGGCTGCAACCGTCAGACCCTGACCGATGCGGATGGTGAGGGGCGGCATCTCTTCGCGGGTTGGTGCAAGGCAGCGGGGATGACCATGGGCGTGGATACCATGGGCAACATGTTTGCCACGCGAGCTGGTGAGGATGCTGCGGCGCTGCCGGTCTACATGGGCTCACACCTCGATACGCAGCCGACCGGGGGGCGCTATGACGGCGTTCTGGGGGTCCTCGGCGCGCTGGAGGTGGTGCGAACGCTGAACGACATGGGCGTGCGGACGAAGCACCCGATCGTGGTGACGAACTGGACCAACGAGGAAGGCGCGCGGTTCGCGCCGGCAATGCTGGCCTCGGGCGTCTTTGCGGGCATCCATACCGAGGACTATGCGAAGTCCCGCCGCGATCTGGATGGCAAGGTCTTCGGCGAGGAACTGGCGCGGATCGGCTGGGTCGGGGATGAAAAGGTCGGCGCCCGCAAGATGCACGCGATGCTGGAGCTGCATATCGAGCAGGGGCCGATCCTGGAGGCTGAGGGCAAGTCCATCGGTGTCGTCACCCACGGCCAGGGCCTCTGGTGGCTGGAGATCACGCTGACGGGGAAGGACGCCCACACCGGATCGACGCCCATGAACATGCGGGTGAACGCGGGCCTTGGGATGGCGCGGATCACCGAACGCGTCCACCAGATCGCGATGAGCCACCAGCCAAACGCCGTCGGCGCGGTGGGGCAGGTCAAGGTTTTCCCCAACAGCCGCAACGTGATCCCGGGGAAGGTTGTGTTCACGGTGGATATTCGTTCGCCGGAACAGGCCAAGCTCGACGCGATGAAGTCCGAGGTGATGCGGGCGGCCCATGCCGTGGCCGTGGAACTGGGCCTTGGCTGCGAGATCGAGGATGTGGGCCACTTCGACCCCGTCACCTTCGACCCAGGCCTTGTGAAGATCGTCCGCCAGTCCGCTGAAAAGCTGGGCTATTCCCACATGGACATCGTGTCAGGTGCCGGCCACGACGCCTGCTGGATCAACCGCGTCGCGCCCACGGTGATGGTCATGTGCCCCTGCGTGGGGGGCCTCAGCCACAATGAAGCGGAGGAGATCAGCCCGGAGTGGGCTGCGGCGGGGACGGATGTGCTGCTGCACGCGGTGCTCGATGTGGCGGAGGTGGTGGGGTGACAGAAGAAAGGCCAGAAGTAAAAATCAAGATAGGCGACATATTCTTGGGCATCTTCGCAACGGCAGTCGTGTTGCCGATGTTCGCGGTTCCGGCACAGGCTGCATATGAAATAGTTTACTGGCTTCGTGAGGCTAATTGGCTCAACTTCGATTGGTATATGTTGCTGGGTTATACCGTAGAGCAAGTCGACCTAGGCCCCGATTTGAAGGGCGCAACCGCGGTCCTTAGGTGGATAATGGACACTTGGGTATCCTTACCGGTCACTCTGATTGCCGGCGGGATATTCAAAGCAATAGTGGATTGAAAAGGTGAGAAACCTCAGAGCCACGACCACCAATAAAAGCGTTGTCGCGAAAGCCGACCTTGTGTGCAAAGCGTATAGGCTTCTCGCCGCGCTCCCGGAGGTGTTTGGGTGAACGTCGCAGCGGATCCGATTTCAACCCCGCAACGCGCACAGGTCGCCTCCCTCCAGGCCCTCCGCGCGGTGGCGGCGATCATGGTCGTGCTCTTCCACCTGCATGTCTATACCATCCCTCAGGTCCTGGGCACCGGGCAGGGCCTGACCCCCGCCTTCGCCATGGGCTACTCCGGGGTGGAGATCTTCTTCGTCCTCAGCGGCTTCATCATGATGCTGGTCCACCGCCACCAGTTCGGCCAGCCGCAGCACGCCCCGGCCTTCCTGATGAAACGGATCGAGCGGATCTATCCGTTCTTCTGGGTCATCCTCGCCCTCGTCATCGCCGGGCGCTTTGCGACGGAGGGCACGCTGCCCTCGGTCAGTGAGGCGCTGCGGGCGGTGTTCCTCTGGCCCACGGCAGGCGCGCCGATCATCGAGGTGGCCTGGTCGTTGACCTTCGAGATGATGTTCTACATCGTCTTTTCGCTCCTTCTCCTCAACCTTCGTCTGGGCATGGTCGTCGGCGCCTTGTGGTTCGGCGCCTGTGCGGTTGCGGCCGTTTCCGGCTACCAGGGCTGGGGCCACGATCTGATCCTGTCGGCCTATAACCTGCTGTTCCTGTTCGGTATCTGCGCCAGCCTCGGCGTGCCTTATGTCCCGGCGGAACTGGCCCTTCCCCTGCTGCTGGCCGGGATCGTGCTGTTCCTTACGGTCGGGCTGTCAGAGGCCTATGGCGGCGTGGTCTGGCACACGGGTCTGCGAACGGTGCTGTACGGCCTCGGCGCGGCGGCTATTGTCACCAGCCTTGTGGTGCTGGAGCGGGCAGGGCGCCTGAAGGTCCCGCGTCTGCTGGTGTTTCTGGGCGACGCTTCCTACGCGATCTACCTCGTGCACATCACGGCGATGACGCTGGTGGTGAAGGTTCTGCTGGCCGCCGGGATCGACCGGCTTGGCGCGCCGCTGACGGCGGCGCTGGTCCTGCTGGGCGCGCTGGTCGCCGGAAGCCTGGCGCATCTGCTGCTGGAAAAACCGATACTGCGCTGGCTGCGCGCCCGAAGAGCAGCCCGATGAGCAAACCACCCGCCACCGATTTGCAAAGGACCTCGCCATGACCACCATCATCAAGAACGGCACCGTCGTCACCGCCGACCTGACCTACAAGGCCGATGTCCGCATCGAGGACGGGGTGATTACCGAGATCGGGCAGGGCCTAACGGGCGGGACCGAGCTTGATGCCACCGGCTGC
>JANOCQ010000204.1:0-12578 GCA_031412255.1 Paracoccaceae bacterium | reverse complement strand
GACCTTGGTTACACCCGCCGGCAGCAGGCTTTTGCCAGCCCGCAGGGCGGTGACAGCACCCGCGTCCAGCACCAATTCGCCGCGCGGCTTCATCGCGTTGATCCAGCGCTTGCGGGCGAGTTGCGGGTCGGCAGCAGAGGTAAACCACGTCCGGGTGGCCCCCTCGGCCAACGCCTTCAGCGGGCGGTGGGTCGATCCTTCCATGATCGCCATCGCGCAGCCGCCCGCGACGGCCGTCTTGGCGGCGAGAAGCTTGGTCTTCATCCCGCCCTTCGACATGCCCGAGATCGGATCACCAGCCATCGCCTCGATCTCGGGCGTGATGGTGTCCACGATATCGAAGCGGGTCGCACTGGGGTCTTCCTTCGGATTCGCGGTGTAGAAGCCGTCGACGTCCGACAACAGGATCAACTGGTCTGCGCCGACGGTGACGGCGATCTGGGCGGCCAGGCGGTCATTGTCGCCGAAGCGGATTTCATCGGTCGCCACGGTGTCGTTCTCGTTCACGATCGGGACGACCCCCAAACCCAGCAGCGTTTCCATCGTCGCGCGCGAGTTCAGATAGCGGCGGCGGTCTTCGGTATCCTCCAGCGTCACAAGAACCTGGGCGGTGGTGATGCCGTGCGGGGCGAGAACCTCCTCATAGGCGCGGGCGAGGCGGATCTGGCCGACAGCGGCTGCCGCCTGGGATTGCTCCAGCGTCAGCACTCCGTCACCAAGGTTCAGCACCTTGCGACCCAGGGCAATCGAGCCGGAGGAGACGAGGACAACATCGGTACCACGGGTCTTTGCCTCGACCACGTCCAGGGCAAGGGCGGAAAGCCAGTCGTGTTTCAACCCGGTTTTCCGGTCGACAAGCAGGGCCGAGCCGATCTTCACCACCAGCCGTTTGGCGTGCCGAATGTCCGGGGCCGCAAGGCTGGCGGTCAGGGCTGCCACGGGCCTGTCTCCTTGACGGGTGCCTGGGCGGTGATGGTGGCGTGCATCGCGCGCAACACCTCGGGCAGGCCCTTGCCCGAGACGCCAGAGATGACATTGACCGGCCCGCCCGATGCCTTTTCAAGCGCGCGGCGCCGGTCGCTGATCTGTTTGGCGTCCATCGCGTCGGTCTTGTTCAAGGCCACGATCCGCGACTTGTCGCCGAGAAGGTCGGAATAGGCCTCAAGCTCGGTGACGATGGTGCGGTAGTCGGCGGTGATCGTGGAGGATGTGCCGTCGACAAGGTGCAAGAGGACCTTGCAGCGTTCGACGTGGGCCAGGAACTGGGTGCCAAGGCCACGGCCTTCCGATGCGCCCTCGATCAGACCGGGAATATCGGCCATGACGAATTCATGCCCATCGATCCCGACAACGCCAAGGTTGGGGACCAGTGTTGTAAAGGGGTAGTCCGCGATCTTCGGCCGGGCGTTCGAGACGGCGGCAAGGAACGTGGACTTGCCGGCGTTCGGCAGACCGACCAACCCTGCGTCGGCGATCAGCTTCAGGCGGAGCCAGATCGTGCGCTCGATGCCTTCCTGACCGGGGTTCGCACGGGCGGGCGCGCGGTTGGTCGATGACTTGAAGCGCAGGTTGCCCCAGCCGCCATTGCCGCCCTGTGCCAAGAGCACGCGCTGCCCGACGCGGGTCAGGTCGGCCAGAACGGTTTCCTCGTCTTCATCAAGGATTTCCGTCCCCAGCGGCACCTTCAGCACGTTGTCGTCGCCGGTCTTGCCGGTCTTCTGGCTGCCCATGCCCGGCTGGCCGGACTTGGCGAAGAAATGCTGCTGGTAGCGGTAGTCGATCAAGGTGTTCAAACCTTCGACCGCCTCGGCCCAGACCGAGCCGCCGTGGCCGCCGTCGCCGCCATCGGGACCGCCGAATTCGACGAACTTCTCACGCCGGAACGAGACGCAGCCGGCCCCGCCGCCGCCAGAGCGGATGTAGACGCGTGCGAGGTCGAGGAACTTCATGGGTCAGGCTTTCGGGCAGGGATCAAAACGCGGGGATACAGGAAGCGGGCCGGATGCTCAAGCGTGGCTCCGCCCGCGCCCCCGTCTTCGTTACGGGGGGCAGGCTGCAACGACGAGCGACGACGTCATCGAGAAGCGGTGCCGCCGCATTGCCGCAGGGCCCTTGAAGGCGGTGGAGGGCGGGCCTAGTGTCCGCACCCAGACGAAAGGGTAGCCGATGGCCACGAAGCGCAGCATTTTCGAAGAGGTTGGGGCCGACCAGAAGGCCGCCCCGGTTCCGCTTGGCGGGGGCATCGATGCCAGGCCCAAAGGGGCGCGGGCAGGGATCCGTTTGTGGCTGGTGGCGCTGTTCCTTCTGGTCGCGACGATGATCGCGGTTGGCGGGCTTACGCGGCTGACAGATAGTGGCTTGTCGATCACCGAATGGAAGCCGGTCACTGGCGCGCTACCGCCTATGGACGAGTCGTCGTGGCAGACAGAGTTCGAAAAATACCAGGCGATTCCAGAATACCAATTGCAGAACAAGGGTATGTCGATTGAAGCTTTCAAAACCATCTACTGGTGGGAGTGGGGGCATCGGCAACTTGGTCGCCTGATCGGTCTGGTCTGGGCCGTGGGCTTTGCGGGCTTTGCGCTTTCGCGGCAAATTCCGCCGGGATGGACCGGGCGACTATTGCTGTTGGGCGCCTTGGGCGGCGCCCAGGGGGCAATCGGGTGGTGGATGGTGTCGTCCGGGCTGTCGGGTGACCGGCTGGACGTGGCGTCGTACCGGTTGGCGACCCATCTCGGCCTGGCCTTCGTTATCCTCGGTTTTCTGGCGTGGTATGTATTCCTTCTGGGCCGGTCGGACGCGGAGTTGATGACCGCACGACGGGGGCGTGAGGGCAAGCTCTTTGGGCTGTCCACCGGGCTGATGCATTTCGCCTTCCTGCAGATCCTGCTGGGCGCGCTGGTCGCGGGGATCGACGCGGGGCGGGCGTTTCCGACCTGGCCCCTGATGAACGGGCAGTTCTTCCCGGCGGATGCGTTCTATGTGCCGGACGGGCAGGGAGGCACGCTGCCGGTCTGGCATGCGTTCTTCGAAAACCCCGGCCTGGTGCAGTTCATCCACCGGATGTCGGGGTATCTCCTGTTTGCCTTCGGGGTCGTTGTCTGGCTGCGGGGGCGGAAGTCCTCCTATCAGGCGACGCAGATGGCGTTCCACCAGGTGATGGCGATGCTGGTTGTCCAGATGGCGCTGGGAATCGCGACGGTGCTGACCGTGGCGCATGTCCATGTGGCCATCACCCACCAGATCGGCGCGGTGATCCTTTGGGTGCTGATCCTTCGGGCGCGGCACCTGTCTCAATACCCCGTCGCGGGGTCGATCCGGAAGGGCACCGCATGAGCGCGTTTGATGATCTGATGGCTTTCCAGCGCCAGACCGAAGCTTTGGCTCAGGTGGCTGGTCGACTGGGTTGGGATCAGGAAACGGTGATGCCGGACGGTGCCGCCCAGCAACGGGCCGAGGAGATTGGCGCGCTGGAGGGAGTGCTGCACGCGCGGCGGACGGACCCTAGGCTGGCCGGTTGGTTGGCCGAGGCTGTCGCGCCAGATGCGGTGGGCGAGGCACAGTTGCGGCAGATCCGGCGGTCCTATGCGCGGACGATGAAGGTGCCGGCGAAGCTGGCCGAGGAGATCGCGACGACGATGTCACTGGCGCAGGGCGTCTGGGCCGAGTGCCGGTCGAAGGAGGATGTGGCCGGGTTCCTGCCGACGCTGCGCAAGGTGGTGGAGCTGAAGCGGGCCGAGGGGGCAGCGTTGGCGGCGGGCGGGGACGCCTACGATGCGCTGGTCGATGATTACGAGCCGGGGATGACCGGGGCTGCGATCGCGGCGATGTTTGATGTGATGCGGCCGAGGTTGGTGACCTTGCGCGCCAAGGTGCTGGGGGCGGCGGCTCCGAAAGGGGTTGTCGGGGTGTTCCCGACCGAGGCGCAGATGGGGCTGAGCCGCGAGCTGGCGACGGTCTTCGGCTATGACTGGTCACGGGGCAGGGTGGACCTGGCGGTCCATCCGTTTAGCTCGGGCAGCGGTCATGACGTGCGGATCACGACGCGGGTGAACGAAGTTGATCCGTTCAACTGCTTCTATTCGACGATCCACGAAGTCGGGCATGCGGCCTACGAGCAAGGGATCGATCCGGCCTATGCGCTGACCCCCGTCGGGCAGGGCGTGTCGATGGGGGTGCATGAAAGTCAGAGCCGCTCCTATGAGAACCAGCTTGGCCGCAGCCGGGCCTTCACCGGCTGGCTGTTCGGGCGGATGCAGGAGATATTCGGGGAGTTCGGGATCGGGGATGCGGATGCCTTCTACAAGGCGGTGAACCGGGTGCATCCGGGGTACATCCGGACCGAGGCCGATGAGGTCCACTACAACCTTCATATCATGATGCGGTTCGATCTGGAGCGGGCGCTGATTCTGGGCGAGTTGCAGGTCGAGGACCTGGAGGCGGCCTGGAACGAACGGTTCCGGGCGGATTTCGGGGTGGCGGTGGACCGGCCCTCGAACGGGATGCTGCAGGACGTGCACTGGTCTTGCGGATTGTTCGGCTACTTCCCGACCTACACGCTGGGCAACGTTTATGCGGGGTGTCTGGTGAAGGCGTTGCGGGCGGATGTGCCTGGGCTGGATCAGGAGATGGCGGGGGGCGACGTCAGCGCCGCGACGGGTTGGCTGCGCGAGCGGTTGCAGCGGCATGGGGGCCTCTATGAGCCGCGGGATGTCGTGCGGCGGGCTTGTGGGTTCGAGCCGTCGGAGGGGCCTTTGCTGGACTATCTGGAGCAGAAGTTCGGGACGATCTACGGGGTCTGACGGCCGGTGTCCACGGTGGACAATTGCCGCGTTCCTTTTGCAATCAAGCGCTTGGGTGCGGACGTTAGGGAAATCTTAACACCCGCGTTTGGCACTTGACGCACCGCTCGTCGGGAACTTCGGTCCTCCTCGCCGGGACCGTCCGACGAGGAGCCGAAGGCGAACGAGGAGGCTAGGGCGGATAGGGCAGGGCCCTGCCGGTCAGCACTGCTTGCCCGCCGGCGGAAGAGCGTGAGGTGCCAGCGGCTGGGCGCGGACCGGGCCGTGTAGATCATTCCACTGGCACCCGATGCGCGGGCGCGGTCCGAGACGGTCCAGGACGAGGCGGGCAGGCCTGCCGCGCGCTCTGGCAGTCAACGCACGGCGGCGAGGCCGGGTTCGAGCCCCCAGTCGGCGCAGTGGGTGGCATTGCGCAGGTCGAGAACCTGTGTCCCGGTCAGGCGCAGCTCGCAGATGACGCGGGGCGGATCGGTGTCGCGTACGTAAGGTGCTATCGCGTGGCAGGCCCAGTCCGGAGGGGGCGAAACATAGAGTGTCGGCTTGCCGGAGTGGTAAAAGCGGATTTCGGGGTTGAGCGGGGGGGCCAGAGCGTCTGTGGAACGATCGGCCGGCACGATCTGGTAGAAGAGGCTGTCGAGTGTGTCGAAAGGCATCGGCCCGCGATCCGTGCTGAGGAGGGAAGGGGTAGAGCGTGCGTCACCCCATAGCAAGGCCGCGAGGGGTTGCGGGTCGTCCGGGACTGAGGCAGTCAGAGGCAAAGAGCGGCCAAAGGCAGCACGGGTGACCGAGGCGCGAGCGACAGAGCGGGGCGGAGCGGCGGTCTGGTTGCTCGCATTGGGTCAGACGCTGATCTATGCGGGCTGCTATTATTCATTTCCCGCGCTTCTGCCGGACCTTGAGACCGCGACGGGCTGGTCCAAGGCGGAACTTGCGCTGGGGCCGACGCTGGCCTTTCTGATCATGGCGGCGCTGACGCCGTTTACCGGCCGGCTGGTCGACCGGGGCCTAGGGGGCGAAATGCTGGTCTGGCTTCCGGGTCTGGCCGCGCTGGGCGTGGCAGGGCTGGGGCTGGTTGATAGCCTGGCAGGATGGCTGGCCGTCTGGGCGCTGATCGGAGTCGCGCAGGCCGGGAGCTTCTACGAGACCTGTTTTGCTTTCCTGACCCGGCGTCTTGGGGACGGGGCCCGGGGCGCGATCACTCAGGTCACGCTGGTCGCCGGGTTTGCCGGGACCCTGGCTTTTCCGCTGGGGCATTGGCTGGGCAGCGCCTTGGGCGGGCAGGGCGCGTTATTCGCATTTGCGGCGTTGATGGCACTTGTCGTGCCGATAAATGCGCTGGCTGTCCGCCAATTGCGCCGGCGCGAGCGGGCAGGGGCTGTCTCTAGCCCTACGCCGCCGGGCCAGTTGGCGGCGGCGCTGCGCAAACCCGCCTTCTGGATGATCGCGGCGGCGTTCATGGCAGTCTACCTGAACCACGGGGTCCTGCTGACCTATGTGCTGGTGCTTTTCGCAGACCAGGGAGCCACGCCGGCAGTGGCGGCTTTGGCGGCCGCCTGCATCGGCCCGGCGCAGGTGGCGGGGCGGCTGGTTCTGCTGGCTGCGGGAGCACGGGTGTCCACAGGGCGAGCGACGGTGATCTCGCTGGCAGGTGTGGTGCTGGCCGGCGGTCTTCTGTGGTCGGCCGAGGTCGAACCGCTGCTGATCTTCGCCTTTGCGCTGGCGCAGGGCGCTGGCGTCGGGCTGACGTCGATCCTGCGGCCGGTGCTGATTGCCGAAGTGCTGGGACGTAGCGGCTTTGGCGCCATCTCGGGGGCGGCGGCGGTGGCGCCGATCCTGGCGACGGCGGCCGCGCCCACGGTCGGGGCGCGGCTTTTGGCGCTTGGCGGGCCGGATCTGGTCTATGCGGCCTGTCTCGCGCTTGCGGTGTTGGGCCTTGCGCTGATCCTGCTGCTGCTGGCCCGCCGCGATCAGGGCAGCGGCTGGTAGGTAAAGAGCCGGCTGGAGTCGCCGCCAAGGCCGAACCGGACGCCCAGGTTGACGATGTCGCCACGGTAGACCTCGCCACCGCCGAAATCGTTCTTGTGGCGGCTGAGGTCGCCGTAAAGCTCGATCCCGTCATTCAGCTTGTAGCCCGCGCCGAGCGACATCACCCGGTAAGTGCCGTCAGAGCCGTAGTCGCTGTGGTGGTAGCCCGCGCGCGCGCTGAGGGCCGACCCGAACATATAGGCGCCCCGTGCTTCGATCAGCGTGTAGTCATCGGTATCAAGCGAGTCGCCGAGGCGGCCCTCGATCCGGATCGGTCCACCAAGATAAAGCGCCTCGGCCGCGTAGTGCGAAATGCCGGAGCCGTTGTTGTCGGTCAGGGCCATCACACCGAGCCGCAGGTTGTCCGATACATCGGCGGTCAGGTGCGCGGTGAGCCCGTTGTACTGGCGCAGGTCGATGTCATCGGAACTGTCGATCTCTTTTCCGAGGGTCAGTCCGACCTGCGCGCCCATGCGACCGAAGGTCCAGGCCGCATCGAGATGGCCTTCAAGGCTGTCGACCGACAGACCCGCGCCATCGTCATACTTCTGATACTGGAGGTCAGCCACCGCGCCCTCAAAGCTTTGTGCGGCGGCAATGGACGGAAGGGTAGCGAGAACCAGGGTAAGGGGGAATTTCATGCTCGTGCCTCATGGCTTATTGATTATCCCCGCACCATATGTGGATACGTCTGGGGACTCAATGTCCAACCATTGGATTCTGCTGGAAAACCGCCGACGTGGGGTCAGTGTGGTTTCGGCGGCCGACGGTCGATGAAGGCTTGAATCCCTTCGGCCGTGTCTGCGAGCAGGACGTTTTCCACCATGAGGCTTCCCGCCACCGCGTAGGCTTCGGGCAGGGATTTGCCAAGCTGGGCCTGGAAAGCGCGCTTGCCGAGGCGGATTGCGGCAGGGTCCTTGGCGGCGATGGTCTCGGCAAGCTTCAGCGTCTCGGCTTGCAGGTGGTCAGGTGAGGCAAGGCGGTTCACCAGCCCCAGTGCCTGGGCGCGGGGCGCAGGGAGAAACTCGCCCGTCGTCAGAAGCTCGAACGCCGCGCCGGGGGCGAGGCGACGGGTCAGGGCGACGGCCGGCGTGGAGCAGAAGAGCCCCAGATTGATGCCGTTCACGCCGAAACGGGCGGTGTCGGACGCCGTGATCAGGTCGCAGGAGCAGGCAAGCTGGCAGCCGGCCGCGGTGGCGACACCCTGGACCTGGGCGATCACGGGCTGGGGCAGGGCGGCGACACTTTGCATGACGGCCGAGCAGCGGTCGAAGAGAGCCTGGAATTGAGCGCGGCCCATGTCGAGCGCGGCGCGGTAGGCCTGCATCTCTTTCAGGTCGTGGCCGGCTGAAAAGGCCTTGCCCTCGGCTGCAAGGATGACGACGCGGATGCTGTCGTCGATCAGAAGGTCCGCCACTGCGGCTTCCAGTGCCAGAAGCATCTGGGTGGAGAGCGCGTTCAGCGTCTGCGGCGACGCGAGGGTCAGCGTTGCAATGCCATTCCGGTCGTGGCGTCGGATCAAGTTGTCGGTCATTGCATCCCCCTGGGCCTGCGGCCAGTCTAGGACCGACCACGGGCGAGGGGAAGATGCAGCTACGGATGGATCAGGCGGCGCTGGCAGCGTTTCTGGTGCGCGAGTTCGGCCAGGTCGCCGAGGATTTCGCGGTGGAGGCGGTGGGGCCGGAGGGGCTGGTGCTGCGACTGCACGTGGCAGAACGACACCTGCGGCCTGGTGGCACGGTCAGCGGGCCGTCGATCTTTGCGCTGGCGGACGTGGCGATGTACTTGGCAATTCTGGCGCGCATCGGGCCGGTGGCGCTGGCCGTGACCACGAACTGCGCTGTGGATTTCATGCGCAAGCCCGCGGCGGGCAAAGACCTGCTCGCTCGGGCACGGGTGCTGAAGCTGGGCCGAAGTCTGGCCGTGGGCGATGTGATGGTCTTCAGCGAAGGACTGCCCGACCCGGTCGCCCGGGCCAGCCTGACCTATTCGATTCCGCCTGCTTAGACCTTTGGCTTGGTGAAGCGTCCCTCGATCCGGGCTCCGCTTTCGATGACGAGGGCTGCGGTGTTCACGTCGGCCTTCACTTCGGACGAGGCGCGCAGGGTGAACGTCTCGCAGGAAACCTTGCCGTCGAACTTGCCCTTCACCTCGACCGTATGAGCGGTGATCGAGCCTTTGACGCGGCCCTCTTGTCCGATGATCAGACCGTTCGCCGTAATGTTCCCCTCGATCTCGCCCAGGATCTCGACCGAGCCGGAGGAGGTGATCTCGCCGGTGATCCGGAGGTCGGCGCCGAGGACCGAACGGGCCGAGTTGGTGCCGGGGGCCGACGGGCGGGGCACGGACGGGGCAGAGGTCGGGTCGGAGGTCTTTGAGAACATCGGGGTATCCTTAGCCTGCAGGGTGAGTCGATAAGGGGGGATAGCCCCAGCCCGGTCAAGGGCTGCTTTGGCCGGGTGGCAGCTTTCCTCTTTTGCCATGTCGCAACCGGGGCTGACAAGACCGGGATGGGGTGGTGAGATCAGGCCGGGAATCAGGGGGTGATGATGGCGGATACGTTCTTTCAACCGGTGTCGGGGTTTGATCTGCCGCGTTTTGCCGGAGTGCCCACCTTCATGCGGCTGCCGCACGTGCCTTTCGACCATCCCCGGTTTGCAGATGTGCAGATCGGTCTGGTCGGGGCGCCCTGGGATGGGGGCACAACGAACCGCCCCGGTCCCCGGCACGGGCCGCGGCAGTTGCGGGACCTGTCGACGATGATCCGAGCGATGAATGGCGCGACCTGGGTGGCTCCGTTTGAACTCGCGCGGTGCGCGGACCTCGGCGACGTGGCGCCGAACCCCGCCGACCTGATGGATTCGATGGCGCGGATGGAGGCGTTCTATTCGCGTGTGGTGGCGGCGGGGATCAGGCCGCTGACGGGCGGCGGGGACCATCTGTGCAGTCTGCCGATCCTGCGGGCCGTCGCGAAGGCGCGGCCGGTGGGGATGATCCAGTTCGACAGCCATACCGACCTGAATGACATCTACTTCGGCACCTCGCGCTATAACCACGGCACTCCGTTCCGCCGGGCGGTCGAGGAGGGTTTGATCGACCCCAAGCGCTATTGCCTGATCGGCATCAGGGGCACGGCCTACGGGCGCGAGGATTGGGACTTTGCCGCGGCCAACGGCATCCGGATCATTCCGATTGCCGAGTTCCATGCGCGCGGGGCCGAGGACGTGATGGCCGAAGCGCGTGAGATCGTGGGGAAGGGACCGGTCTATGTGACCTATGACATCGACTTTGTTGACCCGACCTTCGCGCCGGGGACGGGGACGCCCGAGGTGGGCGGGCCGAACTCGTGGCAGGCCTTGCAGGTGGCACGCGGTTTGCGGGGGCTTGATGTCGTGGGTGCGGACCTGGTGGAGGTGTCGCCTCCGTTTGATCAGACGGGCGGCACGGCCTGGCTGGGCATCAGCCTGATGTTCGAGATGTTGTGCGTGATGGCCGAGACGATTTCGGGGCGGGCCGCTCCGGGCTGAGCGTGGACGCGGGGGCCAGCCCCGTCGCCAGTGGGTCCCGAACCAATGGCGCACCACTGGCAACCCCCGGGATATTTGGACAAGGATGAAAGGGGCGGCAATGCAGCCTGAGATGATCATTACCAATGCGAAGGTCCTGACGATGGACGAGGGCCGCCCTCGGGCGGAGGCGGTGGCCTTTGCGGCCGGGCGCATCCTTGCGGTCGGTGGGCGAGCCGAGGTGGAGGCACTTGCGGGGCCTTCGACGCGCATCGTGGATGCCGGGGGGCGGACGCTGCTGCCGGGGTTCGTGGAGAGCCACCTGCATCTGGTCCTCGGCGGCAATGAATTGTCGCAGTTGCAGCTGGGCGGTGTGTCAGGGTTCGCCGAGTTGGCGCGGCTCTTCCGGGCCTATGCGGAGAAGAACCCCGGACTGCCCTTGCTGATGGCGCAGGGGGCCGCATACGAGATACTGGACCAGCCTGTGACACGGCATGATCTGGACAAGGTGATCTCCGACCGGCCCATCGCGATGATGTCGCCGGATCACCATACCGTCTGGGCCAATACGCCAGCATTGCGGGCAGCGGGTCTGTTGCAGGGGGCGGAGATGCCCCAGGGGCATACCGTGGTCATGGGCCCGGACGGCACGGCGACGGGAGAATTGCTGGAGTTCGAGGCATTCAGCCCGGTGCTGGCGCAGACGGGAGACCTGCATCTGCAGTTGGGAATCGCCACAGGGGGCGAGCCGGACCCTTGGCCGGACGTGGCGCAGCGCGCAAAGGACAAAGAGAAGGTTGCCGCGGGCCTGGCGCATTGCGCGATGCAAGGGATCACCAGCATGGTGAACATGGACGGCAACCGCTACACCTGCGTCCTGCTGAAAGAGATGGAAGCCGAGGGGCGCCTGACTGCGCGGGTCAAGGTGCCGTTCCACTTCAAGCCGCATATGGAAGTGTCCGAATTGGACCGGGCTTCGGCCATGACGGCGGAATTCCAGGGCGACTGGGTGACGAGCGGTTTCGTGAAGATGTTCATGGACGGCGTCGTCGACAGCCGCACCGCCTATATGCTGCACCCCTATCCCGGCACGACCGAGACCGGCGCGCCCCTGTTCGAGCCGGAGCGGTTCAAGGCGATCTGCCAGGAGATCTCGCGCCGCGATCTGCAGATCGCGGTCCATGCCATCGGCGACGGGGCGGTGCGGCAGACCATCGACGGCTACGAGGCGGCGGGACGACCGGACCTTCGGCATCGGGTCGAGCATATCGAGCTGATCGACCGGGCCGACGTGCCAAGGTTGGGGGCGCTGGGAATTACCGCATCGGTGCAGCCGCCGCATCCGCCCGGCGCGATGGATTTTCCGATGTCGTCGATGAGCCATGTCTTTCACCGCGACCGCTGGAAGGATGCCTACCTCACGAAGACGCTGGCAGATCATGGAGCGCCGCTGGCGTTTGCCAGCGACTGGCCGGTCACGGACGTCAACGTGATGCGCGGCATTCAGGCGGCGCTGACGCGGGTGCCCTATGACGGGGCGGGGGATGAACGGATCAACCGCATGGAGGTCCTGCGCGCTTACACAAGCGGTGGAGCCTGGGCGGCGCATTGGGAAGGGTTGACGGGAACGCTTCGCGTGGGTCTTGCAGCTGACCTGGTGCTGATCGATGGAGATATCGAGACGATTCCAGACGGCGAAGTGGGCCGGACGGGAATCGCTTTGACGGTAGCCGGGGGCAGAGTGACCCATGATCCCAGCGGCCTGGCCAGCCCAGCGGGGTGACACCCGGCACAACTGACGGATTTTTAAGCGAAAAACCCTTGTTCCAAAAAAAACGTCCGTGTCGCGTCATTTTCTGCTTGCGGGCATCGGGACCCGAGACTAAACACCGCCTCACCGAAACGAAGCAGCGTCGGAAACGAAGTTGGGGCGGTACGGAAGCGGATGCGAAAGCAGCCGCGTCTACAATCTGGAGGCAAGACGGCAGGTACGCCAGGATTTCTGGTGTGCTGCATGTTTTGTGTCCGCGCTCTTTGACATTGATAGTTCATGAAGGGATATGCGGGCGGTTTGGGCGCATCGGCGTCTAACGTCTAGCATATCGGCCTATTAGGGGAGTGATCGTGAGATTGCCGACCGATGATGTAGGTGTCAGCTTCACTGTCTTGGCAGGGTTGTTCGCGAGAACGGCTTTGTACATGACAGAGACTGATCTTGTTCCTCGTGACGGGGAATGAGACAGAT
>JANOCQ010000203.1:0-4863 GCA_031412255.1 Paracoccaceae bacterium | reverse complement strand
GCTGGCCGCGATTGCAACGGCAAAGGATCACGGGCTGCCGGTGCCGCGCTATGACGCGCGGGCGCTGATGGCGGCGCTGCAAACCGCCGAAACCGAGGGCGACCGTGGCCGGGTCGAGGTCGAGATGACGCGGGCCTATCTGGCCTGGGCGCAGGACCTGACCGCAGGCGCGCTGGAGCCGCAGAAGATCGACTCTGGCATCGTGCGCGAGATCAACCGGATCGAACCCAAGGTCCTGCTGACGCGCATCGCCAATGGTGACCCGAAGGCGGTGCTGGACTGGCTGCTGCCAAAATCGGCGCAGTATATGCAGCTGATGAAGGCCAAGCTGGGGCTTGAGGCGCAGATCGCGGCGGGTGGCTGGGGGGCGACTGTCCCGGCTTCAGCCCTGGCGCCTGGCGACACGGGGCCTGCGGTCATCGCGTTGCGGGACCGGCTGGTGCGGATGGGCTACCTTTCGCCCTCGGCTGTCGCGAGCTACGACCGTGCGCTGCAGGCGGCAGTGACGGCGTTCCAGCTGAATCATGGCCTCACGGCAGATGGCGCGGCAGGCGAAGGCACGGTGGCCGAGATCAACATCGGCCCGGAAGAACGGCTGAAATCGGTGATCGTCGCGCTGGAGCGCGAGCGCTGGATGCATTTCGACCGCTCGGTCAAGCATGTCTGGGTGAACCTGCCCGACTTCCGCGCGCGGATCATGGAGGATGGCAAGACCGTCTTCGAGACCCGGGTGGTGATCGGCAAGAACGTCCCCGACCAGCGCAGCCCCGAGTTTTCGGACGAGATGGAGCATATGGTGATCAACCCCTCATGGGGGGTGCCGCGGTCGATCATCGTCAAGGAATACCTGCCGCTGCTGCAGCGCAACCCGAATGCCGTCAGCCATATCCAGGTGATCGACGGACGGGGGCGGGTGGTGCCGCGCGGGTCGGTCAACTTTGCCGCCTACAGTGCGCGCTCCTTCCCTTTTGGCATGCGCCAGCCGCCGTCGGACGGAAACGCGCTGGGGAAGGTGAAATTCATGTTCCCCAACGTGCACAACATCTATCTGCATGACACTCCCTCCAAGTCGTTGTTCGACAAGGAAGTTCGCGCCTACAGCCACGGCTGCATCCGCGTCGCCGATCCCTTCGCCCTGGCGCATGAGCTTTTGTCCTGGCAGACCGACAATGCCGAGGCCGAGTTTGATGCAGCGCTGGAGACCGGCAAGGAAACGACGGTGAAGCTGAAGCAGCATCTGCCGGTGCACCTGGTCTATTTCACCGCCTATCCGGATGCCAAGGGCCGGATGACCTATCGCCGCGACGTCTATGGGCGGGATGCGGCGCTGTGGGGTGCGCTGTCCGAGGCCGGGGTGGAACTGGCGGGCGTTCAGGGGTAAGTCTGGGGCCAGGACAGCCGAGGACGTCATGGCCCACAGGATCGGGGATATCGCGCGCGCACTGGGAGCCGAGGCCGAGGGAGACCTTGATCTTGAGATCACTGGTGCGTCAGAGCCGCAGGTGGCGGGGCCGGACCAGTTGGCTCTGGCGATGGACCCGCGTTACGCGGACGGGATCGGCAAGGGTCTGGCGCAAGCGGCGATTGTCTGGCCGGGGGCGGACTGGCAGGGAATGGGGCTGAAGGCCGCGATCTTCGCGCCGCGTGGACGGCTGGCGATGGCGGGGCTGACGCGGCTGATGGACCCAGGACCGGCGATTGCGGCGGGTGTGCATCCGACGGCTGTGGTGGACCCGACGGCCGTGATCGGCACGGGCGCGGCCATCGGGCCTTTCGTGGTGATCGGGGCCGGAGTCAGCATCGGGCCGGGCGCGCGGATTGCATCGCATGTTTCCATTGCCGAAGGTGCCCGGATCGGGGCCGAGCCCCTGATCCTGCAAGGCGCCCGGATCGGAGCCGGGGTGACCATCGGCGACCGGTTCATCTGCCAGCCCGGTGCGGTGATCGGGGCGGATGGGTTTTCTTTCGTAACCCCCGAAAGATCAGGGGTCGAGGAGATCCGCGAGACATTGGGCAGCCGCGCCGAGATCAAGGACCAGACCTGGACCCGCATTCATTCGCTTGGCGCCGTGACCATCGGCGACGACGTCGAAATCGGGGCCAACGTCTGCATCGATCGCGGCACGATCCGGGACACGATGATCGGGTCGGGAACCAAGCTCGACAACCTTGTCCACATTGGCCACAACGTGCAGGTGGGACGCGACTGCCTGCTTTGTGGACAGGTCGGCATTGCGGGCTCGGCCCGGATCGGCGACCGGGTGGTGCTGGCCGGGCAGTGCGGGGTCAACGACAACATTTTCGTAGGCGACGACGTGATCGCGGGCGGTGCCACGAAGATCTTCACCAATGCCCCGGCGGGGCGGGTGCTGCTGGGCTATCCGGCGGTGAAGATGGAGACGCATGTCGAGATCCAGAAGGCGCTGCGCCGTTTGCCAAGGCTGGCGATAAGGGTGGCTGCTCTGGAGAAGGGTCCGACCTCGGCAGGGGACGATTGAGCCATGCCGGAGCGGGCCGAGATCGAAGCTGCAGTGATCGAGATATTGGCAAAGCAGCTTTTGCTGCCGCCCTCGGACGTTGCGCCGGGTGCGTTGGTCGATGGCCTTGGCCTGGACAGTCTGGGCAAGGTCGAGGCGATCTTCGCGCTGGAGGAACGCTTCAACATCCATGTGCCATTCAACGCCAATGAACCTGACCGGCCGGATCTTGATTTCTCCAGTCTCCCCAGCATTGTGGCGGGCGTCCAGCGTCTGATCGCCCAGCGGTCCGAATGAGGCGGGTTGTTGTCACCGGAATCGGTACGGTGAACGCCTTGGCCATGGACGTCGGAGGGACATTTCAGGCCTTCCGTGAGGGCCGGTGCGGGATCGGCGCCCTTGGGTTTCGCGATGCCGAAAGGCTGACGATCCGGATCGGGGCGGAAGTGCGAGACTGGCGGCCGGAAGCGCATTTCGTGGAGCGCGACCTGCCACTGCTGGACCGGGTCACGCAATATGCGCTGGTGGCGGGGGCCGAGGCGGTGGCGATGGCCGGATTGCCCGAAGGGCTGGGCGCCCGGGGCGGGGTCATTCTGGGCACGGCGGCGGGCGGTATCCAGACCTGGGAGGACAGCTATCGTGCAGTCTTTTCCGAGGGCAGGAACCGGGTGTCGCCACTGGTGGTGCCCCGGTTGATGCACAACGCCCCTGCTTCGCATCTGTCGATCCGCTTTGGGCTGATGGGGCCGGTGCTGGCAGTGTCCTCGGCTTGCGCAAGTGCCAATCACGCGATGGGGTTGGCGTTTCAGCAGGTCCGGTCGGGTGTCGCCGACGTGATGCTGACCGGCGGGGCCGAGGCCATGCTGTGTTTCGGGGGTGTCAAAGCATGGGAGGGTCTGCGGGTGCTGGCCCCTGACGCCTGCCGGCCCTTCAGTCTGGGCCGCAAGGGGCTGGTGATCGGCGACGGTGCGGGGGTCCTTGTCTTCGAAGCCGAAGAGCACGCGCGTGCGCGGGGGGCGAAGGTCCTGGCCGAGGTGGCGGGCTTTGGCATGACCGCAGATGCGGGGGATATCGTCGCGCCAAGCGGCAATGGTGCAGCACGGGCGATGCGGGCGGCGCTGGCCGACGCGGGTATGGCTGCGGACGAGGTCGGCTACATCAACGCGCATGGCACCGGGACACTGGTGAACGACCGGTCCGAGGCGGCGGCGATCCACACGGTTTTTGCCGCCCCTCCGCCGGTCAGTTCCACGAAGGCGATGCATGGTCATGCAATCGGTGCGACGGGGGCGCTGGAGGCGATGGCCTGCATCATGGCCTTGAACGAAGATCTCTTGCCCCCGACAATCGGATTCGAGACCCCAGACCCCGATTGTGCGCTGGACGTGGTGGCAAATGTCGCGCGGCCCGGGCATGTCGAAGCGGTGTTGTCAAACGCCTTTGCCTTCGGCGGACTGAATGCGGTTGTGGCCTTTCGAAGGGCCTGATCAACGGGCTTGATCGACGGGCCGGAACACAAAGGGCCGACCCGAAGGCCGGCCCCTGAAATCGGCGTCGCGATCAGGTCACTCGTTCGCCGCGCCTTCGGCGGGGGCGGCCTCTGCCGGGGCAGTTTCGGCAGGTGCTGCGGCTTTGGCAGCGGCATCGGCTGCGTCGTTGGCGGCCACCACAGCATCGTAGCCCGCCGTGAAGCCCTTGAGAGAAATCGTCAGCTCGACCTTTTCATCGGGGGCGACGAAGGGAACGATCGTGATCTTGCCGTTGGCCCCCGCTTTCATGGCGGTGATCTCTTCGGCCGTGAAGCCGATGCGGGCGACGCAGCCGATCTGGGCGCAGAACGTGAAGGGATAGAGCTTTCCCTTCGCTTCGCCGATCTGCAACGTCATCCCGGCGGTCAGCAGGGTTTCCAGGGGTGCAATGAAGGTCGCACCGGCGACGGCCGGACCTTCCGAACCGGCGGGCAGGTTGAACATCGTGAACTCGGCGACAGCGTTGCCCTCCTGGTCCTTCAGGAGCAGGTAAAGCTGGCACGGATCGACACCAGCTTCTGTCCGGACGCATTTCTGCTCCCAGGCTTCGAAGTTGGCGGCGGTATAGGTGCTGCCCGGACCGTCGGCTGCATCCACCTCTTGTCCCAGCGCAAGGTTCTCGGCCGTAGCGGCGTCGGCGGGGGCGGTCTCTTCTGTTGCGGGGGCGGCTTCCGTCTGCGCCAACAGGGGGGCAGCGGTCAGCGCCAGGATCAGGGCCAGTGCGGTGCTCGTGGTCTTTGCCATCTTCGACATGTCCTTTGGTCGGTCGGTCTTTGGCTGGGTCTCTAGCATGGGGCTGTGGGCAAGTCAGGTCAGAAAAACGTGCCCGGCGCGCTTCTGCGCATCCCCGGCACGCC
>JANOCQ010000202.1:0-23369 GCA_031412255.1 Paracoccaceae bacterium | reverse complement strand
CTGGGGCACCCCCACCTCCGACCCATCCTTGCGCCAAGTCCAGATCCACTTTCCCGCCACCCGCCGGGGCAACAGACTCATCGCCCTGAAACCCGAACGCGGCGAGGTTGCGACCCGCGACGAAAGCTACCACGACTTTTCCCGCACCCCGCTACACGCCTATGTCGCCTTCTACCTCTGTCTCCGCGCCCAAGGCCTTCCCGTCCTCATCCACATGGGCGCGCATGGCACGCTGGAGTGGCTCCCCGGCAAATCGGTCGCGCTAAGCGACACCTGCTGGCCCGAGGCCCTGATCGGCCCCACCCCCGTCATCTACCCCTTTATCGTCAATGATCCGGGCGAGGCGGCGCAAGCCAAGCGCCGCATCGGCGCCGTCACCCTCGGCCACCTCCCGCCCCCGATGGTGCAAAGCGCCACCCCGCCGGAACTCCTTCGCCTCGAACGCCTCCTTGACGAATATTCCACCGCCGACGGCCTTGACCCCGCCCGCCGCACGCGCCTGATCGCCAGCATCCGCGACGAGGCGGCATCCTCCGGCGTCGCCGCCGACCTTGGCCTGCCAGAAGATGCCACCCCGGCCGAGGCGATCACCCGGATCGACCGCTTCGTCTGCGACCTGAAAGAAAGCCAGTTCGGCCACGGCCTTCACATCTTCGGCCAGGCTCCCGGCGAGACCGAGGGCCTTCTCACCGCCCTCAACGGCCAGAAGGTCGCTCCCGGCCCCGCAGGTTCCCCTAACCGGGGCCGCTCAGACGTCCTCCCCACAGGCCGCAACCTCTACAGTGTCGACCCCCGCGCCGTCCCTTCCCGCAACGCCCATGCCCAGGGCGTCAAGCTGGCCGAGGAACTGATCCGCCGCCACCTGCAGGACCACGGCGACTACCCGCGCGGCCTTGTCGTGGACCTCTGGGGCAGCGCCACGATGCGCACGGCGGGGGAAGAGTTCGCCATGGCCCTCCACCTCGCTGGCCTCGCGCCCAAATGGGATGACGGTGCCGCCCGCGTCTCAGGCTTCGAAATCCTCCCCCTCGCGATCCTGGGCCGCCCCAGGATCGACGTCACCCTCCGCGTCTCCGGCCTTTTCCGCGACGTCTTCCCGACCCTCGCCCAGTTGTTCGAAGCCGGGTCCGAAGCGCTGTCGCAACGCGACGAAACCCCCGAAGACAACCCCTACACCACCCGCTCCGCGCGGGTCTTCGGCCCCAAACCCGGCCTCTACGGCCTGGGCATCGCCGCCGACACCTTCACCGACGAGGCCCGCGCCGCCGCTGGCGAAGCCTGGCTCAACGCCTCGTCCTGGGCCATTGGCCCCGACGGCCAGTCCACCGAAAACCGCGCCGCGCTGGAAACCCGCGTGCTGAACGCCGACGCCTTCGTCCACCCCCAGGACCTGCCCGAAACCGATGTCCTGATGGCCGCCGACTACGCCGCCCACGAAGCCGGTTTCGCAGCCGCCGTCGCCAAACTCGGCGGAGCCGCACCCACCCTCTACCACCTCGACGCCACCCGCGTAGGCGACCCCCGCGCAAGAACCCTGACCGAGGAAATCGCCCGCACCGTCCGCGCCCGCGCCGCCAACCCCCTCTGGGCGGCCGGCATGATGAACCATGGCTACCGGGGTGGTGCCGAAATCGCCGCCACCCTCGACCACATGGCCGCCTTCGCCCACCTCGCGCAGGTCGTCCCGCCCCACCTCTTCGACCTCTACCACGACGCCACCCTCGGCCGGGACGAAGTCCGCGATTTCCTCGCCAAGGAAAACCCCCAAGCCCTGCAAGCCATGGAAGACCTCTTCCGCCGCCTCCGCGATGCCGGCCTCTGGCAAACCCGCCGCAACTCCATCGCCGCCAGGCTGGACGGTGCCGCATGACCAGACCCTTTCACATTTGCCCAAACATCCCCCGCGCGGCGCGCACCTCCGAGCCGGTTGCGCGCCCTTCGCGCGCAGAGGCGAGACAAAAGGCTTGCGCGTCAGCGCTCAATTCAGCAGCCGCCCCAACCCAATGGCGTGCCGCATGACCGCCTGGGAGATAAAGGGCTGGTGCCCCGGCGCCCTCCGCCCGATGCAATCCGGCGACGGCCTTGTTGTCCGCATCCGCCCGCCAATGGGCCGCCTCACTCCCATCCAGGCCCAGGCCATCGCTCAGGCCGCGACAACCCACGGCAACGGCATCCTCGACCTCTCCGCCCGCGCCAACCTGCAACTGCGCGGCGTGACCGAGGCCTCGCACCCAAGGCTCATCGACGACCTCCGCGCTCAGGGCCTCATCGACGCCGACATCGAGACGGAATCCCTGCGCAACTTCATCCTCACGCCGTTCGGCGACGCCGAAACCACGACCTTCGCCGAAACCCTCACCGAAGCACTCGCCCACATGCCCCGCCTGCCCGGCAAGTTCGGCTTCGCCATTGACACCGGCCCCAACCCCGTCCTCACCGCCACCTCCGCCGACATCCGCCTTGAGCGTGCCGAGGACGGCACCCTCCTCCTCCGCGCTGACGGCCACTCGTTCGGCAAACCCGTCACCGACCTCGCAAAGGACGTTCTCGCCCTCGTCCGCTGGTTCGTCGCCCAAGGGGGCATCACCAACGGCCGGGGCCGCATGGGCGCCCTCATCGCCCGCGGCACAATCCCGCCGGGATGCACCACTGCGCCTGCAGCTCCCCTCCCGCCGCCGACTCCCGGCCTGCACCCAGAAGGCGCCCTCGTCGCCCTTGCTTTCGGCCAGATGCGGGCAGAGACGCTCCGTCAACTCGCCGCCCTGAACCTCGAAATCCGCCCGACCCCCTGGCGGATGCTGTTCCTCGTCGGCGCGACCACCTTGCCAACGATTCCCGGCCTCATCACCGATCCGTCAGACCCGATCCTCCGCATCACCGCCTGCACCGGGGCGCCCACCTGCCCGCAGGGTCTGCAGGAGACCCGCTCCCTCGCCCTTCAACTCGCGCCCCACCTTCCGCCAACCCTGAGCCTCCATCTCTCCGGCTGCGCCAAGGGCTGCGCCCACCCCGCCGCCGCCGCCCTCACCCTCACGGGCACCGCACAGGGCTTTGACCTGATCCGAAACGGCACCGCCTCCGACACGCCCAGCCTCACCGGCCTCACCCCGAAGGCCGTCCAAGACCACCTGAAGGCCCTCCATGCCCCACAGCTATGAAACCGACGGCGCAGCGATCTACGTCCAAAGCTTCGCCATGATCCGGGCCGAGGCCGACCTCGCCCGCTTCTCGCCCGAAGAAGAGGTCGTCGCCGTCCGCATGATCCACGCCGCCGGGATGGTCGACTTGGCACCCCACATCCGCTTCTCCCCCGGCATGGCCATCCAAGCCCGCGCCGCACTGGAGGCCGGAGCGCCGATCCTCTGCGACGTCCGCATGGTCAGCGAGGGCATCACGAAGAAACGCCTGCCCGCCGACAACCAGATCATCTGCACCTTGCAGGACCCCGCCGTGCCAGGCCTCGCGGCCAGCATGAGAAACACCCGCTCTGCGGCTGCCGTGGAACTCTGGCGCCCGCACCTTGAGGGTGCCGTTGTCGCCATCGGCAACGCGCCCACCGCCCTTTTCCACCTCCTCAACATGCTTGAAGACCCCACCTGCCCCCGCCCCGCCGCGATCATCGGTTGCCCCGTGGGCTTCGTCGGCGCGGCCGAGTCAAAGGACGCACTGATGGAGGCCCCACCCGTACCCAGCCTGATCGTCAGGGGCCGCCTCGGCGGAAGCGCCATTACCGTCGCTGCTGTCAACGCGCTCGCGTCGAGGATCGAATGACAATGGCTCCCGCCACCGGCAAGGTCATCTGTGCCGGCCTCGGCCCCGGCGACCCCGACCTGATGAGCCTCCGCGCCGCCCGAACCATTGGTGCTGCCAAACACATCGCCTACTTCCGCAAGGAAGGCCGCGCGGGACAGGCGCGACGCATCGTGGAGGGGATGCTCTCTCTCGACGCCATCGAATACCCGATGGAATACCCCGTCACGACCGAGCTCCCCTTCGACAGCCCCGCCTATACCGACGCGCTCGCCCGGTTCTACGACGACTGGGCGAACCGCCTCGCGACCCTCACCCAGACCGGGGACGTCGTCGTTCTGTGCGAAGGTGACCCGTTCTTCTACGGGAGCTTCATGCACCTCCACTCTCGCCTGCAGGGCCGCGTGCCGGTCGAGGTGATCCCCGGCATCACCGGAATGACTGGCTGCTGGCACGCGACGGACACGCCGATCACCTGGGGCGACGATGTGCTGACGGTGCTCATGGGCACCCTGCCGGAGGAGGACCTCGTCCGCCACATGGAGACAGCCGATGCGCTGGTCGTGATGAAGACCGGCCGCAATCTCCCCCGCGTCCGCCGCGCGCTGGAGAGGGCGGGGCGGCTGGACCAAGCCTGGCTCGTGGAACGTGGCACGATGCCGAACCAGCGCGTCGCCCGCCTCGCCGAAGTGGATGCCGCGGACTGCCCCTATTTCGCGATCGTCCTCGTCCACGGCCACGGCCGCCGCCCGGAGATTCTGGAGTGAGTGGCCTGCTGACAATCGCTGGCCTCGGCCCCGGCGACGACCGCCTGGTCACGCCCGAGGTCACCGACGCCCTGGCCCAGGCGACCGACGTCGTCGGCTACATCCCCTACGTCGCCCGCGTGGCCCCAAGGGAAGGCCTCACCCTCCACCCCTCCGACAACCGCGTCGAACTCGACCGCGCCCGTGCCGCGCTGGAGATGGCGGCGGAGGGCAAACGAGTCGTCGTCGTCTCCTCCGGCGATCCCGGCGTCTTCGCCATGGCTTCGGCCGTTTTCGAGGCACTGGAAGGCCGCCCCGACTGGCAGGAACTCGACATCCGCGTCCTGCCCGGCATCACCGCGATGCTGGCGGCAGCGGCGGCAGCGGGCGCGCCCCTGGGTCACGATTTCTGCTGCATCAACCTATCCGACAACCTGAAACCCTGGGAGGTGATCGAAACCCGCCTCCGCCACGCCGCGAAGGCCGACTTCGCAATGGCCTTCTACAACCCCCGCTCCGCCACCCGGCCCGAGGGCTTCACCAAGGCCCTGCACACCCTGCGCGAGGAATGCGGGCCGGACCGCCTCATCACCTTCGCCCGCGCCGTTTCGACCCCCGAGCAGCGCCTGACAACCGTCACCCTCGGCGAAGCGACGCCCGAAATGGCCGACATGCGCACCGTCGTCATCGTCGGCAACTCCGCGACCCGTCGCGTCGGCCGCTTCGTCTACTCCCCCAGGAGCGCGGGATGAGCGTGCTCGGGCACTGGGCCAAAATCCTTCGAAGGATTTTGCAAGACTTTTCGAAAAGTCTTACGCTTGGTCTAACCGTTCAGCCAGGCCATGACCCCCGCCACGCTGTGCACCACGCGGCGGGGCGGAATCACGGGCCGGTCGATCATCACCACCGGCAAACCCAGCGCCCGGGCCGCGGCGATCTTGGCCACCGCGCCCTTGCCGCCCGCGTTCTTGGCCACGACCACCTCGATGCGATGCTCCTGCATCAGCGCCGTGTCGCCCGCGACATCGAAGGGCCCGCGCGCCACGACCACGTCCGCCGGGAAGGGCAGGGGGCTGGTCGGAGTGTCCACCAGCCGCAACAGATACCGATGCTGGGGGTGTGCTGCGAAGGCGTCGATGTGCTGCCGTCCGATCGCCAGAAACACGCGCTGCGCCGGTCCGGCGAGCGCCGCAACAGCGCTTGGAATATCCGGCACATGCATCCAGCGGTCGTCTTCGTTTGGCCTCCAGGGCGCGCGTTCAAGTGCAATCAGCGCGATACCCTCGGCCGCGCAGGCGGCAACGGCGTTGCTGCTCATCTGCGCGGCAAAGGGATGGGTGGCGTCGACCACATGGGTGATCCCTTCCGCCTTGAGATAGGTCCGCAGACCCTCTGCCCCGCCGAAGCCGCCGACGCGCATGTGGATCGGCTGGCCCATTGGCGCTTCGGTGCGCCCGGCGTAGGAGTAGACTCCCGAAAGCCCAGCCGTCGCGATGGCCTGCGCCAGAAGGTTCGCCTCGGTCGTGCCGCCAAGAAGGAGTATCCGTGTCATGCGTGATCCCGAATCTGAAGCGTGGTTGACGATAATCGGCCTTGGCGAAGATGGACCCGCTTCGCTCTCGCCCGCAAGCCGCGCCGCACTGAAGTCTGCACGTACGATCTTCGGCGGTCCGCGTCACCTGGCTTTGGTCGAGGCTGGGGAGAGGGGCCAGCCGTGGCCTGTGCCGTTCGACATCCACCCGGTGCTTGACCGCCGCAGCACCCCCACGGTCGTCCTGGCATCGGGCGACCCCTTCTGGTTCGGCGCCGGGGGCAGTCTGATGGCGCATCTCGCTCCCGGCGAGTGGGTGTCCCACCCGGCACCTTCCACCTTCCAACTGGTCGCAAACCGGCTGGGATGGCGCCTTGAGGAGTGTATGACCCTCGGCCTGCACGCCGCGCCTCTTGCCCGGCTGCGACCGGTCCTTGGAAGAGGGGTGCGCGCGATCTGCACCCTTCGCGATGCCGCTGCAGTGACCGAACTCGACCGTTGGCTCAAGGACAACGGCCATCCGAATGCCAAGCTGACGGTGCTGGAACGCCTTGGTGGGCCGTTGGAGCGGATAACGCAGGGCCTGCCGGACAATCCTGTTGCAGCCCCGGTCTCGGCAGCCATCGAGGCTACCGATCCCGGCCTGCCGGGGGCCTCTGGCCTGCCGGACGAGCTTTTCCAGCATGATGGGCAGATCACCAAGCGGTCGGTCCGCGCGCTGACCCTTTCAGCTTTGGCCCCCCGGCGTGGCGAAGTGCTTTGGGATATCGGCGCGGGCTCGGGCTCCATCGGGATCGAATGGCTGCTGGCCGGCGGGGCCGGAGTCGAGGGGCTGGAGGCCGACCCCGTCCGGGCGGGCCGCGCCCGCACGAACATCGAGGCTTTCGGGCTTGGCCATCGGTATCGCCTGACAGAAGCCCGCGCTCCGGAAGGACTGGCGGACCTTTCCGCGCCAGACGCCGTTTTCGTCGGTGGCGGGGCGTCAACGGCCTTGTTGACCGAGATATGGCAGCTCATTCGGTGTGGGACGCGGCTTGTGATGAATGCGGTCACGCTGGAAACCGAGGCGCTGGCCCTTGACTGGTCGGCCCGCCACGGTGGATCGCTGCAGAGGATCGAGATATCCGAACCCGCCGCCCTTGGCAGCAAGCGCGGATGGAAGGCGGCCCTCCCCATCCTGCAGTGGAGCGTTATCCGATGATCGTTGCAGGTTTCGGGTTCCGGCCGGGGGTCACCCTTGCTGCCTTGCAGGATGTGCTGACCAAAGCCGGCGGGGCACAGGGCGTGACCCATCTGGCGACGTTGGCGACGAAGGTTCACGAACTGGAACCGCTGGCACGGGCGCTGGACCTGCCGGTCGTGGCTTTAATGCCGGAAGACCTGCGCGGTGTCGCGACACTGACCCGGTCCGACCGGATCGACGGGATGTTCGGCACAGGTTCGGTCGCGGAAGCCGCCGCTCTTGTGGCGGCGGGGGAAGGTGCGGTGCTGCGCGGGCCGCGGGCGGTGACTTCAGACAGCACAGCGACGGCGGCCATAGCGGAGAGCCCCCTGTGACGGGCGTCGATGCAGTAAGGCGCCTTGCAGCGCGCGGCTCTGCGCGCAAAGGGCGTGCAACCGGCTCGGGCGTGCTCCGCAGGGGATATTTGGACAAATGTGAAAGGGCAGGGCGTCGTCTCTGCAAGGGTGCGGCATGACGGTCCATTTCATCGGAGCCGGGCCGGGGGCGGCGGACCTGCTGACACTGCGGGGGCGGGACCTCATCGCGTCGTCGCCGGTCTGCCTGTACGCCGGGTCTCTGGTGCCGGAGGCAATCCTGTCGCACTGCCCGCCGGGCTGCCGCATCGTCAACACCGCGCCCTTGTCGCTGGACGAGATCATGGCCGAGGTCGTCGCGGCGCATCGTGCAGGGCAGGACGTGGCGCGGCTGCATTCGGGGGACCTGTCGGTCTGGTCTGCAATGGGCGAGCAGCTGCGGCGCCTGCGGGACCTGGGTATTTCCTATGACGTGACGCCCGGCGTCCCTTCGTTCGCGGCGGCGGCGGCGGCCCTTGGGGTAGAACTTACCCTGCCGGGACTTGCGCAGTCGGTGGTGCTGACGCGGGTCGAGGGGCGGGCGACGCAGATGCCCCGGCGCGAGACGCTGACCGCATTTGCCGCCACCGGGGCGACGTTGGCCCTGCACCTGTCCGTGCATCTGGTCGACAAGCTGACGGCCGAGCTGATCCCGCATTACGGGGCGGAGTGTCCGGTCGCGGTGGTCTGGCGTGCTTCCTGGCCCGACCAGCGGATCATCCGCGCGACGCTGGCCACCTTGAAGGCCGCCGTGCCCGAGGAGGTGGAGCGCACGGCGCTGATCCTTGTCGGCCCGGCGTTGGCACAGGAGGGTTTCGAAGAGAGCCGCCTTTACGCCGGGGATTACGATCGCCGCTATCGGCCGGTCGGAACCCACCCGCGCTTCCCGGGAACCGGCCGTTGATCCCGGGCCTGCTCATCGCCGCGCCCGCCAGTGGCACCGGCAAGACCACCGTCATGCTGGGACTCCTGGCCGCCCTGCGCGAACGGGGACTGGTGGTCCAGCCCTTCAAGAACGGGCCTGACTACATCGACCCGGCCTTCCACCGGGCGGCGTCCGCGCGCTGGTCGTTCAACATGGACACCTGGGCGATGCCGGCGGCCATGCTGGACGGGATGCTGGCGGTGGCACAGGGGGCCGATCTTGTGCTGGCGGAAGGCTCGATGGGCCTGTTCGACGGGGTGGCCGCCACTGGGGCCACGGGCAACGGGGCCAGCGCCGACCTTGCCGCGCGGATGGGCTGGCCTGTCGTGCTGGTCATCGACGCCTCCGGCCAGGCGCAGACGGCCGCGGCGGTGGCGCAGGGGCTGGCGCGGTTCCGGCCGGGGGTTCACGTGGCCGGGGTGATCCTGAACCGGATCGCTTCTCCCCGCCACGAGGCGCTGGTGCGGGCCGGGATGGCCGAGGCGGGGCTGACGGTTCTGGGCGTCCTGCCCAAACGCGCCACCATCGCGATGCCGGAACGTCATCTGGGCCTCGTTCAGGCAGAAGAGCAACCCGCCCTTCAGGCGCTGATCGCGGAAGCGGCGCAACTGATGCGCGACGGCGTGGACCTTGATGCCCTCATTGCCGCCGCTGCGACGTGTGCCGGACCTGCGGCCCCCGCCAAGGTCATTCCTCCGGGCCAACGGATTGCTCTCGCCCGTGACGCGGCATTTAGCTTCGTCTATCCGCACCTTCTGCACGGCTGGCGCGCGGCCGGGGCCGAGGTATTGCCGTTCACTCCCCTTGGCGACGATGCCCCCGACCCGACGGCCGATGTGTGCTGGCTGCCCGGCGGATACCCGGAGTTGCACTGCGAAACCTTGGCCAACGCCGACCGGTTCCGCGCGGGTCTTCTGGCATTTTCCCGCGCGAAGCCCGTCCACGGCGAGTGCGGGGGCTACATGGCCATGGGCGAGGCGATCATCGACAAGGACGGGGCCCGGCACCAGATGGCGGGGCTTCTCGGTCTTGTCACCAGCTTCGAGAAGCGCAAGATGCATCTTGGATACCGCAGTGCAACGCTTGCCCATGCCGTTCCCGGACACGGTGCGGGAAGCCTGCTTCGCGGGCACGAGTTCCACTATTCCACCATCCTCGCCCAGCCGGACGCCCCCCTGGCGCAAGTCCGGGATGCGACCGGGGCCATGGTGGATGAAACCGGCAGCACTCGACTCCAGTCAGGCGGCGGGCTATCGACCGGCACCTTCTTTCATCTGATCGCTCCCGCGCCATGACCGGATATGTCACCTTCGTTTCTGCCGGACCCGGCGACCCCGAGCTTCTGACCGTCAAGGCGGTCAAGGCGCTGGAGCGGGCGGATGCCGTGTTGTTTGACGATCTGTCGTCCGGCCCGATCCTGGCGCTTGCAAAGCCCGGAGCGGACCTGGTCGGCGTCGGCAAGCGGGCGGGTCGCGCCTCACCAAAGCAGGATCATGTCAGTCGCCTGCTGGTGGACTATGCCCTGACCGGGGTGCATGTCGTCCGCCTGAAATCCGGCGACAGCGGAATTTTCGGGCGGCTGGAGGAAGAGCTGACCGCCGTCCGCGCGGCCGGCATCCCCTGCGAGATCATTCCCGGCGTCACTTCGGCCTCGGCTGCCGCGGCTGCTGCAGGTATCCCCTTGACCCGCCGGATGCATGCCCAGCGGGTCCAGTTCATCACCGCCGCCGATACCACCGGCAACCTGCCGCCGGGCCTGAACCTGCCCGCGCTGGCAGATCCGGGCGCCACGACCGTGATCTACATGGGCAAGCGCACCTTTCCCGCACTGGCCCAGGCTCTGATTGCCCACGGCCTGCCGCCCGACACCCCCGCGCTGCTGGCCGAGGCGGTCTCGACGCCAGAACAGGTGCTGCACCGCTCCACCGTCGCGGATCTTGCCCGGACGCTGGCCAAGGACCGCTCCTCGCTTCCCGGCCTGATCCTCGTCGGCAATCTGGCCGAGGCGATGCTGTGACCACCCTTTTGCTGATCGGTATCGGCACCGGAAACCCCGACCACATTACCGGCCAGGCCATCCGCGCGTTGAATGCGGCCGACGTGATCCTGATCCCGAGAAAGGGCGAGGCGAAGTCCGACCTTGCCGACCTGCGCCGCCAGATCCTGTCGCGGGTGCTGACCACCCCCGTCCCGGTGGTGGACTACGACGTGCCACAGCGCGCCGACCAGGACGACTATCTTGCAGCGGTGAACGACTGGCATGACGCCATAGCGAAGGTCTGGGCGGATTGCATCCTTGCCCATCCCGGCGCACGGACCGTCGCGCTGATGGTCTGGGGGGACCCCTCGCTCTACGACAGCACGCTGCGGATTGCGGCCCGTCTGCCGGACCTGACCGTCAAGGTCATCCCCGGCATCAGCAGCCTGCAGGCCCTGACGGCAGCCCACGCCATCCCTCTGAACACCCTTGCCGCCCCGGTAACCATCACCACCGGCCGGCACATGCGCGACCACGGCTGGCCGGCCTCGGCCACGACAGTCGCGGTGATGCTGGACAAGGGCGGCGCCTTCACCGCTCTTGATCCTGCGGGTACCGAAATCTGGTGGGCCGCCTATGTCGGCATGCCGGAGGAAACGCTGATCCACGGCCCGCTGTCCGAGGTTTCGGACGAAATCCTCGCCACCCGCGCCCGCCTGCGCGCCCAGCATGGCTGGATCATGGACATCTACCTTCTCCGCCGGGGTAGCGATGTCTGACCTGATCCGCCGGGCGCTTCCCTGCTACGGACTGCCCGAAGACACCCCGCTTTCCCTTCTCAATCGCTCGGAAAACGAGACCTGGCGCGCAGGTGACCTTGTCCTCCGCCTCCACCGCCAAGGCTACCACACCAAGCCAGAGATCGGTTCCGAACTCGCCTGGCTGACCGCCTTGCAGGACCTTCCAGGCCTGAACGCCGTCCGCCCCGTCGCAGGCACACAGGGCCTCGTGACCGAAGTCGACACCCGCTTCATCGTCGCCTTCGCCTTGATCGAGGGCGAGGAGCTTCGGCCCGGCGATGACCTCGCCCGATGGTTCGCGCCCCTTGGAGAAATCACCGCGCGCCTGCATCTCCACGCCCGCGAATGGACCCCGCCCAAAGGCTTTGCACGCAAGCGCTGGGATGTGGAGACGATCCTGGGACCGACCCCCCATTGGGGCCAGTGGCGGCAGGCTCAGGGACTAGAGCCCCAGGGCGAAGCGCTGCTTGTCCGCGCGACGGACGCCCTTGCTGCCGACCTCCAAGCCTATGGAACCGGTCCGGACAGCTTCGGACTGATCCACGCCGACCTCCGCCTGGCGAACCTGATGGTCAGCGGCGACACGCTTACTGCCATCGACTTCGATGACTGCGGTTTTGGCTGGTGGGCCTACGACCTGGCCTCTGCCGTCAGCTTCATCGAAACCGACCCGCGCCTGCCCGAACTCATCTCCCGATGGACGGACGGCTATTGCCGCATCGCCACCTTGCGCCGCGAAGACTTGGCGATGATCCCGGGGCTCATCTTCCTGCGCCGGGTGCTGCTGACGGCCTGGCTTGCCACCCGCGCCGACAGCGATACCGCGCAGGTTCTGGGCGGGACTGCCTATACGCAAGGCACGCTGACGTTGGCAGAGCGCTACCTCACGGACGGTTTGGCAGCCTTCCGCCCCTGACCCGCCCCTCCTGTGAACCTGTCTTCTCGTCGCAAAGCCGTCGACCCGACCGACGAAGCCACCGACAAGCGTTCTCTTCACTCCTTCAGCAACAACACCAGCGCCAGAACGGTCATCGCAACCCCCACCAACACCAGGCCAGGCTGGACCAATCCGTGCATCAAGAATTCCCACAGTGCGACCCAGCTTGGCACAAGGTAGGTATAGGCCATCACCTTGGCCGCGGGGAGGCGTAGCGTCGCGAATTGCAGCAGCACAAAGGTCATCGCACTGGCCGCCACTGCCACATAGACCAGCGTCGCCCAGACAATCCCCGGCAGCGCCGTCCATTTGGTCGCCACAACCGCAGGCCAGGCGTACAACGCCAGAAGAACCGTCCCCGCCACCATCATGCCGAAGGTGAATACCACCGCGGGCTCACCCCGATTCAGCTTTCGCACCAAAGGGGCATATGCGGCATGGGCGATGCAGCCGACGAAATAGATCACCTCGCCCCTGCCGATCTCCAGCCGGACGAGCGCGTCAAGGTCGGCCCTGAAGATCACCCACAGTGCGCCCAGGCCCCCGACAGCCAGCGCCACTGCCATCCGACGGGTCAGCCGTTGCCGCAGGAACAGCCAGCCGAAACCGGCCGCCATCATCGGCGTCAGCGTGAAAACCGCCGCCGCCGAGACCGCAGGCGCCGTCTTCAAACCCTCGAACATCAGCACGAAATAGGCGCCCAGAAGCCCGCCCAACACCAGATAGCGCCAAGGCGCTGACCAGGCGCTGCGCGGGATGCCCGTCGTCACAGCCGCCGCCGACCCGACCAGCACTCCGGCCAGGATGAACCGCACCACCGATAGCGCGCCGGGGTCGATATGGGGCGCGGCAAGCACCCCCAGCGAGAAAGACCCGGCCAAGAGTGCCGAAAATGCCAGCATCGCCAGATGTCCACGGGCCGGTTGTGACAGTCCGGCCAGGCTCAGGCGCAGAACTTCCATTCCTTCGCTGAATCCTTCAGGTGTCCAAGGAAGGCCTGCACCTTCCGCGTCCGGTGCAGGTCGACGTGGGTGACGATCCGCAGCAGCGACTCCCAGTCCGGTCGCGGCGGAAGGATCTCGACCAGGTTCGGGTCCTCCGAGGCCCGGAAGCTCATCATGAACCCGATCCCGGCGCCGCTCCGCACCGCCTGCTCCAGCGCTGCGGGCTCGGTGGCGGCGTAGGCGATCTGGTCCGGGTGGACCGTCGCGCGCAGCCAGCGGTGGAACGGCGCGCGCGTCACTTCGGCATCGGTGCAGACAAATCGGTGACCAGCGAACTCCGCCTCGGACGCAGGTTTTCCAAACTGCTCCACATACGCGCGGGAAGCGTAAAGCGCCGCCTTGATTCGCGCCAGCGGCTGGACCACGTTATCGGGTTCCTCGGGTCCATTGCCCGCCCGGATCGCGATATGCGCCTCGCCGTAGTCCAGCCGAAAGACCCGCATGTCGGTCAAGAAGCGCACCCGGACGTCTGGGAATTTGTCCTGGAAGCTGACCATCACCGGGGTCAGAAGATCCGGGATTCCGGCGATCGATGTGACCACCAGTTCACCCGACACCGTCTCGCCCTGGCCCTTGATCCGACTGACCAGGTGGGCGAACTGTTCCTCGGTCGTCTGGGCCACTGCCAACAGATCACGCCCCGATTCCGTTGGTGTGTAGCCCCTTGCATGACGCTGGAAAAGCTTGGCGCCCAGCCGTCTTTCCAGCGCGTCGATGTGCCGGATGACCGTGGCATGGTGAACCCCGAGCACCTCGGCCGCGCCCGAAACGGTGCCCAGACGCGCCACCTGGAATGCCGTGCGGATCTCGTCCCAGTTCTCCATTCCGCCCTCCTTGGTGCATCTGTGCACATGAACCCAGCTTGAGGGCCGATTTGCAAGGGAGAACCGCTTGACGGGGTGAACCCGACCTCGGCACCATCGCGGCAAGCAGGAGCGCAAAGATTGAACGTCACTCAGGACACCCCCCACTGTCTGGTACTGGAAAGTCGGCCCTGGCTTCTGGGCAGCGTGCTGATCATCTGCATCCTGCTGCTCCTGGCGCTTGCCCTTGGGCTTTACCAAGAAAGTGTCTGGCTGACGCTTGGCTTTGGCGCGGCTTCCGCCCTCCTTGCCGTCTGCTTCGTCGCCTTCGTCCGGCGAGAGTTTGTCATGTTCGACCGCAAGTCCGGCGCAGTGGTGATCCGCTCGCGCAGCTTGATGGGGCAGGAAGAGCGGACCCTGTCCCTGACCGATGTCACCGGCGCTGAAGTCGAAACCTCGCGCTCGTCTTCCACCGGCAACAGCGGTAACCGCACCACCAGCGTCACGCACCGCACTGTGCTGAAGACCCTGACGGGCCCGGTGCCACTGTCCAGCATCTACAGTTCCGGCAGCGGTGCCGAGGTCAACGCCGCGGCGATCAACCGTTGGCTTGCCTGGACGCAAACCTGACAGCGCCACCCATTGTCCTGCTTGACATGGCACAGGGCATTGTTCCCCTTGTCCGGCAATCTTGAAAGGTGCGCGCGTGTTCGAAGACCGACAGATCTATGGGCATATCCGCTTTTCCTTCTACGGCTTCACCGACACGCGCGAACGCCCTGACGAAGACGGCACGGCACTTGCCCGGCTTTATGACGAGACCCGCATGTCGCGCCGGTTCTTCCTGTTCGAGAACCTGACGCTGCCCAGCCTGATCCACCAGACCGACCCGGCCTTCAAGACGGTGATCATGTCCTCTGCCGTCATGCCTGATCGCTTCAAGGACCGTCTAAGGGCAATCTGCGCCAAGCTCCCTGGCGCTGTGGTCGAATTCTCGGAGGAGACTCGCGGCGACTATGCTTTCCACCGCTTCATGCTGGAGTCCGCGGGCTACAAGGGCCGGGCCAGTTCGGTGCATTTCCGGCTGGATGACGATGACGCCGTGTCAGTGAATTTCATCTCCCGCCTGCGCCATGTGACCCGGGTCCTCTCGCCGGGAACCCACGTCACCTTCCCGACCGGCATCTTCCTCTTTCCCGCCGGCCCCGACGTCCCCACTGGCGTCTCGATGGTGCAGCAGCGTTTCCTGACCGCCATCGGCCTGGCGACCGTGAACGGGGGCGGCTTTCAGAAGAACCCCTATCAGATGATGCATGGCAACGTGTGGACCCGCTGGCCGGTGGTATCGGACCCGACCTTCCATTCGCATATCCGCACCCAGCATTTCGACAACGATACGGCTGCCCGGCAGGACAAGATCCTTGGTGCCGTGCAGCGCGAACGAAACAGCCGGCGGGGCCGCCGCCATGCCGCCGCCGTCGATCGCGCGCTGGCCGCCGCCTTCCCCTGGATCGACCGCGAGACGCTGGACGGCCTCCTTGCCCGGTGCGATGCGGTGAAAAGCCTGGCTGACCTGCCCACCGTCGGCTGACCTGTGACGCGACCTTGAGAAAAGCCATGGCCTCACGCTCTGGCCATCGACATGTTGGCGCTCATTGACTCCCCCGCCATTTCGGCGTAACGCCCAGCCCAATTCCCCGGAGGCAGCAGCTTCCGGTCCCTTGGGCATTGCCCGGGATCGACATCCGTCAGCGCAGTTGCGCCCACGGGTGCCATTCCGCTTTGCGCCGCGGGTCGGTTTGCAGACGGCGGCGGGAGTCCCATATCGGGGCACACGCAAGATGAGGTGATGCGATGTTCGAAAGCCTTTCAGAACGCCTTGGCGGCGTCTTCGACCGTCTGACCAAGGCCGGAGCGCTGTCCGAGGCCGACGTCGTTACCGCCCTGCGCGAAGTCCGGACTGCGCTACTTGAAGCTGACGTTTCCCTGCCGGTCGCCCGCGACTTCATCAAGCGCGTGACCGAAAAAGCCACCGGCTCGGCCGTCACCAAGTCGATCACCCCCGGCCAGATGGTCGTGAAGATCGTCCACGACGAGTTGATCCGCGTCTTGGCCGGCGACGACACGCCCGAAGCGCTCAAGATCGACAATCCGCCCGCGACGATCCTGATGGTTGGTCTGCAAGGTTCGGGGAAAACTACGACCACCGCCAAGCTCGCCAAGCGTCTTAAAGAGAAGAACGGCAAGAAAGTTCTCCTCGCCTCGCTCGACACCAACCGCCCCGCCGCGATGGAGCAGCTGGCGATCCTAGGGCTCCAGATCGGCGTCGACTCGCTGCCCATCGTCAAGGGCGAAACCGCCGTCCAGATTGCCCGCCGCGCCAAGACGCAAGCCAGCCTGGGCGGTTACGATGTCGTCTTCCTTGATACCGCCGGACGTCTTCACATCGACGAAGTCCTGATGGACGAGGTCCAGTCCGTCCGCGACATCGCCCAACCGCGCGAGACGCTGCTCGTCGTCGACGGCCTGACCGGCCAGGACGCCGTGAACGTCGCCACCGAATTCGATGGCAAGGTCGGCATCACCGGCGTCGTCCTCACCCGGATGGACGGCGACGGTCGCGGCGGCGCGGCCCTGTCCATGCGCGCCGTCACCGGCAAGCCGATCCGCTTTGTCGGTCTTGGCGAAAAGATGGACGCGATCGAGCCTTTTGATCCTGAACGCGTCGCGGGCCGTATCCTGGGCATGGGCGACATCGTCGCTCTCGTCGAACGCGCGCAGGAGACGTTCGAAGCCGAACAGGCCGAACGCATGGCGAAACGCTTTGCCAAGGGTCTGTTCAACATGAACGACCTGAAGATGCAGCTGGACCAGATGCTCAAGATGGGCGGCATGCAGGGCCTGATGGGCATGATGCCCGGCATGGGCAAGATGGCCAACCAGGCCGAGGCCGCGGGCCTGAACGACAAGATGCTGCACCACCAGATCGCGCTGATCAACTCGATGACCAAGAAGGAACGCGCGAACCCCGATCTTCTCGCCGCCAGCCGCAAGAAGCGCATCGCAGCGGGTTCAGGCCTGGACGTTGCCGATCTCAACCGTCTTCTGAAACAGCACAAGCAGATGGCGGACATGATGAAGAAGATGGGCAAGGGCGGCATGATGAAGAACATGATCAAGCAGTTCCTTGGCAAGGGCGGCATGCCCGACCCGTCGAAGATGTCGCCCGACCAGCTGGCCGAGATGGCCAAGGGCATGCAACAGAGCGGTGGCCTTGGCGGCATGGGCGGCGGCCTGCCCCCCGGCATGGGCGGCCTGCCGCGCGGCATCACGCTTCCCGCGGGCCTGTCGGGGCTGATGAAGAAGAAATGACGCTGCCCGCCGCGCGCAAGATTGCCGATGCCGTGCCGGTCCTTCTGACCGAACGGCTGCGCCTGCGCGCGCCGCAGCTTGCCGATTTCGACCATCGCTCAGCGTTCTTCACATCAGATCGCTCGGTCCACGAAGGCGGGCCATTTGACCGCGTGCATGCCTGGAAGACCTGGGCGGCAGACGTGGCCCTCTGGCAGCTCAAGGGCTATGGCCCCTTCGGAGTCGATGACCGCGTGACGGGCGCCTATCTTGGCGAGGTTGGAATCTTTCACGGCGAGGGCTATCCAGCGCCGGAACTCGGCTGGTTCGTTGTCCCGGAAGCGGAAGGCAAGGGCATCGCTTTCGAGTCGGCTCAAGCTGTCATGGCTTGGTTGACGGCCAGTTTCGACTGGTCGCACATCACAAGTATCATCGATCCTGCGAACACCCGGTCCATCGCGCTTGGCCTCCGCCTCGGCGGGGTGATTGACCCGTCACTACCCGGCATTGACCTCGGTGACGTCGTGATACGCCATGATTTGCAGAGGGCTGCATGACCTACGTCATGCCCTTGCCCATCCCGATCATTCAGACCGAGCGTCTGGTGCTGCGAGAACCGCGCGAGGCGGACTTTGCCGCCATGCTTGCCTTCAACGACAGCCCGCGCGCCAGCTTTGTCGGCGGCGGGCGCGACCGGCAATGGGTCTGGCGCGGGCTTCTGGCCAATATCGGCCACTGGGTCCTGCGCGGCTACGGCCTGTTCTCGGTCGACACCAAGGCGGGCGACTTCATCGGCCGCATCGGCATGATCTACCATGATGGTTGGGACGAACCCGAACTCGGCTGGCACCTTTTTGACGGCCACGAAGGCCGGGGCTACGCTGTCGAAGCCGCCCGCGCCGCCCGCAACGACTACCACATCCGCATCACCGCCCGCCCGCCGATCAGCTACATCGACCCGGAAAGCCCCCGCTCTGAAGCGCTGGCCCGCCGCCTTGGTGCCGCGCCCGAGCGGAGCGCCGAGATCTTTGGCAAACTGATCAACATCTGGCGCCACCCTGTGGTGCCGACATGACCCAGCGCGCCCCGCACGAAATGGCCATTCCGGGCCCTGCGGCCAGCTTCGCGGCTACGCTTTCCGGTATGCTGCCGGAAATCGAAACCGCCCGCCTGCGCCTGCGCGCCCCGCGGCTGGAAGACTTCGACGGCTGGGCCGAGATCCTGACCGGCCCCGCCGCCCCGCATCTCGGCGGACCGTTCAGCCGCGACGACGCCTTCATCGAATTCCTCGCCTCCTGCGGCACCTGGCTTCTGCGCGGTCACGGTCCCTGGACAGTCGAGCCGAAGGCCGGTGGCGACGTCCTTGGCTTCGTTCTCCTCGGGTTCGAACCGGGAGATGCCGAGCCTGAACTCGGCTACCTCTTCCGCCCCTCCGCCGAGGGCCGCGGCTACGCGACCGAGGCTGTGACCGCCGCCCGCACCCATGCGTTCACCGCGCTGGGTCTGGACCGCGTGGTCAGCTACATCGCGTCCGAAAACGCCCCGTCGGTCCGCCTGGCGCGCCGCGTGGGCGCGGTGCAAGGCGGCACGCACGACGGCAGCGAGGTCTGGGTTCACACGCCCACGCCGGCCAGACAGAACGCCGACGCCAGGACGTCGGAGAGGGGGAACTGATGGACGCGACAACCCGCGCTGCCGATCTGCTCAAGGAACACCGGTTCTCGATCGACCGTCTGGACGCGATCCTGGTCTACACGCTGGCCGAACGCTTCAAGCAGACCCAGGCGGTCGGGCGTCTGAAGGCCGAACACAACCTGCCGCCATCGGACCCCGACCGCGAGGCCCGGCAGATGGCGCGGCTTGAGGCCCTGTCGAAAGAGGCCGACCTTGACCCCGACCTCGCCAAGAAATTCCTGACCTTCATCATCAGCGAAGTTATCAGGCATCACGAGAAACTGCAGAAATAACAACCACGTAGGGTGCGGATCACGCACCTTCGACAAAACCCAAGGAGACTACACTATGGCCATGAAAATCCGTCTTGCGCGCGGTGGTTCCAAGAAGCGCCCGTTCTATTCCATCGTCGCCACGGACAGCCGCATGCCGCGTGACGGCCGCTTCCTGGAAAAGCTGGGGACCTACAACCCGCTGCTCGCCAAGGATGACGAAAAGCGCGTCGTGATGAACCTCGACCGCGTCAACCACTGGCTGTCCGAAGGCGCCCAGCCGACCGACCGCGTCGCCCGCTTCCTGGAAGCCGCCGGCGTCCGCCCGAAAGCAGCCCGCAACAACGCCAAATCCGGCACTCCCGGCAAGGCGATGGCCGAGCGTGCCGCCAAGAAGGCCGCCCGCGCCGCCGAACCGGTTACCGAGTAAACCCCATGACCGGCCAGTTCAGCCCCGCCTTCCGGGAGGAACTGGCCGCCCTCATGCGGTGGCGGCGCGACGTGCGCCGCTTCCGCACCGATCCCGTGCCCGAGGACAGCCTCGCACGGGCCCTGCACGCCTTAATGCTGGCCCCGTCGGTGGGTCTTAGCCAACCCTGGCGCATCCTGCGGATCGACAGCACCGACCGACGCTCCGCCTGTCTTGCCAATTACCGCGACTGCAACGCCCAGGCTTTGAAAGGCTATGACGGTGAACGCGCAGCATCCTACAGCCGCCTGAAGCTGTCCGGCATGGCCGAAGCGCCCGTCCACCTGGCCGTCTTCTGCGACGACGCCACGCCCAAGGGCGCGGGCCTTGGCGCGGCCACCATGCCCGAAACCCGCGCCTATTCCGTCGTCGGAGCGATCACCCACCTTTGGCTCGCGCTCCGGGCCGAGGGTCTTGGCCTTGGCTGGGTCTCGATCCTTGACCGCGACCGCCTTCACCACGACCTTGACGTTCCCGCCGACTGGCGTTTCATCGGCTACCTCTGCATCGGCTGGCCGGAGGAAGAACATACCATGCCCGAACTTGAACGCGCCGGCTGGGAAACCCGCTCCGCCGCCTTGCATCTGGAGACGCGCTGAATGTCCGACCTTCTCTGCATTGGTGCCATTGCCGGCTCCTTTGGTGTCTCGGGCGAGGTCCGGATCAAGTCCTTCTGCTCCGAGCCGACGGATATCGCATCCTATGGCCCGCTCTTGTCCGAAGATGGCACCCGCCAGTTTCACATCACCCTGACCCGGCCCGTGGCCGGGGGTCTCGGGGCCCGCGTCCAAGGGGTATCCACCAAGGAAGAGGCGGATGCGCTGCGGGGAACCAGTCTTTTCGTGCCGCGCGAACGGTTGCCGTCCTTGCCCGACGACGAGTACTACCACGCCGACCTGATCGGCCTTGCAGCCCATGACACGGGTGGCGAGCTGATCGGCAAAGTCACTGCCGTCTACAACCATGGGGCGGGTGATATTCTCGAAATAGCAACCAACCGTCATAAATCGGCCCTGCTTTTGCCCTTTACCTTGGCAATCGTGCCTAATGTCGATCTGACCGCAGGCCGTATTGTCGTCGATCTGCCGGACGAAGCCGACTGAACAGCGCCACGGTGTCGGCGCAGGCAAGGGAGTCAGGGATGCTGACACGCATGCGGCTGGTCAAGGGCGCCGCGGCTCTGCTCTACATCGGGCCGCTCATGGCGGGCCTTTGTGGTTTTGGCTGGGGCATGGTTGCCGCCTTCTCTGCGGTCTTCGTGGTCTGGCTTATGGTCCTGCGCCCCGAACAATGGCCCTCCGCCCCCAGCGAATGGCTGACCGCCGCCGCCTGGCTTGCCGCGCTGGCTCAGGTGCTGTCCCAGATCCTCCTCGTCGCCATTCTCTTCGCCATCGGCCGCGGGCTGGGCGGCTTGGCAGACATCGGCGCGGTGGCAATCGACCCGATCATGCCCCTCGCCATTTCGTTCCTCGCCATTCCGCTTTGCCGGATGCTCTGGGACTCGCGCGAGGCTGCGAGCCAGGGCTACTACCTCGACGAAGAGGCGGAAGCCGCTCATTCCGAAAGTGCCCCCGAGGCCGCCGCAACGGCCGTCATCCCGCTGCTGAACCTGCCCGATGCGGCCCCGGATGGCGCAGTGGCCCAGGCCGTCACCGAAATTCTGGATGTACCGGCCGCCGATCTGCGCCTCAACGCCCTGACCGCGGCCCTGGCGAACCCCAGCCGCAGTCACGCCGCCCTGCGCCGTGCGCTGGTGATCTGGGCCACCGAGCCCGAGATCGTGGCCCCCGGCCAGGTATCCGAAAGCATGGCCAATGCCTTTGACATCGCGCATGGCAACCTCGATCTTCTCAGGCTGTTCGTGCCCCGCGCCATGGCTTTGATCGCAGCCTTCCCAAGCCGTGCCGGCGACTTCCCAGAGCCGTCCAGCCTGCTTCAGGTTGCCGATGCGCTGCCAGCCTCGGATTTGCCCGACCATCTGCAGGCCGACCTGCGCGAAGGTCTGCGCGCTCTGGCCCGTGCGATCGAAACAGCTCTGGGTCCTGCGGCATTCCCCCCGACTTCCGCCAGCGTGGATCTCGCACCTGAGATGCGTCCTGCCTGATCCGGCCTTTCCAGCGTAATGGTTTCGCGCTATCCGAGCCCATGTCCGACACTCCGAAAAGCCACGGCCGGCTGTCGATCCGTGCCAGCCTGCAACCCCGCGACCTCCTCGAAGAGCCGCGCGTGGTCAAAGGCGCATTCACGGCCAAGGTCATCACGCTGTTTCCCGAAGCCTTCCCCGGCACCCTTGGCCTGTCGCTTACCGGCAAGGCGCTGGACTTCGGCCTGTGGCAGCTGGAGACCCTGGACCTGCGCACCTTTGGCGAAGGCAAGCACCGCAATGTCGATGACACCCCCGCTGGCGGCGGCGCCGGCATGGTCCTGCGCGCCGACGTGGTGGACGCGGCCTTCCGCCAGGCCCGCATCGGCACCCCCGTCGACCGCGCCCGCTGGCCGGTGATCTACCTTTCTCCGCGCGGCGCACCCTTCACCCAAGGAACCGCCCGCCGCCTGGCGCAAGCCGAGGGCTTGACCATGCTCTGCGGTCGCTTCGAAGGCGTGGACCAGCGCGTCCTTGACCACCACCAGGTCGAGGAAATCAGCCTTGGCGACTTCGTCCTCACGGGCGGCGAGATCGCCGCGCAGGCCATCCTTGACGCCACCGTTCGCCTGATCCCCGGCGTCCTTGGGAACGCCGCCTCGACCGAGGAGGAAAGCTTCTCCGACGGCCTTCTGGAACACCCGCAATACACGCGACCGGCGGTCTGGAAAGACCTGGAAATCCCGGCCGTCCTGCAATCCGGCAACCACGCCGAAATCGCCAAATGGCGCCGCGCACAGGCCGAGGCCCTGACCCGCGCTCGCCGCCCGGATCTATGGGACAAGCGCAAGCCCTGACGGCCCCTGCGCCCCTTGACCGGCCTCCCCCTTTCCCCCTATACGCAGCCGGTCCGGGGTCGTCAGGCCAACGGATCCGATTCCTTTTGCTTGCCTGCCTTCTTCCGCAGGGTCATCGCACGGGGCGCGGACATCACAAAAAGCAGGCGCCACCTGCGGCGGGCTTCCTGGGAAACCAGGCGGGACCCGGACGAAGACCGGAAGCTCTGGCGCGGCATCATCTCTGCGGAACCACCGCAGGCAAAACGGAGTAACGGCGCATGAACCTCATCGCCCAGATCGAGGCGGAGCAGATCGCTTCCCTCGGCAAGACCATCCCGGACTTCAAGGCAGGCGACACCATCCGTGTCGGCTACAAAGTGACCGAAGGCACCCGCAGCCGCGTACAGGCTTACGAAGGCGTCTGCATCGGCCGCAAGGGCGGCGCGACCATCGCGGCCTCGTTCACCGTCCGCAAGATTTCGTTCGGCGAAGGCGTGGAACGTGTGTTCCCGCTTTACTCGACCAACATCGACAGCATCGACGTGGTACGCCGCGGCAAGGTTCGCCGTGCCAAGCTGTACTACCACCGCGCCCGTCGTGGGAAGTCGGCCCGCATTGCCGAGGACACCACC
>JANOCQ010000201.1:0-15399 GCA_031412255.1 Paracoccaceae bacterium | reverse complement strand
GCCGTCGATCTGGTCGTAGGCCTTGAATTCGCCGAAATACTTGGTGATCGCCGCCGTCAGCGTCGTCTTGCCGTGGTCAACGTGGCCGATCGTGCCAATGTTGACGTGCGGTTTGTTCCGTTCAAACTTTGCCTTGCCCATTGCGAATTCCGCCCTTGTCCTGATCGAGCCGAAGCGGGGCCCGAGATTACACGGGCGGCGACTTAGCCCGCGTTGGCGGGAAATTCAAGCCTGATTGGCCGGAAGCCGGAGCCTGACGCAGGGGCCGCTTTGCCGACGGACCTGGACGCCCTATGTTTCAGAGATCATGCTGGATACCACCTTTCCCCTTCCCGCCCGCGTTCCCCTGCACACCGAACCGATGGGGGTCTGGCAAAGCTTCCGCGCGGCCCAACGCAACGTGCTGGAACTGATCCCCGAAGTCGCGACCCGGGTGCCGATCCTGTCGGGCCGGACCGGCAAGCGCTGGCACATGCTGATGGACCCGGACGGGTTGAAGCAGGTCCTGCGCGACAAGGTCGATGACTACCCGAAATCCGTGGTGACAAAGCTGATCCTGGAGCCTGCCATCGGCGACAGCCTGTTCGTGGCCGAGGGCGCACAGTGGATGTGGCAGCGGCGGACGGCGGCCCCGGTGTTCTCGCACCGCAACGTCAGCGCTTTGGGGCCGGTGATGACCGCCGCGGCGGAACGTTCGGTGGCCCGGCTGGACCGCGCAGTAGGGCGAGCGGTCGACCTCTTCGACGAGATGGTCACCGCAACGTTCGAGGTGATTGCGGACGTCACCTTCTCGGACGGGTCCGGCTTCGACCGGGCCTCGGTTCATGAGGCGATCGAGCAGTATATCGGGGCCACGGCGAAGGTTTCGCTTTTGGACGTCCTTGGCGCGCCGCCCTGGGTACCGCGTCCCAATCGCCTGTTCACCGGGTCGGCGATGCGGCAGACGAAGCGGCTGGCGGATCTTGCCATCGAGGCGCGGAAGGCTGAGGGCGCGAAGGCACCGCCGGATCTTCTGGATCTACTGATGGCGGGGGCCGATCCGGAAAGCGGTCGACAGATGACCACGGCAGAACTCCGGGACAACCTGCTGACCTTTATCGTCGCGGGGCATGAGACGACAGCGCTGACGTTAAGCTGGGCGCTGTATCTCTGCGCTTTTGACCCCGCCGTGCAGTCTGCGGCGCGTGAGGAGGCGCGGGCAGTTCTGGGCGACAGGTCGGCAACCGTTGCCGACGTTGCCCGCCTGCCGCTGGTGCGCCGGATCGTGGACGAGACCCTGCGGATGTATCCCCCCGCGGCCTTCCTGTCGCGCACCGCGATGGCCGCCGATACCCTCTGCGGCCGCGAGGTCCGGCCCGGCGACACCGTGATCCTCCCGATCTACGCGCTGCACCGCCACCGGCTGTTGTGGGAGGACCCCGACGCCTTCCGCCCCGACCGCTTTGCCGACCCGAAGGCCGTGCCGCGCTTTCAATACCTGCCCTTTGGCGACGGCCCTCGCATCTGCATAGGCGCATCCTTCGCGTTGCAAGAGGCGGTGATCGTCTTGGCAACCCTGCTTGCGCGGTTCCAGTTCACCCCCATTCCGGGCAAGGAGCCCAAACCGGTGATGATCCTGACGCTGCGGCCCCAGGGCGGGGTGTGGCTGAAGGTCGAGCGGGCCTGAGGAAAACCCTCGCGTTCGACTTCGTCTTCCTCGTAAGTTCTTTCCCCCGGCGAGGAGTGACGTATTCATCGACGAGCGGCTTAGGTGAACCGGTTGTCCCGAGGAAAGCCGCGCGGGGCCATCTTGCCAGCGCTGGCCCGGGCCCCGGCCCATTCCGCAAGGTCGGTTTCGGTGCGCGTGCGCCCGGCTGGGTCCTTCCAGGTCAGGCCGTCTGCCTTCGTGAAGGTGATGGCGTCCGACAAACCGCCGTCCTTGTACTTTTGCAACCGCACGCCCTTGCCCCTGGCCATTTCCGGCAGTTCCGCCAGCGGGAAAACCAGCATTTTCCGGTTGTCGCCCACCACGGCCACCCAGTCGCCGGCCACGGCAATACAGACCGCCGTCTTGGTTCCTTCCCGGACGGTCAGCACGGCCTTCCCGGCCTTGGTCTGTGCCACAAGCTCTTCAGACGGCACGATGAAGCCGTCCCCGGCCGACGACGCGATCAGATACTTCTGCCCCGCGCGGTACAGCAGGAAATCGGTGATCCCGGTGTCGTTCGGCAGGTCGATCATCAGCCGCACCGGTTCGCCCATGCCGCGTCCGCCGGGCAGATTTGCCCCCAGAAGCGTGTAGAACCGGCCGTTCTCGGCCACGAGCAGGATCTTGTCCGTCGTCTCGGCGTGGAAGGCGAAGCGGGGGCCGTCGCCGTCCTTGAACTTCTGCTCCGCCGCAAGGTCGACATGACCCTTCAAGGCCCGGATCCAGCCCATTTTCGAGCAGAGCACGGTGATCGGTTCCCGGTCGATCATCGCCTCATACGGGATCTCCTCGAACTCGGCCGCGTCGGCGAACTGGGTGCGGCGGGCACCGAGGACGGTGTTTTTGCCGTAGGTCTTGCGGACCTCGTCCAGTTCCTTGCCGATGCGTTTCCACTGGCGGCGGTCGCTGTCCAGAAGGTCGGCAAGGTCGGCGCGTTCCTTCATCAGGCTGTCGCGCTCGGCGTTCAGCTCCATTTCCTCAAGACGCCGCAAGGACCGCAGTCGCATGTTCAGAATGGCTTCGGCCTGGACCTCGTTCAGCTGGCCCTCGCCACCCTTGACCGGAGGCTGGTAGTCCTTTTCCGACATCGCCCGGATGTGCGATTTCGACCAATCTTCGGCGATGAGGGCGGCCTTCGGGTCGTTGTCATATCGGATAATGTCAATCACCCGGTCGAGGTTCAAGAAGGCGATCAACAGGCCTTCCAGCACTTCCAGCCTGGCGTCGATCTTTTCGATCCTGTGCTGACTCCTCCGCCGCAAAACGTCGCGGCGGTGGTCCAGGAAAGCCTGCAGAACCTCTTTCAGTGAGCAGACTTTCGGCACCTTGCCGTCGATCAGCACGTTCATGTTCAGCGAGAATCGCACCTCGAGGTCCGAGTTGCGGAAGAGGCTGCCCATCAGCACCTCGGCGTCGACCGTGCGGGACCGGGGCTCCAGGACCAGGCGGATGTCCTCTGCGGACTCGTCGCGGACATCGGCGAGAAGTGGAACCTTCTTGATCTGGATGATCTCGGCCAGCTTCTCGATCAGCTTGGATTTCTGGACCTGGAACGGGATCTCGGTGACCACGATCTGCCAGGTGCCACGTCCAAGGTCCTCGACCTCCCACTTGGCACGGGTTCGAAAGGCGCCGCGACCGGTCTTGTAGGCCTCGAGGATCGAGTCGCGGGGCTCCACGATTACGCCGCCGGTCGGGAAGTCGGGGCCGGGCACCAAGCCGACAAGCGCTTCGTCCGACAGGGCGGGGTCGGCCAGCAAGGCTTGGCAACCGTCGATCAGCTCATCCAGATTATGCGGGGGAATGTTTGTCGCCATGCCGACCGCGATGCCAGACGACCCATTCGCCAGGAGGTTCGGGAAGGCCGCCGGCAGAACGACAGGCTCTTCCAGACGGCCATCGTAGTTGGGCCGAAAGTCGACGGCGGTCTCGTCGATGCCTTCCATCAGCGCCTCGGCGGCTGCGGTCACGCGGGCTTCGGTATAGCGGCTGGCGGCTGGGTTATCGCCGTCGATATTGCCGAAGTTTCCCTGCCCGTCGACCAGCGGGTAGCGCATGTTGAAGTCCTGCGCCAACCGCGCCATCGCGTCGTATATCGCTGAATCCCCGTGGGGGTGGAAATCCCCCATCGTATCGCCCGCGATCTTGGCCGACTTCAGGAAGCCTCCCGTCGGCGTCAGCCGTAGGCGGCGCATCGCCCAGAGGATCCGCCGGTGGACCGGCTTCAATCCGTCGCGGGCGTCGGGCAAGGCCCGGTGCATGATCGTGGACAACGCATAGGTCAGATACCGCTCTCCGATCGCGCGGGACAGCGGTTCAGAGGTGGTCAGGCCCTGGGGCCCCTCGATCTTGGGTTCGTCGTCGTCGGCGGTCATCGATGTTGTGTAGGGAAATCGGCATTACGGGTCTAGAGGCCAATCGCGAGAGCAGGGAACCAACACGTCGGTTGTGCATTTTTCTTACACTCCCGCAAGGCGGCTGTGCTAAGACCGCGCCAACGACAGAAACGGATTCATTCATGCTTCGCCTCACGTTGCTTCTTTGTATCGGCATGTTCGCCGCCTTGATGATCGCTGGCGAAGACCGTGGTCAGATGCGCCCTGGACTGGCCGCCGCAGCGGCGAAGAAGGTGCAGCCCGAGGATGTGAAAGGTGTCGAATCACAGGCTCTGTCAGCCTCCCAAGCGACGCGCGCAGCGATAGATCCGGTGGCCAAAGTGGTGGCCGCCGCTGCCATCGGCGATCAACCCGCACCAACTGTGGCCGCAACCGAACCCGCCGCAACCGAACTCGCCGAAGCCGCCCCCTATGTAGAACCTGAACGCGAGACGGTGACGGCCGTCGCAGAACCGGTGTTTTCGCTGTCCTCGGTTGGCAACGAAACGCCGCCATCCACCCCCAACGCGCCGCAACCCGAAGTGGCAACAGGCGGCGAGGGGACGATTTGGTACGTGAACGCAAGCTCGGTCAACGTGCGCGCCGAGCCGTCCACCCAAGCCGAAGTCGTGGGCAGACTGGTCTCTGGCGAGGCCGCCCTGATGGTGCAGGCGGTAGACAGCGACTGGGCGCGGATCGTGATTCAGGGCGACGGGGTGGAAGGCTTCGTCGCGATGCGCTACCTCACCGCCGAGGCTCCCTGACGGGCCGTGTGCCCGGAGCCGGTGATGACCCAACGCTCGATCCTGATCACTGGATGCTCCTCAGGCATCGGACTCGACGCTGCGCGGGGCTTGAAGGCACGTGGTTGGCGGGTCTTTGCGACCTGCCGGCAGGAGGTGGATTGTGATCGGCTGCGGGCCGAGGGGTTGGAAAGCTTCCGACTGGACTACGCGGATGAGGCCAGCATCGAAGCGGCAGTCGCCGAGACTTTGCAGCGCACGGGGGGCACTCTGGACGCACTTTTCAACAACGGCGCCTTTGCCTGCCCCGGTGCGGTCGAGGACCTGCCGCGCGGCGCGCTGCGGGAAATCTTCGAGACCAACGTTTTCGGCTACCACGACCTGACCCGTCGGGTGATTCCGGTGATGCGAGCCCAGAGGCACGGGCGGATCGTCAACTGCTCTTCGGTTTTGGGTCTGGTGGGCGCAACTTGGCGCGGGGCCTATGTCGCCACGAAATTCGCGATGGAGGGCTTGACCGATGTGCTGCGGATCGAGATGCGCGGGACCGGAATCGACATCATCCTGATCGAGCCCGGCCCCATCGCGACGCAGATTCGCGCCAATGCCGTGCCGCACTTCGAAAAGTGGGTGGATTGGGAAAACTCGGCCCGGCGCGAGCAGTATAAGACCCTGCGCGGGCGGCTTTATGAGGTGAAGACCAAGAAGGACGCCTTCGAGTTGGGACCTGAGGCAGTGACAGCGAAGCTGATCCACGCGGTCGAGGCGAAACGTCCCAAGGCCCGGTACTATGTGACGATGCCGACCTATCTGATGGGGGGCTTGCGTCGGGTGCTCCCGACCCGCGCGCTGGATTGGCTGATCGCCAAGGGTTGAGCCCCGAATCACTGCAAAACCGCGCAAACGGCCGAAGTCTTCGAATTTGGCTTCGCTTTCTGCGGGGCAGCGCCTAGATCAGCACCAAAGGGAGTGCAGCCATGTTTTCCGACCCGCTCGTCATCTTCGCAACCATCGCCTGCCTGGCGGTGCTCGGCATCCTTCTCTTCGGGATCGGCACCTTCGCCAAGGGCGGTGAGTTCAACAAGCGCAACGCCAACAAGATCATGCGCTGGCGTCTTGGCGTGCAGTTCCTGGCCGTGGTGATCATCGCGGGCTTCGCCTGGCTGCGGTCGAAAGGGTAAATCATGGTTGTCCTCTCGAAGATCTACACCAAGACCGGGGACGCCGGGGAAACCGCCTTGGGCAACGGGGCACGGGTCGCGAAGCATTCGATACGGGTCTCGGCCTACGGAACCGTGGATGAAACCAATGCGACCGTGGGCCTTGCACGCCTGCATGCGACCGGGGACATGGCCGAAGCGCTGAAGCGGATCTCGAACGATCTGTTCGATCTCGGCGCCGACCTGTGCACGCCAGACCGCCACCTGGACACAACCCTTAGCTACACGCCGTTGCGGATGATCGAGGGTCAGGTCCTGCGGCTGGAAGCCGAGATCGACGCGATGAACACCAAGCTGACGCCGCTCCGCAGCTTCATCCTGCCGGGTGGGTCGGTCCTTGCCGCGCAACTGCATCTCTGCCGCACCGTCTGCCGCCGGGCCGAGCGTCTGGTGGTGGAAACCGCTACGATGGAGGACGTGAACCCCGAGGCCGTCCGCTACCTTAACCGCCTGTCGGACTGGTTCTTCGTCGCGGGCCGGATTGCCAACAACGATGGCAAGGACGATGTGCTTTGGATCCCCGGCCTGACGCGCTGACCTCCTGATCGGCCCACACGATCAAAACGCGGCGTCGCGTCGCGCCAACCTGTCGTATTTGCTCTGTTGCGACGTTTCCCGATCCGGTAACAGGCGGGCGAGAGCTTGTGCGCCCTGGCGGCGCGTCGAAGAGGAGTGCGGCCATGAAGGTTCTGGTCCCGGTCAAGCGGGTGATCGACTACAACGTGAAGGTGCGGGTAAAGGCGGACGGCTCTGGCGTTGACCTCGCCAACGTCAAGATGTCGATGAACCCCTTCGACGAGATTGCCGTGGAAGAGGCGATCCGCATGAAGGAAAAGGGCATCGCGACCGAGGTTGTCGTCGTCTCAATCGGCGTGAAACAGTCGCAGGAAACCCTGCGCAATGCATTGGCGATGGGTGCGGACCGGGCGATCCTGATCGAAGCCACCGACAACGTCCACACCGACATCGAGCCCTTGTCCGTGGCCAAGCTTCTGGCCGCCGTGGTAAAGGACGAGGCTCCTGGCCTGGTCCTTTGCGGCAAGCAGGCGATCGACAACGACATGAACGCGACAGGCCAGATGCTGGCCGCGCTCCTCGGGTGGTCGCAGGCCACCTTCGCTTCGGAAGTCACCATCGAAGGCGACACGGCCAAGGTCACGCGCGAAGTCGATGGCGGGTTGCAGACAATCACCGTCAAGATGCCGACGATTATCACCGTCGATCTGCGCCTGAACGAGCCGCGCTATGCCTCGCTGCCGAACATCATGAAGGCCAAGGCCAAGCCGCTGGCGATGAAGACTCCGGCAGACTATGGCGTGGACGTCGCGCCGCGCCTGTCCGTGGTGAAGACCGTTGAACCGGCGGGCCGCAAGGCAGGCGTAAAGGTCGGCTCTGTGGACGAGTTGATCGCGAAACTCAAAGACGAAGCGGGGGTGCTCTGATGGCCGTTCTTCTTCTTGCCGATGTTGCCGAGGGCAAGCTGGCGACCGACCAGGTCGCCAAGACCTTGACGGCGGTGAAATCGCTCGGACCCGTGACCGTTCTAGTCGCGGGCACGGGTGGCGATGCCGCTGCGGCCGAGGCGGCGACGCTGGACGGCGTGGCCAAGGTCCTCTTCGCCGACGATCACGCCTACTGCCACGGCATGTCCGAACCGACCGCCGCGCTGGTGGTCGCGCTCGCCGCGGATTACGAACACATCGTTGCCCCTTCGGGTGCGCTGTCCAAATCGGTCCTGCCGCGTGTGGCGGCGATGCTGGACGTAATGGTGATCTCGGAAGTGCTGGCGGTGCATGACGCCGCAACCTTCGACCGGCCGATCTACGCCGGGAACGCGATCCAGACGGTCAAGACCTCGGACGCGAAAAAGGTGCTGACCGTGCGAACCGCAACTTTTGACGCGGCGGGCAAGGGCGGCAATGCCCCGGTCGAGAAGGTCTCGGCTTCGGTCGATGGGGGCATGTCCGCCTGGGTCGAGGACAAGGTTGCGTCCTCGGACCGGCCGGAACTGACTTCGGCCGGGATCGTCGTGTCCGGTGGCCGTGGCGTGGGTTCCCAAGCCGACTTTGCGCTGATCGAAAAACTGGCCGACAAGCTGAACGCTGCCGTCGGGGCGTCCCGTGCAGCCGTTGACTCGGGCTACGCACCGAACGACTGGCAGGTCGGCCAGACCGGCAAGGTCGTGGCGCCGGACCTCTACATCGCCGTCGGCATCTCGGGTGCGATCCAGCACCTGGCGGGGATGAAAGATTCCAAGGTCATCGTCGCGATCAACAAGGACGAAGAGGCGCCGATCTTCCAGGTTGCCGACTATGGCCTGGTGGGCGACCTCTTCACCCTGGTTCCGGAGCTGATCGAGAAACTCTGAGTTGTTGCCAGAAACTTCCGTTCAGACCGAAAGGGCCGCCTCCGGGCGGCCTTTCCATTTCAGATCAGTGCCGTCAGCGCAGGCAACAACCACTGGGCAACTTCGACATGCACCGCCGCACCGGGCAGGCAGCCTGCCTGAGTAGCCTCGGTTTCCGGGTAGGTCATGTCGAAGCGACCCATCGCGCGCGCACGGGCGGTAGGCGTTGCCAGCACCACTGACGACACCTCGGGGCGCAGGTCATCGATCATCCTGCGGTCGATGAACAGCGGCGGCAGGTCCAGACTGTAAGCCCGCTGGGGCGGGGGGGTATCGGCCAGCCAGAGCAGCACGCGCCGCGCGGGAAGCCGGGACAGAAGCTGCCGCATCTTTTCCAGCCAGTTCAACTGCAGAGCCTGCACGATCTGGGCAAAGCGACGGGCATCCGTCCGATGCAGCACCTGCAACAGGTGGCGGGTGAAGTGAATGTCGGTGAAGTCCACTTCGGGAAACAGTTGGCCAAGCTCGGGCGTGGCTGCCACGAAGCGGTCATTGCGGCGGCTGTGGACCAGGTAGTACGGGTTTGACAGCGCTTCGGCCCCCGTGACCTGAACCACGGCAACCGTCGCCCCTGCGGCGATCTGCATCGCGGCGGCGTCGGTCAGATGGAAATCCATGCCCGCGTTCAGTCCAGCCAGATTGGCAACCGGCTTGCCCAAAGCCTGCTCTACCAGCGCAGGATAGGGCCGCTCGACGTATTTGCCAAAGGTGGGCGATCCGCCCAGCATCACGACGTACGGCTGCGTCAGGTCCCGCGCTGGCCCCCGGAAAAGGGCCTTCGACGCCCCGTAGCGGCACGGAAAGTAGTCAAGCGCCCGCGCGCCGGCTGGAATCGTCATCATCACACACCCGAATTCAGTCTACCCGCCGCAAAGCCTGCCCGATGGTGGTTGCCGAATGGCTAAAATCGGGCGGTTCGCTAAAGCTCTACGCATTTCCCCCCCGCCTTGCGCGGACCGGGCCTGCGGGGCATAAGCGAAGGCGTAGACGGAGGTGCGCGATGGAGATCAAGCTGGTGGGCGTCGTGGGCGCCGGGCAGATGGGCAACGGGATCGCCCATGTCTTCGCGCTGGCGGGCTACGATGTGCTGATGACCGACATTTCGGAAGACAGCCTGTCGAAGGCATTGGCGACGATCGAGAAGAACATCGACCGCCAGGTCTCACGCGGCAAGGTCCTGCCCGCCGACAAGCGCGCCGCGATGGAGCGGATCAAGACCTCGCTGAAGCTATCGGACCTCGGTCAGTGCGACCTGATCATCGAGGCCGCGACCGAACGCGAGACGGTCAAGCAGGCGATCTTCGAGGACCTGTTGCCGCATCTGAAACCGACGACGATCCTGACGTCGAACACCTCGTCGTTCTCGATCACCCGGCTGGCCAGCCGGACCGACCGGCCGGAAAAGTTCATGGGCTTTCACTTCATGAACCCGGTCCCAGTGATGCAACTGGTCGAACTGATCCGCGGCATCGCGACCGACCAGGAGACCTGGGAAAGCCTGCACGAAGTGGTCCGCAAGCTGGGCAAGACCGCCTCCAGTTCCGAGGATTTCCCGGCCTTCATCGTCAACCGCATCCTGATGCCGATGATCAACGAGGCGGTCTATACGCTGTACGAAGGCGTGGGCAGCGTGAAGTCGATCGACGAGTCGCTGAAGCTGGGCGCCAACCACCCGATGGGCCCCTTGGAACTGGCGGATTTCATTGGGCTCGACACGTGTCTCTCGATCATGAACGTCCTGCACGAGGGGCTGGCGGACACCAAGTACCGCCCCTGTCCCCTGCTGACGAAATATGTCGAGGCCGGCTGGCTGGGCCGCAAGACGCAGCGGGGGTTCTATGACTACCGGGGCGAAGTGCCGGTGCCAACGCGATAAAGCAGTGTGCTGGCTGTCGCGAACCCATCAGCGTCAACGAGGTGCAGAGTGCTTTCAGAGAACGAGCGAAACAGACTGCAAGACCTCACCCCTTCGGACGTTAGTCCACCAGATTACGTCGTCGTCACCTACGCAGTTTGTACCGTCGATGAGAACGCCTGCGGTTGAGCGGGCTGGTTGCTTGAAGGCGCATTCGCGATTTCTGAGGACAAGTCGGGCATATTGGCAAATGGTGACAACCCGTTGTCCGTTTTCCGCTCGGACACGGCACAACTATACGATCTTAAGGGTGCCGCAGCCGCTCTTATGAACGCGCGTTGACCAGGGTGCGCTCGCTGTAGCGCACCCTACGTCCGGTCCTTCAACCCCAGCGTATGCTCCCGCAGCCAGGCCAGGAACCCCCTCGGGTTGCCCTCCCACTTCTTCAGCTCTTCCGCCGGGATTGGCTCACCAATCACCGGGCGGGTCGGTTTGAATAGACACCGCTTGATCTCATACAGCAGCAGCCCCTGCCGCACGGTGTCCGACACCTGATTGGCGATCTGGAATACACGGGAATTCTGGCCGGGGAAGAAGATCGGCAGGATCGTCGCGCCCGAATTGCGCACGATCTTGTGGGTGAAGACGTTCCACTCGCTCTCGACCGCCGGACCCCACCAGCCTTCGGACATCGCGACCTTGCCCGCCGGGAACAGGATGATCACCCCCCCGGCCTTCAGGTGCGCCATGGTCTCGTCCCGCATCTGCAGGCCAAGCTCGCGGGCGTTGTCCTCGTGCGGGAAGGGGACCGGGATCATGAACTCTTCGACCTCGGGGATGCCGGTCAGCAGCGAACGGGTCAGGATCTTGAAGTCCGACCGCACGCGGTTGACCATCTCGGCCAGGACCATGCCGTCGACAAGGCCCGAAGGATGGTTCGAGACGACGACCAGCGGCCCTGTCGCCGGGATGCGGGCGATTTCTTCGGGCGGCGTGTCAATGCGGATGCCCATGTGGCGGATCGCCTTGGGCCAGAAGGGCGCGCCGTGGGGGGCGCCCGACTTTTCAAAGCTGCGGATCAGGCGCAGAAGCTGGATCTTCGCGGTCAGCCATTCCAGCGCGCGGATCGTGCCGGCCTTCCACGGATTCTTGAACGTCCCGGCATAGGACAGCCGCCGCATGTCATACTGGCGGTCAGCCCGACCGGCCGCAGACGTCGGCGTCTCGGTGGCGATCTGGCTGTGGTCTGTCACTAAGTGGCTATCCCCGGCAGTGCCCGGCACGCGTCCGGGCATATCTGCTCAATAATCCTCTCCGAAGCGGGCCGCAACCAGCGCTTCCAGCGCATCGGCGAGTTTCTCCGCTTCATCCCCACTGGTCGTGACGTCAATCGTCGTCCCCCGCGACGCGCCAAGCATCAGCAGGCCCATGATCGAATCGCCCGAAACATCCATTCCGTCCTTCGTGACGGTGGCGCGGGCTTCGTGCGCCTCGACCACTTCGACGAATTTGGCGCTGGCGCGGGCATGCAGGCCCTTTTCGTTGACGATCCGTAAGGTGCGGCTGGTCATTGCTGTCCCTCAGGCCCCGCCGCCCAGGTCGAGGCTGTTGATATACTTGCGCCCCGCGTCCAGCGCAGCCGCCACGGCCTCAGGAACACCCAGATCGCGCGACTTGGCAAGCTTGATCAGCATCGGCAGGTTCGCCCCGTAAAGGATGCGGCGACCCGTTGTCGCGCACGCCGGAAGCGACAGGTTCGAGGGCGAGCCGCCGAACATGTCGGTCACTAGCACCACGCCATGCCCGGTGTCGACAGCATCAGCTGCGTCGCAGATCTCTGCCTGCTTGGCATTGCGGTCGTGGTCGTCCTCGATGGCGATGGCGCGGACTCCGTCCTGCCGACCCACGACATGCTCGACCGCAAGGAGATATTCCCGAGCGAGACCGCCATGTGCCACGATCACGATACCGATCAAGCGCCTGTCACCTTCATTGCCTGGATCTCATGGACTGCAGACTTGCGTTCCAGTTCCCGGTGCCGTTTTGACACCGGCCAGCCGGCATCTGCAAGCGCCTTACCGACCATTTCCGCCATCGCCACCGACCTGTGTTGCCCTCCGGTACAGCCAAAGCCGATGGCGAGATGGGCCTTGCCTTCGTCCAGATGGGCTGGAAGGAGAAAAAGGATCAGATCGCTCACCCGGCGGAAGAATTCATCGAAGCGCGGGTCGGCGCGGACGAAGGATTCGACCACAGCATCGCGGCCGTCCAGCGGGCGCAGGGCTGGCTGCCAGTGCGGATTGGCCAGGAACCGGCAGTCGAAGATCATGTCCATCCCGCGCGGGGTTCCCCGCTTGTAACTGAAGGACTGGACCGAAACGGACAGCCGACCAGACGGCGTGATATCGAAGATCGCCGCCAGTTCGGCTTTCAGATCGTGCTGGGTCAGCTCTGTCGTGTCGATCAGATGGTCCGCCCGCACCCGGATCGGCGCCAGAAGATCGATCTCGCGCTCGATGCCTTGGGCGGGGGTCTCGTTTGGGGCCAGCGGATGCCGGCGACGGGTTTCGGAGTAGCGCTGGATCAGCACTCCGGGCGCGCAATCAAGGTACAGGACCTGAAGGTCCACCCGAGGGTCCGGGGTCAGACTGTCGATCAGCTCGATCAACGCGGTGGTATTGAAATCGCGGTTGCGCACGTCCAGACCCAGCACGATGGGCCGACCCAGCGGTGCACCTTCAACCAGGCGCGGCACAAGAGAGAGGGGGATGTTGTCGATGCCCTCGTATCCCAAATCCTCCAGCACGCGGATCGCCGTTGTCCGCCCGGCGCCCGAGGGGCCGGTGACGAAGACAAGTCGGTGATCGATCGCGGTATCGGGTGTCATCTGTGGTCCGGTGCCGTCATGCCTGACGTCCGTGGCGGAGATAGAGCATCAACGCGTCGGGAAAATGGTCATTCTGGGGGTGCAGGACAAGAGGAACCGGATTTCCCAGGATCGTGACCGACCGTTCGGGTGGCAGGCGCTCGGTCTCGCGGGTGCCCAGATCCACGACCAACGCCAGCACGGCATTGTCGACCGTCGGGGCACGCAGAATACCCATCCCCCGCGCCTCGATCAGTCCACGAAGCGTGTGGCTGGCGCAGCTTGCCAGCAACTTGTCACCTACAACGACGACGCGGGTCCGGTCGTCCGAGACGAGAACTGCCCCCAAGGCGATCAAACGGATCGCCAAAGCCGACTTGCCTGCGCCCGACGGACCCAGAATCAGCAGTCCACGCCCGTCGACGGCAACGCAGCTTGCGTGCAGGATCTCTTCGGTCACACCGGCAGGCCGACGACGAACCGCGCGCCCAGGGGTTCCGAGGTCGGGTCGGCGGCCGTGGGGCGAATGTTCTCGGCCCAGATAACCCCGCCATGCGCCTCGACGATCTGCTTGGAAATCGCCAGGCCCAGACCGGAGTGCTTGCCGAACTCGGCCTGCGGGCGCTCGGAATAGAACCGTTTGAACACCTTGGTCAGCGCCTGTTCGGGAATACCCGGGCCGGTGTCTTCCACCACGATCAGAACGCGGTTTTCCCGGCGACGCGCCCAGACGCGGACGGCATCTCCGTCTTCGCAGAAGGAAATCGCGTTGGTCACCAAGTTCACGAAGACCTGCGCCAGCCGCGCTTCAAGCCCGTGTATTGCGATCGGGTCAGAGGGCAGGTCGATGATGAAATCGACACCCTTTTCGCCTGCCTGCTGTGACAGGTACTGGCAAAGGTTGGACAGCGTCTTCAGAAGGTTGAACTCCTCTTCCTCCTCCTTCACAAGCTCCGAATCCAGCCGCGAGGCGTTCGAGATGTCGCTGACCAGCCGGTCCAGACGCCGCACGTCATGTTCGATCACGTCCAGCAGTTTTTCGCGCTGTTCTTCCTTCTTGACGAAGCGCAGCGACCCCACCGCGGACCGCAGGGACGCCAGAGGATTCTTGATCTCGTGCGCCACGTCTGCGGCAAACTGCTCGTTGGCGTCGATCCGGTCATACAGGGCAGAGACCATGCCCCGCATTGCGACGGAAAGTCGGCCGATTTCGTCCGGTCGGGCGGCAAGGTCGGGAATGCGGACACGGGACGGGGCAACGCGGCGCGAGTCGCGGTCGCGGCCCACTTCCGCGGCAGCGGCAAGGTCCGACAAGGGGTTCGAAATGGTCGAAGCCAGCATCAGGCTAAGGCTGACCGACAGGACAACGGCCAGCAGGAACATCTGCAGGATCTGTTCGCGCTCATAGCGCACCAGACGGTCGATTTCCTGGCTGTTCGAGGTCACAGCCACGACACCGACCAGATCCCCACCCACGGTGATCGGCGTCGCGACCGTGAAGTAGATGCTGCCCTCGCCATTGCGGGTGACCCGCGTCACCACTTCCCCACCGCGCGCGCCCTCAAAGGCGGCGCGGGCGTTGTCTGCGGGGTCGATGGTCTCGGTCCGGTCCGCCTGGCTTTGGCGGAAAAGCACGGTCACGATATTCCAGACGCCTTCCAGAAAGTCGGTCAGGATGGTGGGTTGATCGGGGTTGGTCACCAGTGTTCCAGTACCCTGGCCCACGCGTGAGGCCAGAAGCGACCCCGTCGGATCGAAGACGAAGACCTCCAGCACCGGGTCCAGCTCGATGTCCTGCAGCGGCACCCGGAAATCGAACCCGGTGTTGCCCGACCGCAGATGCGCTTCGTAGACGGCCGAGATCAGCTCGGCCTGCCGCACCATGCCCAACTGGCGCTGCAAGGCCAGGCTGTCGCGGAACGGGTTCATGAACAACACGCCGACGGCCAGGAGAACCAGCGCCATCAGGTTGAAGACGATGATCTTGCGTGCCAGGGGCGAGCGGTTCAGCCCGACGATGCTGCGCCCGCCGCGACCTTCCTTAAGGCGCTCGACAGTGGCGTCGGGGGATACCCAGTCTTCGCCCAGAAGGACGTCGCCCGACCGCTTGGGCCGGACCTCAGTGGGGGCACTCCTGGGGGCCGAGGACATGGCGGCGGCTGTTATTCTTCGTTGTAGCGATAGCCGATGCCGTAAAGCGTCTCGATCGCCGAGAAGGTTTCGTCGACCGAACGCATCTTCTTGCG
>JANOCQ010000200.1:0-3317 GCA_031412255.1 Paracoccaceae bacterium | reverse complement strand
GCCCTTGTTTGCCGCGATGACCCCGCTGGCAGCCGCAAGGATGTGGGTGTAGAGCGGTAGTTCTGCTCCAGCCGGATCACCTGCGCGCCGGGGAAGTCCTTCTCGAACCGCAGGATGTTGCCCACCTCGGCCCCGCGCCAGCCGTAGATCGACTGATCGTCGTCGCCGACGCAGCAGATGTTCTTGTGGGCCTGCGCCAGAAGCCGCAGCCAGAGATACTGGCAGACGTTGGTGTCCTGGTACTCGTCGACAAGGATGTAGCGGAACCAGCGTTGGTATTGTTCAAGCACATCGGTGCGGTTCTGGAAGATCGTCACGCAGTGCAGCAGCAGATCGCCGAAGTCGGTGGCGTTCAGCGTCCGCAGGCGTTCCTGGTAGGCCGCATAAAGCTCGGTTCCGCGGTTGTTGTAGGCGGGGGCCTCGGCGGAAGGCACCTTGTCCGGCGTCCAGGCGCGGTTCTTCCAACCGTCGATGAGATGGGCCAGCATCCGTGCGGGCCAGCGCTTTTCGTCGATGTTCGCGGCGAGGATGAGTTGCTTCAGCAGCCGCAACTGGTCGTCGGTGTCCAGGATGGTGAAGTTGGGCTTCAACCCCACCAGCTCGGCATGCCGCCGCAGGATCTTGACCGACAGCGAGTGGAATGTGCCCATCCACGGCATCCCCTCGGCCACCTCGCCCAGCATCCGGCCGACCCGGAGCTTCATCTCGCGCGCGGCCTTGTTGGTGAAGGTGACGGCCAGGATCTCGTTCGGGCGGGCCTTGTGCTGGTTCAAGAGGTGGACGATCCGCGCGGTCAAAGCCTTGGTTTTGCCAGTACCAGCGCCTGCCAGCATCAGGACCGGCCCGTCCAGCGCCAGCACTGCGGCGCGTTGCGCGGGGTTCAGGTCGTCCAGATAGGGCGTGGCGCGACCCGCCATCGCGCGCTGCGAAAGGGTCGCAGGCGGGGGCACGGCGGCTGTGGCAGCCTCGAAGGCCTGATCTTCATCCCAAGCGGTCATGGGCCGCAGGATAGCGGCTTGGATCGCCGGGGAAAAGGGATTGTTCGGTGAATGTTCCGCTTTTCGCGGGCGTTTTTCGCCTCTCCAGATCGTGAATGTGCGCCAGGACCCTCCCTGATAGGCTGTGACCCACTTGCACGAGGAGCGCCAAATGCGCCTGACCCTGGCCGTTATCCTGTCGCTGACCGCCGCCCCTGTGACGGCGCATGAGTTTGAACTGCTGCTTCTGGCCCCGCCGGATGCGACGGACGCGGCACTGGATCAGATGCGGGCGGCGTTCCTGATCGCGTCGCATGAACGCGATAACCATCCCGACGAGACCTCGGAAGGACATCTCGGCGGGATGGATGTGCAATTGACGCTGGCCCGGATCGGTGAGGCGGCAGGTTCCCCGGACCTGGCCTTTGTGGTGGCCCCCTTCGCCGCAGCGTCGGACCCTGCGGTGGCGTCGCTGGCCGCAGCTGTGGACGCGGTGGTGGTGGGCAGCAGCCACCTTGCCGCCGCACCCGAGGGGCAGGATGCGGGCGACGCCGCCCTGCCCCCCTTTTCCGACCGCTTCAAGGCCGAGACCGGCCACGCGCCTGGACCCGAGGCGCTGGCCACCTACCTGGGCGCGCGGCTGGTCGATCTGGCGGTGCGTCCCGCAGGGTCAGTCGATGATCGCCAGGGGTTGCGCGCAGCCCTACCCGCCCCTTAGGGCAGCCAACCTTCGCAGATGCGAAGTCAGCGCTGAATATTTCGCAAACTTTGCAACCCAAGTCGGTTCCGGCTCTTGCGCTGCACTGCGGCGCCCCTAAGGTGCACCCGTGCTGCTGCCTGGGGAGTGCCGCCGATGCCCGAGTTCAAGAAGATCCTTGTCGCCAACCGCGGCGAGATCGCCATCCGCATCATGCGGGCCGCGAACGAGATGGGCAAGAAGACGGTGGCGGTCTACGCCGAAGAAGACAAGCTGGGCCTCCACCGCTTCAAGGCGGACGAGGCGTACCGGATCGGCGAGGGGATGACCCCGGTCGGGGCGTATCTGTCCATCCCCGAGATCATCCGCGTGGCGCGGATGGCGGGGGCGGATGCGATCCATCCGGGCTATGGCCTTTTGTCCGAGAACCCGGATTTCGTGGATGCCTGCGATCAGGCGGGCATCACCTTCATCGGCCCGCGCGCCGAAACCATGCGGGCGCTTGGTGACAAGGCTTCGGCGCGCCGGGTGGCGATGGAGGCTGGCGTGCCGGTCATTCCGGCGACCGAGGTCCTGGGCGAGGACATGGCGCTGATCAAGCGTCAGGCCGCCGAAGTCGGCTATCCTTTGATGCTGAAAGCGTCGTGGGGCGGGGGTGGTCGCGGAATGCGGCCGATCCTGAACGAGGAGGAGCTGGAGGGGAAGGTCCGCGAGGGCCGGCGCGAGGCGGAGTCTGCCTTCGGCAACGGCGAGGGCTATCTGGAAAAGATGATCCTCCGCGCCCGCCACGTCGAGGTGCAGATCCTGGGCGACAAGCAGGGCAACTGCTGGCACCTGTGGGAGCGGGATTGCACCGTCCAGCGCCGCAACCAGAAGGTCGTCGAACGCGCCCCCGCGCCTTACCTGACGCAAGCGCAGCGCGAAGACGTCTGCGAGATGGCCAAGCGTATCTGTTCCCATGTGAACTACGAATGCGCGGGAACGGTCGAGTTCCTGATGGATATGGACACCGAGAAATTCTACTTCATCGAGGTCAATCCCCGCGTCCAGGTCGAGCACACGGTGACCGAGGAGGTCACGGGCATCGACATCGTCCGCGCCCAGATCCTCCTCGAGGAGGGCAAGTCCCTCGCCGAGGCGACCGGGATGCCGACGCAGGCGGACGTCAGGCTCATCGGGCACGCCCTCCAGTGCCGCGTGACGACCGAGGACCCGCTCAACAACTTCATCCCCGACTATGGCCGCATCCAGATGTACCGGAGCGCGACGGGGCCCGGCATCCGGCTCGACGGCGGCACCGCCTATTCCGGCGCGGTCATCACCCGCTACTACGACTCGCTCCTGACCAAGGTCACGGCCCGGGCGCCGACGCCGCAGATGGCCATCGCGCGGATGGACCGGGCCCTGCGCGAGTTCCGCATCCGCGGCGTCTCGACCAACATCGACTTCGTGGTGAACCTGCTCAAGCACCCGACCTTCCTGGGGAACCGCTACACCACCAAGTTCATCGACACGACGCCCGAGCTCGTCCAGTTCGTGGCCCGCCAGGACCGGGCGACGCGGATCCTCACCTACATCGCCGACATCACGGTAAACGGGCACCCCGAGACGGCTGGACGCCCGAAACCCCCCGCCGAGGCGCG
>JANOCQ010000199.1:0-8692 GCA_031412255.1 Paracoccaceae bacterium | reverse complement strand
CGGCACATCGCGTCCCAGACGTCCATGAACGACAGCGGCCCCGAGGCATCGGCTGCCACGCCCTTCACCTCCGCCCCCTTGGGCCGGATGGTCGAGAAATCATAGCCGATCCCGCCGCCCTGCTGCATCGTCAGCGCGGCCTCTTTCAACCCGGTGAAGATGCCTTCCATCGTGTCCGGGATCGTGCCCATGACGAAACAGTTGAAAAGAGTGACCGACCGCCCCGTCCCCGCCCCCGCCGTGATCCGCCCGGCGGGAAGGAACTTGAACCCTTCCAACGCCGCGTGGAACTCCGCCTCCCAGATCGCGGGCTCGGCTTCCACCTCGGCAAGCGCCCGCGCGATCCGCCGCCAGGTATCCTCGACACTGGCGTCGATGGGCGTCCCGTCCGCCTCCTTGAAGCGGTACTTCATGTCCCAGATGGCTTCGGCGATGGGGGCATGGAACCGCGACATGAGGGCGAATCTTCCTGTCTCTTGTGGATCGGTGAAACGAAGGACCCAAGATACGCCCCTGCCAACCTTGGGTCAACGTGCCCCGATCGGGACGGCCCGCCCCCAAGCGGCGAGCCGTTCCACCTCAGCCCGGACCGGCGACCTTCGCAATGATCCCACCCAGCTCTTGCTTGAGTTGACCCTCCTGCAGACCCGCCTGGGCCTGCACCAGCACCGAGAGGAGATCTTCGAAATCCAGCCAGTTCGGACGCGGCGGTGGCTCTGGCGGGTAAGGTCCCTTCGGGATCTTGATGATCCGGATATAGAGCGGGCAAAGCTCGTCATCCAGCATGCCCTGAAGTCGCAGATCAAGCGCCCGGGACAGCTCTTTGTTCCCGGCCATTTCTGCTGCTGCCTTGACCGCGGCAGCCCGGATCAGAGAGTCGCCCAGATCCGCAATGCTTGGCCGCCAAGGATCGGGGTGGGGACCGAACCGGTCGCGGAGACTCAGCCCAGACCGCCCGCCGATGGATTGCATCAGTGGGGGACGAAGCAGGTCTCCAATCCGCTCCAACACCTGGGCTGCGTCGAGCCGCCCGTCGAAAGAATTGCTCATCATGAACTCCTGAAAGAAATGTCTTGGAAATGCCGGAAATCGGCACCGTGAAGTGTAGCAAACCGCGAGGAAGCGACAAAAGCCTGCCTGTAGCCTGACGATCTTTTCACGAGTGCGACCGGCGCATTGCAGCGTTTCCGCGCATTCTGTGACGAAGCTTGCTCACGCCGCTCATATTGTCTGGGCATCGTCGCTTGCGCCCACCAGACAGCGGATTATGTTCGCCGCATGATCAACATCCTGAAACTCTGCGTCGGCGCTGATTCCGTCGAAGACCTGCTTGACTGGCAGCGCAGCCAGCGCTCGCATTGGCCCGAGGGCAAGGCGATCCACGTCACCCGGATGTGGCCCAAGCGCGAGGCCGAGATCCTTGAGGGAGGGTCGCTGTACTGGGTGATCAAGGGCGTGATCCTCGCGCGCCAGCGCATCCTGGACCTGCAAGAGGTGAACCTGGGCGACGGTATTCCCCGCTGTGGGCTGGTGCTGGACGCCGAGGTCGTCCGCACCGAAGCCGCCCCCCGGAGGCCGTTCCAGGGCTGGCGCTACCTTGACCCGAAGGACTCGCCCCGCGACCTGCCCAAGGGGCGCGGCAAGGATGATCCCCTGCCGCCCGCCCTTGCCCAGGCACTGGCCGAGCTGGGCTTGCACTAGAAGTTGTTGGGGTTCCCGGCGACGATGGTGCCTGTGCCGCCATCCTTGCCGTCCTTGACCCAGGTGACCGAGGCGCCGTCCAGCCGGACGCCCCAGCAATCCCAGTTCTCGCCGTAGAAGAAGCACATGCCTTCGCTCTCGGCCATCCACTTGCCGCTATAGCCGTCGCCCTTGATCGTCCCATCCTTGGCGTAGAATTCGGTATAGGCGCCCGAGGCCGACATGCTGCCCTGCACCGTGTTGCCCGCAATCGCGGCGTTGATCTGGTCGGTGGTGGCAAGGGTCTGGGCCTGGGCCGCGCCGGCGGTCAGGGTCAGGATCAGGGTTAGCGAACGGATGAACATGCGAAACTCTCCAGGTTGGGTTCACCGCAGTAACTAGGCGGGCAAATGCAACGTCAACCGGCCTTTTCATTCCTACCTGCAGCGATCATGACTTGGCGCCATGTCCCGACCACTTCTCCTTGCCGCGCCGTTCATCTTCCTGCTTTTGTGGTCGGCGGGCTTTGCCATCGCCAAGATCGGACTTCTGCACGCAGGACCCTTCACGCTTCTGGCGCTGCGCTATTCCATCGCCGTTCTTGTCCTCCTGCCGCTGATCCCGCTCCTGAAACCGCAGGTCCCCAAGGGCCGGGCCGCCTGGGACATCGCGGTGGTCGGCTTCCTGATCCAGGTCGCCTACTTCGGCCTGTGCTACATCGCCTTCAAATCAGGCGTCTCCGCGGGCGGGGTGGCGATCATCGTCTGCCTGCAACCGATCCTCGTCAGCCTGATCGCCCCCTGGATGGTCGGCGAAAGGGTCAGCCGCCAGCGCTGGGTCGGCCTGGCCCTGGGTCTCGGTGGAGCGATCACCGTGATCCTTGCCCGCTCCGGCATCGCCCACGAACCACCCTTGGGACTGATGGCGGCCGTCGGGGGCCTCATCGGCATGACTGCCGCCACCCTTTACGAAAAACGTTTCGGAATCACCACGCACCCCGTCCCGGCGAACCTTATCCAGTATGCGGTTGGGGCAGCCTTCACTCTGCCCCTGGCCTTTGCGACCGAGGGGATGCAGGCCGACTGGACGCCCGAGCTGTTCTACACGCTGGCCTACCTGGTGATCGGCAATTCGCTGATCTCGATCACCCTCCTCCTTGCGATGATCCGTGCGGGAGAGGTCGCCCGCGTCTCGGCGCTCTTCTACCTGGTCCCGCCACTTTCCGCGCTTTTTGCCTGGCCGCTTCTGGGTGAGGCGATGCCACCGCTCGCCTGGGCCGGAATGGCGCTGGCCGGGATCGGTGTGATGCTGGCGCGGAAGTAGGGGCGGAAACCCGCTCCCTGCCCCTCAGAAGGGTGCCCCGCTCACTCCCAGCTTTGCCGCCAGGAACGCATAGGCCGCCCGGTCCTTTGCCGTCCACTCTGCCACGCGACTGGCCCACAGGACTGCTTCGCTGGAATGGATCAGCCCGTCCGACAGGATGCGCAGGTGGTTTGCCCGCAAGGTCTCTCCGGAACTGGTGATGTCGGCGATGGCCTCGGCAGTGCCATTCTTCACGGTCCCCTCTGTCGCGCCCTGGCTGTCGACCAGCTGGTAGTCCGCAACCCCCTGCGCCTGAAGGAAATCCCGAACCAGACGGTGATACTTTGTCGCGATCCGCAGCCGATGCCCGTGCGCCTTGCGAAAGCCTGACGCAGCCGCATCAAGGTCATCCACCGTTTCGACATCGATCCAGACGTTCGGCACGGCAATGATCAGGTCCGCCTGTCCGAAACCCAGCTTCGCGACCTCGGCCACCTCATCTTCGGCCAACTGCTCGCGCACCAGGTCCGACCCGGTGACCCCCAGATGGATGCGCCCCGCCGCAAGTTCGCGCGGAATCTCCGCCGCCGACAGCAGGACCGGCATGACGCCCTCGACGCCCTCGATCACGCCCGAATATTCCCGGTCCGACCCCGTCCGCCGCATCACCACGTCGCGCGCGCCGAACCAGTTGAAGCAATCCTGCATCAGCCGGCCTTTGGATGGCACCCCGATCCGGATCATGCCCCGACCCCCTTCAGCCGCGCGACCAGACCCGGCCGGATCACCCCGCCCACCGCCGGAATGAAGGCGCCCGCGCCCAAGACCGCTGTCAGCGCGTCATACCTGCCGCCGCTGGCCACCGGAGGCATCCCCTCGCCGAGGAAGCTGAAAACGAACCCGTCGTAATATTCCAAAGCCGTGCGGCCGTGGCTGGCCTCGAACGACAGCGTGGTGACATCCACCCCGCGCGCCGTCAAAGCGTCCAGCCGCGTCGCAAACCGGTCCACCGCCGGACCGATGGCAGGCAGCATCGGGGTGATCCCGCGCAGATGGTTCAGCGCATGGGCCGCGGGGGCCTCCAGCGACAGCAGGTCATACAAGAGGGCCGCCTCGGTTGCCTTGATCGGCGGCGTCTCGGCATCAGCCACCAGCGCCTCGGCCCGCGCGGCAATCTCTTGGGCCGAGCGCAAGCCGACGAAGCTTCCTGCCTCCTCGATCAGCGCCATCGGTGACCCGGCGCGCAGGCGTTCCAAGAGAGCCACCCTTCCCGCAGGCACCGGTGCCCGCCCGGCAAAGCGATCCAGCAGCGCCTTGAACCGCCTTGGCCTCCAGACATGTCGCAGCAACGCGGCTTTTCGCCGTTCCGACGTCTCCAGCCCCCGGACCGCAGCCATCAGAATTCCGATATCCCCGGTCACGGGCCGCAGGCCAAGCCCCGCCAGCAGGTCCCGGAACAACGCGAACACCTCGGCATCCGCCGCTTCCGGCGAGGCCCGGTCAAAGACCTCATAGCCCACTTGCAGATATTCGCTGGCCCGACCGGAGCCGCGCGCCTGCTTGCGGAAAACCTCGCCCAGATAGGCATAGCGCGCGGGTTCCGCCCCATGCGCCATGTGGGCCTGCACCACCGGCACGGTGAAGTCCGGCCGCAGCATCATCTCGCCCCGGACGGGATCGTCGGTCACATAGGCCCGCGCCCGGATGTCCTCGCCGTAAAGGTCGAGAAGGGTTCCGGCCGGTTGCAGGATATCCGCCTCCACCGGCACCGCTCCCGCCTGAACGAAGGCCTGAAGGAGCCGCTCCCCCTCCGCCCGGATCGCCGCCTTGGGGGTCATTGGCCCAGCATCTTTCGGACTGCAGCCACGAGGTCGCCGCGTGGCACCTCGACCTGCGCGGGCCGGTCCTTCCATTCCTCCAGCGTGGCACTTTCGGCGATTTTCGCCCCAAGGATCAGGTCCTTCAGGATCACAGTGCCCGCCTCGGCTTCGTTCCCGCCCTGGATCACCGCGACCGGCGAGGCTCGCTTGTCGGCATACTTGAGCTGGTTGCCGAAGTTCTTCGGATTGCCGAGATAGACCTCGGCCCGTATCCTCGCCTGCCGAAGCTCTCCCACCATCGTCATGTAGTCCGCCATCCGGTCGCGGTCCATCACCGTGACGACCACCGGCCCTTCCGAAGAGCCAGCGACGCGCCCCTTCGCGCGAAGCGCCGCGAGGAGGCGGTCCACCCCGATGGAAACCCCCGTCGCCGGCACATCCTGCCCGGTAAACCGCTTGACAAGGCCATCATACCGCCCCCCGCCCGCGACCGAGCCGAACTGGCGCTTGCGGCCCTTCTCGTCCAGGATCTCGAAGGTCAGCTCTGCCTCGTAGACGGGCCCCGTATAGTAGCCCAAGCCACGAACCACGCCGGGGTCGATGACGATGCGGTCCGGGCCGTAGCCTTGGGCGTCGAGAAGGGCGGCAATTCCCTCCAGTTCCTCGACACCTTCGGCCCCGATAACCGATGCCCCGACCAGGTCCCGCAGTCGCGCGACCGTCTCAACCCCGGTATCGCGCTTGGCGCTGGTGAAGCCCATCACGACATCGGCTTGATCGGTGGAAAGCCCGGCCCCCTTGGTGAAGTCGCCGCTTTCGTCCTTGCGGCCCCCACCCAGCAGGGCGCGGACGCCGTCGGGCCCCAGACGGTCTATCTTGTCGATGGCCCGCAGGACGATGCCGCGTTCGGTTTCCTTGTGGTCGCCGGAAAGGCCCGCGACCTCCATCACCCCGTTCAGGACCTTGCGGTTGTTCACCTTCACCACGTAGTCGCCCTTGTCGATGCCCACAGCTTCCAGGGCGTCGGCCAGCATGGCGCAGATTTCAGCGTCGGCGGCGACCGAACTGGACCCCACCGTATCCGCGTCGCACTGGTAGAACTGGCGGAAGCGGCCCGGACCCGGTTTCTCGTTCCGCCAGACGGGGCCCATCGCGTACCTCCGGTAGGGGGAGGGGAGGTCGTTGCGGTACTGGGCGGCGACCCTCGCGAGGGGGGCGGTGAGGTCGTACCGCAGGGCCAGCCAGCCTTCGTCCTCATCGGCCCATGCAAAGACACCCTCGTTGGGGCGGTCGACGTCGGGGAGGAACTTGCCGAGGGCCTCGACCGTCTCCACGGCAGAGGTCTCCAGCGGGTCGAACCCGTACCGGTGGTAGACTGCGGCGATACGGTCGAGCATGGCTTTCCGTTCGGTGACCTCGGCCCCGAAGTAGTCGCGGAATCCCTTCGGGGTCTCGGCGCGGGGGCGGCGGGGGGGCTTGTCGGCCATGGGGAGGACCTTCGCTTTTGATCGGGGTCCGTGTATCGGATGGGGGGTGCACGGGCAAGCGGGAGGCTTTCGATGGACCGGACTGATCTGGAAGAGAAGGTGGCCCACCTGATCCGGGCGGTGGAGGACCTGTCGGACGTGGTGGCCCGGCAGGCCACCGAGATCGCGGGGCTGGAGCGGCGGGTCCGGCTGCTGATGGAGCGGGCAGCGGAGGAGGAGGCCCTGGGAGGTGCCCCCCCGGAAGCGAACGTCCGCCCGCCTCACTGGTGAGGGGTGTCCACGCAGGACAGAGTGGAGGCCGCTAAGGATTCCAAGGGGTTAGCTGTGGGCGTTAGGGGTTTGTTAAGATGTTGGACCTGCCTTCCCGAGCGAAGGGATAGCATTGGCCCCTCGGATGACATATTTCTTCATCATCATGACCGACACCCTCTCACCGCAAAAGGCGCTGATCTTCCGGATAACGCACATAAGAAATGTGCCTTGGATTCTTGAGAATGGAATACATTGCAAGAATTCGCCCACTCAAGATCCGAACTTCGTTCGGATTGGCAATCTAGAACTAATTCAGAAGCGCGCCACAAAGTTCATTCCGATTCCACCGTCGGGTACATTGTCCGACTATGTCCCATTTTACTTTACTCCATTTTCAATGATGATGCTCAACATTAAGACAGGATATGGTGGCATAAAGCAATTCCCCAACTCGGAAATTGTAATTCTTGTATCGTCGTTGCGCGGCCTAGCTGAGAAGAATACCCCTTTCGTCTTCTCCGATAGGCATGCATACTTGGGCGCCGCCCAGTTCTTCTCGTCTCTGAACGACCTCGACAAGATCGACTGGGGTATACTCCAACGGCGCGATTTTAAGCGGGATGTGGACGATCCCGAGAAAACAGACCGCTATCAGGCTGAGGCGCTGGTGTATAGGCACTTGCCAGTGACCGGCCTCTTGGGCATAGTCTGCGCAAGCGAGAACGAACAAAGAACGCTTGAGGCTCGTAGGGAGGAGGTTGGGCTCGATCTGAAGATCGTGTCTCGACCGGCATGGTACTTCAAATGATCACCTATACACAAGGCAACTTGCTTGAAGCCGAAGTAGAGGCCGTTGTTAACACGGTCAATACGGTCGGCATCATGGGGAAGGGTATTGCTTTGATGTTTAAGGAGCACTTCCCGGAAAACTTCGCAGCTTATGCGAGAGCTTGTGAAGCCGGAGAAGTGCGAACGGGACATATGTTCGTCACCGAGAACAAGAGCCTCTTTGGTCCCCGCTGGATCATTAACTTTCCAACAAAGACTCATTGGAAGACGAAGACAAAGATCGAGTGGGTTCGAGATGGATTGAAGGACTTGGTCCGGGTAATCCGTGACCGTAATATTAGATCAATTGCCATTCCGCCGCTCGGATGCGGCAATGGTGGACTTGACTGGAAGGACGTACGGCCGATCATTGATCAGGCCCTAGCCGACCTGGACGATGTGTCGGTGGTTATTTATGAGCCGACGCGAAAGTATCAGAATATCGCGAAGAGAACCGGGGTTGAGAAGCTAACTCCGGCTCGTGCTTTAATTGCGGAGATGGTTCGGAGGTATTGCCTTCTTGGCATCGATTGTTCGATCCTAGAAGTCCAGAAGCTTGGATGGTTCGTTGAGCGCGGCGCACGGATTTTTGGCCTTGATGAATCTTTGCATTTTAGATTCTCTGCGAACAAGTACGGGCCGTATTCCTACAATCTTACAAAGCTTCTCGATAGCCTGGATGGAAGTTATCTCCGTTGCGACAAGCGGTTAGCTGACGCAGAGCCACTTGATCTAATTTGGTTTAATGAGTCGAAGCGCGAACTGGTCAAATCATACTTGAATGCTGGTGAGGCCAAAGAGTATGCCAATGTACTTGAATGGGCATCAACGGTTATCGATGGTTTCCAGTCGCCGCTCGGCATGGAACTTCTTGCAACGGTTGATTGGATGATCGAGCAGGATGGGATCGAAGAAACGGTGGACGGCGTATTGACCGGCCTACACAGCTGGGCTGGCGGTGAAAAGGCAGGGCAGCGCAAGCTTAAGATTTTCGATCGACGACTAGTAGCTGTTGCACTCGAAAAGCTACATTCCACCAAGTCGAATGTGGCGGTAAACTAGTAAACTACGCTCGCTCCGGGGACGTTCAAGCCATAACCTCCTATTCGTCAGGGCGAGCAAACCACTCCTCGACCTTGTCCAGCACGTCGTCGATCAGCCCTGACCGCGCCTGAGGGCCGGTGAAGCGCAGGAGCCAGCCGGAGGGTGTCGGCTCCCGCGTGATCGTCAGGCCCTGGCGGAGTTTCAACAGCCTCCGGGGGCGGCGGGTGGTGGGGTTGGTGGGCTCTCGCAGAACATCCATGAGTACGGGGCGGAGGGTGG
>JANOCQ010000198.1:0-1508 GCA_031412255.1 Paracoccaceae bacterium | reverse complement strand
GACCGGTGAGCCTGGCCTGAAACGCCTGGCGATCCAGGCGCTGGCAGGGGACGCCGGTGGCCCGGTATGCCACGGGCGCGGTGATCGGATTGTTGCTGCCTGCCCTCGCGTCGTCCGAACGGCAACTGCCACCCGGCGTGCAGTTCGCAACCTCCGCCGCCGAAATCGCCCGTGTCCTGACCGCGGCGGGTGTGACACCGCGGCAGGCCACCAGAACTGTGGCCCTTGCCCCGGCCGATCTGGCCGAAACCGGCAGCGGAATGACCGTCCTCGTCTCCTGCTGGGACTAGCGCCGCCAGAAGCTGGGCAGCACGAGGACCAGGATCGCCAGAAGGCCAAGCCGGCCAAGGATCATGCAAAGGGTCATGATCGCGATGGCACCTGCGGGAAAGTCGAGGAAGGTCCCGGTCCGTTCCACCAGCGGGCCGAAGCCGTAGCCGATAGTGCCAAGCGCCGTCCAGACCGCGAAGAGGGCCGAGACAGGATCGACACCCAGCAGCGTCATGGCCACTGTCATGATGCCAAGGATAAGGATGTAGCTTGAGACGAAAAGGATGAGCGCGTTCAGCACGTCCTCTTCCACGCTGCGCCCGTCATAGCGGATCGGGTCCACGCTGGACGGGCTGCCGATCCGCCGCACGTCGCGCCAGAGGACGGCCAGCACCAGTTGCACGCGAAAGACGGACAGCCCCGCCGCAGACGAGCCGGAGCAGGCTCCGACCACGCCGGCCACGAAGGCCACCACCAGCATGAACCCGCCCCAGGTTGGAAAGCTGCCGGAAAAGAAACCGGTCGATGACATGATCGAGGTCAGGTTGAACAGCGCCTCGCGGAACGTGGGCTCCAGCGGCGCACCGGTGGTCAAGACCCGCCAGATCGTGACCGAGACCACGGCATAGGTCAGCCAGCGCAGATAGGCCCGCGCCTGGCTGTCCTGCCAGAGCGGCGTGGCCGAGCCGTTCACCAGCTGCACATAGCGGATGTAGGGCAGGCTGCCGAGGATCATGAACAGCGCCCCGAAGTATTCCCCGGCCCCGGCGTATTTGTTGAACGAGATGTCCACCGGGGAAAAGCCGCCGGTCGCGATGGTGGCAAAGCCGTGCACCACGGCGTCCAGTGCCGTCATCCCGATGATCGAATAGACCGCGATGCAGATCACCGTCAGCCCCACATAGACGATCATCAGCTGCCGGGCGATGTCGGTCGCGCGCGGCAGGGCCTTGCCGAAGGTGTCGAACCCCTCGGTCCGGAAGAACTGCATCCCGCCGACCCGCATCAAGGGCAGAAAGATCATCGCGATGAACGCGATGCCCAGCCCCCCTAGCCAGTTCAGCATCCCGCGCCAGAGGTTCATGCCTATGGGCAGATCATCCAGGCCGAAGATCACCGTCGCGCCGGTGGTGGTGATGCCGGACACGGCCTCGAAGTAGGCGTTCTGCAGGTTCAGGCCAGGCGCGCCAAAGTAGAAGGGCAGCGCCCCGAAGAACGGCACCAGCCCCCAGATGCAG
>JANOCQ010000197.1:0-18023 GCA_031412255.1 Paracoccaceae bacterium | reverse complement strand
ATCGGCATGAAGCGATCCTCGTGTTCGTCGCTGTCCGAGTAATAGCGTCCGAGCGTCGCTTTTGATTTGCCCGTCAGCTCACAGGCCGCTTCGATCCCCACATCCTTGACCAGGGCCTCGCTGTGCTTCTTCAGGTACGACGCGATCGACATCACTCACTCCACTGCCCTGCCCTTGGGTAAAGGGCCGGGGAAACCCGGTGCATTTTTCCCATTAATGGGATGGGAACCCTTTGTCATGAATAAAGATGTTCCGGGCGTTCCGGAACGGTAACGAGTGGCCGGTGTCCCCAGCACCGGCATGGGTGGGGTCCGCCGCATCAGGCCAAGAACGGCATGACGGCGGCGCCGACTAAACGCGGCGGGCCCGTGTTTTGCGAGTGTGCGGATGTCTCCGCTTTGTGTGTCCGGGCCCGTGGTCCCGCCCAGGTAAGTGGTTCCCTTCGGCAAGCCGGGCCGTGCCTGCCAGCAACAGGCTTGCAGCGCGGCCCGGTGATCGGCTAGGGCTTCGCGCCATGGCCAAGCTTTATTTCCATTACTCGACCATGAACGCGGGGAAATCGACCTCGCTCCTGCAGGCCTCGCACAACTACCGCGAGGGGGGGATGCAGACCTACCTTATCACCGCCCAATTCGATAACCGCGCCGGTGAAGGCCGGATCGCCAGCCGCATTGGCATCGGAGAGCCTGCGGACACCTTTGGTCCGGATGAGGATCTGTTCGAAAAGCTGACGGCGCGTTTCCAAGCAGGTCCCGTCGCCTGCGTCTTCATCGACGAAGCGCAGTTTTTGTCCAAGGCCCAGGTCTGGCAGCTCGCCTGCGCCGTTGACGACCTTGGCGTTCCGGTCATGGCCTATGGTCTGCGCGTGGACTTCCAGGGCAACCTTTTCCCCGGCTCGGCTGCCCTTCTCGCCTGGGCCGACGAAATGCGCGAAGTCCGCACGATCTGCCAATGCGGCAAGAAGGCCACGATGGTCATTCGCCGCGGCCCCGACGGGCGGGCCCTGAAAGAGGGTGACCAGGTGGTGATCGGCGGGAACGAGACCTACGTCAGTCTCTGCCGTCGTCACTGGCGCGAGGCGATGGGCGACTGAACCGGCTGCGGTCGGGCGATGAGCACCCCGGCAAGAACGATCAGCGCCATGCCCGCCACCGCGATCCAGGTCAGGTGTTCACCCCAGAGGACGTACCCCCAGGCGGCCGAGGCGGGCAGGATCACGTATTCAAACACCGACACGCGCGACGCTTCGGCCATCTGGTAGGCCTTGACGATCATCCCCACCCCCAGCAGCGACCCGGCCGCCTGCACGAAAGTCCACCACAGGAACGCGCCCGTCGGCCAGACCGGCCCGCGCTGCAGAAACCCCTCCGCGCCCTCTGCCGCCTCCATCGGGAAAGCCCAGAGCACCGCCAATCCGATCAATCCAATCGCTCCCAGCATGCCGAAGAACCCGGCCACCATGGATTCAGGCGTCTCGCCGGTGCACCACTCGCGCGTGGCGATGTTGCCCATCGCGTAAAGCGCACCCGCGATCACCGGCAGAAGCGCCGCGAAAGTCGCGCCGGACAGGGCCTCGGGTCCCAGAACCAGGACGACCCCGACGAACCCCACGACGACCGCCAGGATCTGCAACCCCAAGATCGGCCTGCCGTATACGAACCGCTGGATCAGAAGGACGAAGATTGGCGCGGTGAACAGTCCCGCCGCCACCTGCGCCACCGGAAGGAAGGCCAGCGCCCCGAAATAGATCACCATTGCCGCCCCATGGATGGCCGAGCGCCCCAGCACCGCACTTGGCCGCTTTGGCCACAGCTTCAGCTTAAGCGGCAGGCAAAGAACGGCCAGAATTGCGAAAGCCATCGCCGTGCGCGTTGCGTGGAACTGCCAAAGCCCTGCATCCCGAGCAATGACCCGCACGTAATTGTCGGTATAGGCGATGACGCTGGCGTAGATCAGCACGGCGCCGAAGGCGGCCAGGGTTCGGTTTGTGGGGGTCGTCATCTGCTCGTCCACTTCGCTTTTTCCGACAGGACCCGACATCCGGCGCGTCTTCCAGCCCGAACGCGACCAATCCGGGCGAATCCCGGTCGCTCGCGCGCCTTCCGGGAAGGGTGATTGTCGCCGCCGTCGGGGCCGGATAAGCTGCCGCAAAACAGGCAGAGACCCGCAGCCGATGACGGCGCTTCGAAAGTATCAACGGCTGGAATGTGGAGGCCTGTGGCGCGAGACGCCCCAGGACCAACGCCGTGAGGTGCTGGTTCGCTTCGGTGACGCGACGCTCGTGCTCTCGGATCCGAAAAGCGGGACCGCGATCAGCCATTGGTCGCTTCCAGCCATCGAACGGTTGAACAAGGGCGAGGATCCTCCGATCTTTGCCCCCGGTCCCGAGGCCAGCGAAAGCCTGGAACTTACCGACCCCGACATGATCGCGGCCCTTGGTGCCGTGCGGCATGCCGTTCAGGCGGCCACGGCAAAGCCTGGCCGTTTGCGGGGTGTGCTTCTGGTCGGAGCTGCGGTGGCGGTGGTGCTGGTCGCGGTCATCTGGCTTCCCGGGGCGCTGGTCCGCCACACGGCCTCGGTCGTCCCCTTGGCACAGCGGGCTGACATCGGGCAACGTGCGCTGGATGACCTCACCCGCGTGACCGGCGCTGCCTGCAACAACCAGCTTGGCCTGCAAGCTTTGGCGGCCTTGTCCGAGCGGGTCTTTGGCCCGGTCGATACGCCGATCCTTTACGTCCTGCCCGAAGGGGTGGAAGAACCGCTCCACCTGCCCGGCGACGTGATCGTCCTGCCCCGCCGCCTGATCGAACAGTCGAACGGTCCCGAGGCCGCCGCCGGGGCCGCCCTGGTGGAACGCCTGCGCAGCCGCACCAATGACCCGTTGGTGCCGTTGCTGGACTACGCCGGTCTGAAGGCCACCGTGCAGCTTCTGACCACCGCCGAATTCCCGGAGACCGCCCTGACCGGCTACGGTGAGACGCTGCTTCGTGCCGCTCCTGTCGCGCTGGCCGAAACAAGCCTGCTTTCCGCGTTTGAGGCCGCACAGGTTCCCGCCACGCCTTATGCGCTGACGGTCACGCCCCAAGCTAACGCGGGCCTTGCCACGAACGATCCCTACAAGGGACTTGCGCCCTCACCGCTGATCCCGGACGAAAGCTGGGTTGCTCTGCAAGGCATCTGTGGCGGTTGAAACTTTCAGGGGTTGATCAGCATCGCATCTGAAAAGCCAGCCTCCTGCAGCGCCCGTTGTGCAGCCAGGGCCGCAGTCTGGTCTGGAAATGGTCCGGCGAAGACTGTGATCAACGGGCCTTTGCCCCCCTGGACCCGTCCCCGAACCACCGCATAATCGAGGTTCACCAGCCGGGCCTCGGCCATGTTGGCATTGTCCTCGCGGCCAAAGCTGCCAACCGCCACGAAGTAACCGCCCTGCGCCTTGACCTTCGCTGGTGTCGAAGTCGCCTGCACCGGCCGGGTGCCCAAGTCGTCGGCCACCGGCGCGCGAAGGCCCGAGGGCGGGTTGCCGCACGCGGCCACACCTTGACGGGAAACCCGAGGGATCCACAGCACCTCGGACCCGTTGCCTGCACGGGCGAACATGCAGCCCTTGCTGTCTACATATTGCAGCCCGGCATATCCCGCCGGAGGCAGCTCGGCGGGGCGCAGCGGCTCGGCCAGGGCACCTGTCCCGCCCAGCACCAGAAGGACCGCGACCCGGATCATTTGGTCCCGAACATCCGGTCGCCGGCATCGCCCAGCCCCGGCACGATATAGCCGTGGTCGTTCAGGTGGCTGTCCACCGCCGCCGTGACGATCGGCACATCCGGATGCGCCTCCTTCATCCGGGCGATCCCCTCGGGTGCGGCCAGCAGGCAGAGGAACCGGATCTGCTTCGCGCCAGCCGCCTTGAGCAAGGACACCGCCGCAACGCTTGAGTTGCCGGTGGCCAGCATCGGGTCCACGACGATGGTGATCCGGTCCTCCATATGATCCGGAAGCTTGTTGTAGTACTGCACCGGTTGCAGCGTCTTAGGGTCACGATAAAGCCCGACAAAGCCTACGCGCGCGGCGGGGATCAGCTCCAGAATACCGTCCAGCAACCCGTTCCCCGCTCGTAGAATGCTGACCAAAGCCAGTTTCTTGCCTTCGATCGCCGGCGCGTCCATCTCCTCCAGCGGCGTCTCGATCCGCTTGGTGGTCATGGGAAGTTCGCGCGTGACCTCATAGGCCAGCAAAAGGCTGATCTCGCGCAGAAGCTTGCGGAACGACGCGGTCGAGGTGTCCTTTTCGCGCATCAGGGTCAGCTTGTGCTGGACCAGGGGGTGCGACACGACGGTCAAGTGATCCAGCATTCAGGCCTCCAACAGCTTGGCAATCTTCGCTTTGGTATCCGCATCGCAGAAGGCCGCGTCAAGCGACTGGCGCGCGATCCGCCGGAATTGCCCGTCGTCCCAGTCGAACGCCTTGTGCAACTCATCATACTCCCGCGCCATCGTGGTGTGGAAGAAGGGCGGATCATCGGTCGAGATGGTGACCTTCGCGCCCCGCCGGTCCAGTTCCGCAATCGGATGGTCACGGAACGTCGGGTAGATCCCCAGCGTCACGTTGGACCCCGGACAGACCTCAAGCACGATCCCCTTCTCGGCCAGTTCATCGACCAGCGCCAGGTCCTCGATGGCGCGCACCCCATGCCCGATCCGCTCCACCCCGAGGTCGCGGACGGCGTCCCGCACCGATTCCGGCCCGCCCCATTCGCCCGCATGTGCCGTAAGCCGCAAGCCCGCTTCCCGCGCGCAGTCGAAGCTCCAGCGAAAGTCCTTCGGCGCCCCGATCTTCTCATCGCCCGCGATTCCGAAGCCGACGATCCAGTCCCCCGCCGTCTCGGCCGCACAGCGTGCCGTCTCGCGCGCCTTCTTTGGCCCGAAATGCCGGATGCAGGTGATGATCCCGCGCAGGGTGATCCCCATCTCGCGCTCGGCCTGAGCCGCCGCTTCCTGCATGGCGTGCAGGTATTCCTTCCAGGCCCCGACATCGCGCCCGCCACAGAAATCGGGGCTGACGAAGGTCTCGCAATATACCACCCCCGACTTCGCCGATTCCTCCAGCACCGCCAGCACCAGCCGTTGATAATCGCGGGGGCTTTGCAGGGCCGAGGTCGCCGCCTCATAGACCTTCAGGAAGTCCCAGAAGTCCTTGTAGCGGTAATTCCCCCGCTCATCGAAGACCCCTGCTATGTCCAGATGCTTCTCCTTCGCCAGCCCCGCGATAAAGGCCGGCGGCGCCGCCCCCTCCAGATGCAGATGCAGTTCGACCTTGGGCAATCCGCGCATGCCATCTCCATTCTATGTCCTCAAATATCGCGGGGGTCCGGGGGTTGGCCCCCGGTCCGACAGGGGTCACAGGAAACTCCGCCCCGTCCCCTGCCCGCCCACCCCCAGATGCGCCGCAACCGAGGCCCCGACATCGACGAACCCGCGCAAGCCAACCTCCCGTGTGCCTGCTCCCCAGCCCACCACCGGCACCCGTTCCCGCGTGTGTTCCGTCCCGCGCCAGGTCGGGTCATTCCCATGATCGGCGGTGAAGATCGCCAGGTCCCCCGGCCGCAGAGTGGCAAAGAACCGAGGCAGTCCCGCATCGAACCACTCCAGCGCGCGGGCATAGCCAGCCACGTCGCGAGGGTGGCCGTAAAGCGTGTCGAACTCAACGAAGTTCGCAAAGGTTAAGGAGCCTTTCTCGGCGTCGGCCCCCAGGCGCACCAGGTGTTCGAAAAGGTCAGCGTCGGACTTTCCCTTCGACAAGGTCCCGATCCCGCGCATGGAAAAGATGTCGCCGATCTTGCCGATGGCATGCGTCGCCCGCCCGGCCCCTGCAACCCAATCCAGCAGCGTCGGGCCAGGTGGGGCAATGGCGTAGTCATGCCGGTTCGAGGTCCGCTTGAAGTCGCCACATCCCCCGGTGAAGGGCCGCGCGATCACCCGGCCGACCTTGCGGGCATGCAGCATCGGCGCAAGGTCCTGACAGAGCTTCAACAAGCGCTCCAACCCGAAGGCCTCTTCGTGAGCAGCTATCTGGAACACGCTGTCGGCACTTGTGTAGCAGATCGGCCAGCCGGTCCGCAGATGCTCTTCGCAATGCTCGGCGATGATCGGCACTCCGGAGGCATGGCAGTTCCCCAGAATGCCGTCGGTCCCTGCCAGACGGCAGACCTCGGCCACGATGTCGTCGGGAAAGGCGGGCACGGTGTCGGGAAAATAGGTCCAGTCCCACGGCACCGGCACCCCCGCCAGCTCCCAGTGCCCGGACGGAGTATCCTTGCCGCGCGAAACCTCGGTGGCCGCCCCCCACAGTCCCTCGGGGACCGCTTCCAACCCGGGCGTCGCCGCGCCAGAAGCCAGCCGGATTGCAGCCCCCAGACCCAGCCGATCCAGGTTCGGCATCTTCAATGGGCCCGACCTTCCGACATCTGCCTGCCCTTCGGCGCAGGCCGCCGAGATGTGGCCGAGGGTGTTTGACCCTGCATCCCCGAACGCGTCGGCGTCCGGCGCACCGCCGCAGCCCGCGCTGTCCATGACAATCAGGAATGCCCGCCCGTTCCCGCTGACCATTATCCGATCCTTTTCTGCACCAGAAGCGGCTCTTCGGGCAGGTCAGCAGAGATACCGTAGGCTGTTTGAACCACCCGAACCGCCGCCCGCGCCGCATCTTCCGTGACGGCGTGAACCATGGCCAAAGGCACTCCTTCCCCGGTCTCCTCCCCGATCCCGGCAAGATCCGAAAGCCCCACCGACGGGTTGACCTTGTCGCCTTCGCGCAGGCGACCACCGCCAAGATGCACCACGGCCTGCCCCAAGGCTTCGCCGTCAATCCGTGCGATAAAGCCGGCCTTCGGCGAAGGCACTTCCATCATCACGGGGGCCGAGGGCAGCCGGTCCGGCCAGCGTTCGACGAAATCGGCCGGCCCCCCCTGCGCCACGACCATCCGCCCGAAACACTCGGCCGCTGCGCCGGATTTCAAAGCCTGGGATATCCGCCGCTCGCCGTCGGTCGCATCGGAGGCAAGTCCGGCCAAGGCCAGAACCTCGCCTCCCAAGGCGACCGTAACATCCCACAACGCGGCATTGACCGAGGTCCCGGTCAGCGTCTCCATGACTTCGATCACTTCCAGCGCATTGCCCGCCGCCGTCGCCAAGGGCTGCGACATGTCGGTGATCAGAGCACTGGTCATGCACCCGGCGCCCTGCGCCGTCTTGACCAGCGACCGCGCCAACGCATCTGCCTGCTCCGCCGTCTTCATGAACGCGCCAGCGCCGCACTTCACGTCCAACACCAGCGCCTCCAGCCCCGCCGCCAGCTTCTTCGACAGGATGGACGCGGTGATCAGGTCGATCGACTCCACCGTCGCCGAGACATCGCGGATCGCATAGAGCCGCCGATCGGCCGGAGCAAGGTCGGCGCTGGCGGCTACGATCGCGCAGTGCACATCCGCCATCTGCTTGCGCAACGCCGCTTCGTTCAGTCCCGTCCGGAATCCCGGAATCGCCTCAAGCTTGTCCAGCGTTCCGCCAGTGTGCCCCAACCCGCGGCCCGAGATCATCGGGACATAGGCCCCGCACACAGCCAGCGCCGGGGCCAGCAGCAATGAAGTGCAGTCCCCGATCCCGCCCGTGGAATGCTTGTCCACGATCGGGCCTGGCAGGTCCCACTCCAGCACCGTGCCGCTGTCCCGCATGCCGCGGGTCAGCGCCACCCTGCCCTCTTCGGTCAGACCTTTCAGCAGCACCGCCATTGCGAAAGCCCCTGCCTGGGCATCCGTGACCACGCCCGAGGCAAGGCCGGCCGCGAACCAGCGCAACTCGTCGTCCGAAGGTTCTCCCCCGTCGCGGATCCTGGCAATGACCGCCCGCGCGTCGGTCACGTGCGGTCCATATGGGCGGCGGTGAAGACCCCCGGTAGCAACTCGGCCACAGTCGTGAGCCTCGATTTGCCGTCCGTGGTGCACAGCGTGACGCGCACCTCTTGCCCCGCGAATTCGGCGATCTTCTGCCGGCAGCCGCCGCAGGGCGGGACCGGATCCGGGCTGTCTGCGATCACGCAGACCTCGGCAATCCCGGTATCCCCCGCCGCGATCATCGCCGCGATGGCCCCGGCCTCGGCGCAGGTGCCCTCGGGATAGGCCACGTTCTCGACATTGCAGCCGACATGCACCGCACCGGTCGTGGACCGCAGCGCCGCCCCCACCTTGAACCGCGAATAGGGCGCATAGGCCCGCTCCCTGACCGCCGTCGCCGCCTCCAGAAGCGTCATCGCACTCTCCCTGACCATTTGGTCAGAGTGTGAAGCCGCCCGCAGATTTCTGCAAGTCGAGTATGCTTGGCCTCATCCTTGTCTCCGCCTCCCAGGGCGCCCGACGGGAAGACGAAGCCGCATGGGGAACGCTATCGTTGCACCACCCGCGTCGGTGGATTCCCCGGCAGGGTCACCTCCAGCAACTCAAGATCCGGTGTGGCGTCCGAATAGCGCGTTGCCATCCCCGGCGGGACCACAAAGGCATCGCCGGGGGATAGCCGGTAAGGGTCCTTCCCCTCGCCGTCCAGCGTCGTCTCGCCGGCCAGCACGAAGGTGAAGAGGATATCGCCGTCATGCACCGTCCAAGGAGCGATCCCCACCGGTCGCGCCACCATGACCGAGGCCACCCCCTTCGTCGCCGCGTGGATAGAGGTATCCCGAGCCTCGAAGCCGGGAATGCGGAAGGGCTTGAAGACGCCCTCCTTTCCAATGTCGTGCACAAAGCGCTGCCCCTCCCACTCACGCTCGGGACGGTAGTGCGGCGTGGGAAGCACCATTTCGTGGTCGATCTCGGTCACATGGTCGGCTGGAACCCCGATCTCGACCACCTGCACGCCTTCGGAATGCAGCACCTTGTGGCGGATGCCCGGCGGCTGGATGAAACAGTCCCCGGCATGGATGCGGCGGATACTGCCTTGATCCTCGTAAAGGACATCCACCCAGCCTGCGACACAGAAGATCAGCTGAAACCCGACCTTGTGGTAATGCACCATGTCCGGCACCGGACCGTCCGGCACCCGGATGTGGCTGGCGATCATCGCGCCGCCCAGCCGGGTGGGGATCAGGTCGCGATACTCCATGCCCGCCCGACCGATGACCCACGGGGCCTGGTCCGCCAGCCTGCGCACCACGAAGGCATGCTCTGTCGCAGGCGTCACGACCGGGGGGTTCAGCTCGTCCACCTCCACCTTCGTCCCATTCGGCGCGACCAAAGACTTCGCCCCGCCAGCAAAGCCCTTGTCGTCGGTCAGGATGCGCAGAGTTCCGGGGGCCTCTGCCGCCCCCTTTTCGATCCGAAGCCGCACCCCGTGCCCGGACAGCACCGCCACGGAGGGATTGTCGGCCGGAAAGATCATGTCCAGCCGAAACCCCAGCGTCTTGGTGTAGAACGGCAGGTCGTCCCGCAGTTCCTGTGTCGGCAGCCGGATCTCGGCACGGATTTCTTGGGTCATGGTCTCTCTTTCGTTCATGTCCGGCAGTCAGGCGATGTTTCGGCGTAGGCGGTCTCTGCGTCGTAGATGAAGCGCAGCATCCGGTCCGAGCCGGCAGGACCATCCCCGGCCTCGAACGCGTCCAGAAGGGCCCGCAGGCCGGAAACGATGGTAAGGCGCGCGGCAGGGTCAGGCATGGTGGCAAGGCGAACCGACTGGACCTGCCCGGAATAGCGCTGGATCGCCAGACGCAGTTCGGTATTGCGGACCGTCTCCAGCCAGGCATTGCGAAAAGCCTCGCAGCCACGATGGAACGCGGCCACATCTTCCCTGGCGCCTTCCGCCACGGCAAGCGCGGCGCGCATCGTGGCAAGGTCGGTCTCTGTCCGATCCCGCGCCGCGCAAGCCACCGCATGGGGTTCCAGCAACCGCCGGAGGGTGAAGACCTCGGCAATCCGTTCCGGCGACAGGTTCGGCAGGGCGAACCCGCGGCTGGTGCTTTCCAGATACCCCTCGCTGACGAGTTGCATCAGCGCCTCCCGCACCGGCATCCGGCTCACGCCCATCTCCCCGGCAATCGCATGATCGACCAGCCGCGCATCCGGCCCAATCTCTCCGCGCAGAAGGCGCAGGCGCAGAGTTTCATGAATGCGCGCGCGGTGGCTGGTGCGGATCATCCGGCGAAAAGTATACTCTTGTCCGCTATTGTCCAGCGATAACGGCCCGAAATCGCAATCTTACGCCAATATTGGTATACTTTGGTGGTCGCCTCCGCCCGCACTCGCTTGCAAAACCGAAAAGCGCTTGCGGGATTTCGTTGATTTCCATAACCCGCAAATGCAGGCATGGTGGCAGCGGAAAGTCGGACGGACACCAGATAACCGGCTTCGGAAAAAGATGGTTCAACGTTAAACCATCTTGAGGAGGGACAGATGGACGACCGGCAGGACGAGGCGAAACAGGCAGCACGACAAGCGGCGCTGGACTATCACGAGTTTCCAAAGCCCGGAAAGCTGGAGATCCGCGCCACAAAGCCCCTCGCCAACGGTCGTGACTTGGCTCGCGCCTACTCTCCTGGCGTGGCCGAAGCCTGCCTTGAGATCAAAGCCGATCCGTCGACCGCCAGCCGCTACACCTCCAAGGGGAACCTTGTCGCCGTGATCTCGAACGGCACTGCCGTTCTGGGTCTGGGCAACATCGGCGCGCTGGCCTCCAAACCCGTGATGGAAGGCAAGGCCGTCCTTTTCAAGAAGTTCGCCAACATCGACTGCTTCGACATCGAGGTGAACGAACCGGACCCGGTGAAACTCGCCGAGATCGTCTGCGCGCTGGAACCGACCTTCGGCGCGGTGAACCTGGAGGATATCAAGGCCCCGGACTGCTTCATCGTCGAAAAGCTGTGCCGCGAGCGGATGAACATTCCCGTCTTCCACGACGACCAGCACGGCACCGCGATCGTCGTTGGTGCCGCCGCGACGAACGCGATGATCGTCGCGGGCAAGAGCTTCGGAACCATCAAGGTCGTCTCCACCGGCGGCGGGGCTGCCGGCATCGCCTGCCTTGAAATGCTGGTGAAGCTGGGCGTCAAGCGCGAGAACGTCTGGCTTTGCGACCTTGAAGGCCTCGTCTACCATGGCCGGGCCGAGCAGATGACCCAGCAGAAGGCGAACTTCGCCCAAGGCGACAAGCCCGCCACGCTGGCCGACGTCATCATGGGTGCCGACCTTTTCCTCGGCCTCTCCGGTCCGGGCGTTCTCACCCAGGACATGGTCAAGGCGATGGCCCCGCACCCGATCATCTTCGCCCTGGCGAACCCCTCACCGGAAATCCTGCCCGACGCCGTGCGCGAGGTTGCACCGACCGCCATCATTGCCACCGGCCGCAGCGACTTTCCGAACCAGGTCAACAACGTCCTCTGCTTCCCCTTCATCTTCCGGGGTGCCCTCGACGTCGGCGCGACCACGATCAATGACGAGATGGAGATTGCCTGCATCGAAGGCATCGCCGCTCTTGCCCGCGCCACCACCTCCGCCGAAGCCGCCGCCGCCTACCGGGGCGAGACGATGGCCTTCGGGGCGGACTACCTGATCCCCAAGCCGTTCGACCCACGCCTGATCGGCGTGGTCGCCAGCGCCGTCGCCAAAGCCGCGATGGAAACCGGAGTCGCCACCCGCCCGCTGGAGGACCTGGACGCCTACAAACGCAAGCTTGACGGCTCGGTCTTCAAATCCGCCCTCCTGATGCGCCCCGTCTTCGAGGCCTCGAAGCTTGCCACCCGCCGCATCGTCTTTGCCGAAGGCGAGGATGAACGCGTCCTCCGCGCCGCCAACGCGATGCTGGAGGAAACCACCGATGTCCCGATCCTGATCGGCCGCCCCGAAGTGGTGGAAGCCCGCTGCGAACGGTCCGGCCTGCCGATCCGTCCGGGCCGCGATTTCCATCTGGTGAACCCGGAAAACGACCACCGCTACCGCGACTACTGGGGCACCTATCACGAGTTGATGGCCCGGCGCGGCGTCACGCCCGACACGGCCCGCGCGGTGATGCGCACCAACTCGACCGCCATCGCCGCGATCATGGTGCACCGCGAGGAAGCCGACAGCATGATCTGCGGCACTTTTGGCCAGTTCAACTGGCACCTAGGCTACGTCCGCCAGATCCTTGCCCGGGGCGGGTTGCACCCGGTTGCGGCCCTGTCATTGATGATCCTGGAAGACGGCCCCCTCTTCATCGCCGACACCCATGTCCACTCCGAGCCGACGCCGCAGCAAATCATGGAGACGGTGATCGGCGCCGCCCGCCACGTCCGCCGCTTCGGCATCACCCCGAAGATCGCGCTTTGCACGCAAAGCCAGTTCGGCAACATGGACAACGCCTCCGCCCGCCGGATGCGCGATGCGCTGGAAATGCTGGATCAGCGCGAACCCGATTTTGCCTATGAAGGCGAGATGAACCTCGACGCCGCCCTCGACCAGTCGATTCGCGACCGTCTGCTGCCGGGGTCCCGCTACGAAGGGGCCGCGAACGTGCTGGTGTTTGCGTCCAGTGAGGTCGCCTCGGGTGTTCGCAACATCCTGAAGGTCAAGGCAGGCGGGCTTGAGGTCGGGCCGATCCTGATGGGCATGGGCAACAAGGCGCATGTGGTGACGCCCGCGATTACGGCAAGGGGGCTGCTGAACATGTCGGCCATCGCGGGGACGCCCGTCGCGCACTATGGCTGAACCGGGTGCCGATTTCTTCAAAGAAATCGGACCGGAGCCTTCGAAGGCTCCGAAGCGGAGTTTTTGAAAACTCCGCCTTTCTTTGCAAACCACGCTCCGTCAGCAGCAACGACTTTGCAGCGGGCCGTAGGTTTGCAAACTTTCCGACCGATGACTCGCAAATTCTGCAAATCTGTCGCACCCTGCTACCGGTAACACCGTTGCGCGACTGGCATCCCATCGCATACCACCACCGCAGAGCATCAGCGGGAGGAGATCGCGATGAGCTACGCACAGGTTTACGGCCAGTGGCAGCGAGACCCGGAGGGCTTCTGGCTTTCCGCCGCGGGGGGCATCGACTGGGTGAAGAAGCCCACAAAGGCGCTCGACGCCTCGCGAGCGCCCCTCTACGAGTGGTTCACCGACGCGCAAGTGAACACCTGCTGGAACGCCGTTGACCGCCACGTCATCGCGGGCCGGGGCAAGCAGCCGGCCATCATCCACGACAGCCCTGTCACGGGCACCAAGCACGTCATCACCTATGCCGAACTGCAGGACCGCGTCTCCCGCCTCGCCGGGGCCCTTCGCGCAAAAGGCATCGAGAAAGGCGACCGCGTCATCATCTACATGCCGATGGTCCCCGAAGCTTTGGAGGCGATGCTCGCCTGTGCCCGCCTTGGCGCGATCCACTCTGTCGTCTTCGGCGGCTTCGCGGCCCATGAACTCGCCGTCCGCATCGATGACTGCACCCCGAAGGCGATCATCGCGGCCTCTTGCGGCATCGAACCGACGAGGGTTGTCCACTACAAACCCCTCCTCGACGCGGCCATCGACCAGGCGACCCACAAACCCGACTTCTGCGTGATCTTCCAGCGCGAGCAGGAAGTGGCGAAGCTGACCGAAGGCCGCGACCACGCCTGGCACGAATTCCAGTATGGCGTCACCCCCGCCGACTGCGTGCCCGTCGCGGGCAACCACCCGGCCTATATCCTTTATACCTCCGGCACGACCGGCGCGCCCAAGGGCGTCGTCCGCCCCACCGCCGGGCATCTGGTGGCGCTTAACTGGACGATGCGCGCGATCTACAACTGCGGCGCGGGGGATGTCTTCTGGGCCGCCAGCGACGTCGGCTGGGTCGTCGGTCACAGCTACATCTGCCACGCCCCCCTGATCGCCGGCTGCACCACCGTGGTCTACGAAGGCAAGCCCGTCGGCACCCCGGACGCCGCCGCCTTCTGGCGCGTGATCAACGAAAACAAGGTGCGCAGCTTCTTCACTGCCCCCACCGCCCTGCGGGCCATCAAGCGCGAGGACCCGGACGGCAAGCTCGTGCCGAACCTCCCCAGCCTCCAGGCGCTTTACCTGGCAGGGGAGCGCGCCGACCCCGACACGATCCACTGGGCGCAGAACCACCTGAAAGTCCCGGTCATCGACCACTGGTGGCAGACCGAAACCGGCTATGCCATCGCCGCCAACCCGATTGGCATCGAGCATCTGCCCGTCAAGATCGGCTCGCCATCCGTCCCCATGCCCGGCTACGACGTGCAGGTCCTGGACGAAGGCGGCCACCCCGTCTCCCCCGGAACCCTCGGCGCCATCGCGGTGAAACTCCCGCTGCCCCCCGGCACGCTCCCCACCCTCTGGAACGCCGAGGACCGCTTCCGCAAATCCTACCTCGCCCACTTCCCCGGCTATTACGAAACCGGCGATGCCGGCTACATCGACGAGGGCGGCTATCTCTACATCATGGCCCGCACCGATGACGTCATCAACGTCGCGGGCCACCGCCTCTCGACAGGAGCGATGGAAGAAATCCTGGCCGGTCACAAGGACGTCGCTGAATGTGCTGTGATCGGCGTCGCCGATGACCTCAAGGGCCAGTCGCCTCTGGGATTTCTCTGCCTGAACAAGGGGACAAACCGGTCCCATCCGGACATCGTGAAGGAATGCGTGCAGCGGGTCCGTGACCAGATCGGCCCCGTCGCCGACTTCAAGCGCGCCGTCGTTGTGGACCGCCTGCCCAAGACCCGTTCCGGCAAGATACTGCGTGGTACCATGGTCAAGATCGCTGACGGCACCCCCTGGAAGATGCCCGCCACCATCGACGATCCTGCCATCCTGGACGAGATCGCCACCGCGTTGCAGTCGCTGGGCCTGGCAAAGGCCTGACACGGGCCACTGGACAGACGCCGCTTCCTGAGGCAGTCTTTGCATTATGCAAAGACTGCCTCTTTCTCTGACGTGCCGCACATGACCCGGCCGACGACCGCCAATGCCAGGTCCGCGGCTCTGCACGGCCTGCGCCACGCGCTGGATGCCTTGCGACCGCATCTTGGCACCGCCGACCAAAAGGCGGACCTCTTCCTGATCGAAGAGGCCGTGGCCCGCCTGTCTCAACCGCGCGCAGCCCCAGCGACGGGAATTTTCGACTTTGACCCGACGCGCCTTAGCCATCTTCTTGAAATCACCGGGCCCGAGCTTGGTCCCGAGCTTCTCGCCCGGCTGACCGAAGATCTGGTCAATACGCAGGATGGGCTCTCGACCGGTGCCAAGACGCTGGACTGGAAACGCCTGCGCGAGGCCAGTCACGTGCTGATCTCGCTCTCCGGTTCGGTTGGCGCGCTGTCGTTGCAAGCCATGTCGGAAAATCTGAACGCACTCGCTCATCGCCAGGACCGGGACGCCCTGTCTGCTTTGATGCCTCCCCTGGACTGCGAACTGACCGCCCTGATCCGCCTCGTCCGCGCAACCCGAGCCCCCACCGGACCTGCAGCATGAAGAACTCCACCCCCCTGACCCGCCCGGCCGTTCTGCTGGTGGAAGACACGATGTCGCTGCAAATGGTCTACCGGTCCATTCTCGCGACCGCGGGCCACCGCGTCGCTGTGGCTGCGACTGCTGCAGACGGGCTGGAACAGTTTCGCATGCACCGACCGATGGTCGTGCTCTTGGACCTCATCCTGCCCGATCGCGACGGGCTGGAAGTGATGCAGGACATCCAGTCAATTCAGCCCGAAACCCGTGTCATTGCGATCACCGCCAACGGATCGGTCAACCGCGCGGTCGAGGCGATGCGGGCCGGGGCACATGACTTTCTGGTGAAACCCTTCGACGAAGGGCGCCTGCTTTCGGCCGTGCAGAACGCCCTGGCCGAGGCCGGTCCCCGCGATGCGCTGAAACCGGTTGATCCTTCGTCTCCGGCCACCCGCAGCCGGGATGCAAGCCAGATCGCGGAAGGCTCGGGTTTCATCGGTTCGTCAGAGGCGATGAAACGCATCCACGGCACGATCAACTCGGTTGCGCGATCGATGGCCACGGTCTTCATCACCGGGGAAAGCGGCACCGGGAAAGAGCTTTGCGCCTTGGCTGTCCACGCCAATTCCAACCGCGCCGCAGGACCTTTCATCGCGCTGAACTGTGGCGCGATCCCGCAGGATCTGCTGGAATCCGAAGTCTTCGGCCACATGAAGGGCAGCTTCACCGGCGCGATCTCGGACAAGCAGGGCGCTGCAACTGCTGCGGACGGCGGAACCTTGTTCCTGGACGAGATCTGCGAGATGGCCCCGGCCTTGCAGACCAAGCTTCTGCGGTTTCTCCAGACCTCCACCGTTCAGCCCGTCGGGGCGACCCGGCCCCGGAAAGTCAACGTCCGCATCGTCTGCGCCACGAACCGTGACCCGCTGGACGCTGTCCGTCGTGGCCACTTCCGCGAGGACCTTTATTACCGCCTCTACGTGGTGCCAATCCACATGCCGCCCCTGCGGGAGCGCGGCCAGGACATCCTGGAAATCGCTGAAGCCGCACTGGCCCGCTTTGCCCAGGAAGAGGGGCGGGAGTTCCACGGCATTGACCCTACCGTCCGCAACCTGATGCTCTCGCTTCCCTGGCCGGGAAACGTGCGCCAGCTTCTGAACGTCATGCGTAACGTCGTCGTGCTGAACGCGGGCGGATGGGTGTCGCCCGAGATGTTGCCCCCTGGATTGGCCGACGAAGGTCGCCCGCCCGATCCGCAGCCCCTGTCCCTGGCTGCGCCCGATGTCTTCACCTCCGACAGCCTCCTCGGCCTGCCGCTGGCAGAGGCCGAACGCCGCCTGATCGAAGCCACGCTCGCGCTCCACGGAGGTTCCATCCCCAAGGCCGCCCGGGTCCTCGACGTCTCGCCGTCGACGCTTTACCGCAAGATCGAAGCCTGGAACGCCAGGGCGTCCTAGACGAACTGCTCGCCGATCAGCCGCTCCTCCAGCCCATGTCCCGGATCGAACAGCAGCCGGTGGCTCACGCTTTCATCGGACCGCACTTCGACACTGGTGACATCCTTCACCGAGGACCGGCTGTCCGCATCCGCCATCACCGGCCGCTTCTCCGCCTCGATCACGTCGAACCGCACCACCGCCGACCGCGGCAACAGCGCGCCGCGCCAGCGCCGGGGCCGGAAGGCCGACATCGCCGTCAGCGCCAGCACGTCCGACCCGATGGGCAGGATCGGCCCGTGCGCCGAATAGTTGTAGGCCGTCGACCCCGCCGGCGTCGCCACCAGCGCCCCGTCGCAGACCAGCTCCTCCATCCGAACCCGGCCGTCGATGCTGATCCGCAACTTCGCCGCTTGCGGCCCCTGCCGCAGCAACGAAACCTCGTTGATCGCCAAGGCTTCGGTCACGCGACCTTTTGCGCTTTCCGCCCGCATCGCCAGCGGGTTGATCACCGTCTCCTCCGCCGCTGCCAGCCGCTCGGGCAGATCTTCCAGCGCATAGGAGTTCATCAGGAACCCGATCGTGCCGCAGTTCATCCCATAGACCGGCAACCGCCGTCCATGCGCCGCGTGCAGCGTCTGCAACATGAATCCGTCGCCCCCCAGCGCCACGATCACTTCGGCCACACGCGCGTCCGCCTGACCATGCGCCGCGGTCAGCGCCTGCAACGCTGCCAGCGCCGCCGGTGCCTTCGATGCCGTGAACCGGATACGCTTTACCATTGGGGTCCCCTTTCCGGCCAGTCTTGGCCGGGTCGTCCCCCAAACTCAAGCCCGCACCCCGGTTTCCTTTTGGTTCCTGCATGTCGCAAAATTTCGCAGGACCCGTCGAAGAGGTCGCATTCCTGCCTTTCCCGAAGCCTGCGACTGCTCTACATAGCCCGCAACTTTGACCACGAGGGCAGAACGATGAACGCTTCCCACCGCGACACCGGTTTTTTCACCGAAACCCTGTCCTCGCGCGACCCCGAGCTTTTTGGGGCGGTGACGCAGGAACTGGGCCGCCAGCGCCACGAGATCGAGCTGATCGCGTCCGAAAACATCGTCTCCCGCGCCGTGATGGAGGCGCAGGGGTCGGTA
>JANOCQ010000196.1:0-4811 GCA_031412255.1 Paracoccaceae bacterium | reverse complement strand
CTTCCGCCCGCGTGATCGCCGTGGTGTCCACCACATTGGGCGAAGGCCCCGGTCACCAGCCTGAGCCAGGGGCAGCGGCATTACCTTTGCCTCCTGTCGGTCCTTCTGATGCGGCCGCGCACCATCCTGCTGGACGAGCCTTTGGCGGGATTGGACCTACCCACTCAGGCGCGCCTGGCAAGGCGCTTTGCTGCCCTTCCGCAGCGGCTGGTGACGATCACGCATGACCCGGCAGTGCTGGCAGAGGCTGACCGTGTGCTCTGGCTGGAGGCGGGCCGCGTGGTCGCCGATGGCCCCCCGGCCGAGGTGCTGCCCGCCTTTACCGCCGAGATGGCAAGGATCGGAACGCGCGATGCTGACGCTGACCTCGCCGGTTGAGACCTGGGCGCATCGGCTGCCTGCCGGGGGAAAGCTGGCCGCGCTGGCCGGCGTGACAACGGCGCTTTTCCTGGTGGGCTCGCCCTGGCTGCTGGCCGGGGCATTTGCCGGGGCGGCCTTGCTGTATCTGACCGGCGGTGTTGCGTTCTCGCGGGCCGGATTGCGCCAGCTTTGGCCGCTATGGCCCTTTGTGCTGATCGTCGGGCTTTGGCATCTCTGGACCGCAGAGGTCGTGCAGGGTGCTGCGATCCTGCTGCGGATGATGTCCGCCGTGGCCTTGGCGAATTTCGTCACGATGACCACGCGGCTGTCGGACATGCTTGCGGTGTTCGAGCGGTTGGCGCGGCCCCTGTCGCCGATCCTGCCACCGCGGCGGCTGGCGCTGGCCTTTGCATTGGTGATCCGGTTCATCCCCGTCATGCTGGACCGGATGGGCCAGATCCGGCAATCCTGGACCGCGCGTTCGCCCCGCGCGCCGCGCTGGCGGGTGATGGTTCCGGCAACGCTGGCAGCTTTAGACGATGCGGATCGGGTGGCCGAAGCCTTGCGGGCGCGGGGCGGTGCAGGTTAAAGGGGAGGACCTTTGGAGGACCGCATGGAACGCAACCTGACTCACGTCGCCCTTTTTGCAGCGCTGATTGCCGTGCTGGGACTGGTACCGAAGCTTGACCTTGCGGCGGGGGTTCCGATCACGGCCCAGTCCTTGGGCATCATGCTGTGCGGCACGGTGCTTGGGGCCAGGCGGGGCGCCTTGGCTGTGCTGCTGTTCCTGGCGCTGGTCGCGGCCGGACTGCCCCTCTTGTCGGGCGGGCGCGGCGGGATCGGGGTCTTTGCCGGGCCGTCGGTGGGCTTTCTGGTCGGCTTTCCCATCGCCGCTTTCGTTGCAGGCTGGGTGATGGAGCGCACGACCCTTTCCCCTGCCGTGGCGGCCACCGCCGCTTCGGTCATCGGCGGGATCGGGGTGCTTTATGTCTTCGGAATCGTGGGCATGGCGCTGGTCCTTGGCAAGACGCTGTCCGAGGCGGCCTTCCTGTCCTTCGCCTTCCTGCCGGGCGATGCGGTCAAGGCGGTCATCGCGGGTCTGGTGACGCAAAGCCTGGCCCGGATGCGCCCGGCCTCGCTTTTGTCACGCGCCTGAGGCTTCGACCAGAAGAGCCGTCCCGATCCCTCCCGCCGCAGCGATAGCGGCGAGGCCACGGCCCTTTCGCAGCCCGTGAAAGAGCCGCACCGCCAGAATCGCCCCGGAGGCACCAATGGGGTGGCCCCGAGCCAGTCCGCCGCCGCCGGGGTTGACGATCTGCGGGTCGATGGCTGCGCCGTCGATCACGGCGAGGGCCTGAACGGCGTAAGCCTCCATGATTTCCGCCTGAGCCAGCGCTTCACCGCCCCAGATGCGCAGGATGGCCGCGACAGGGGCGACACCGGGCTCTTCGGGGTTGCCTCCCACCGATGCGCCACCAAGGAGCGCAAAGCCCTTGCCCTGCGCAATCCGGTCCGAGACGACGAGGCAAAAAGCGGCGGCGTCTGCGGCAACCGCGGCGGTGGCAGCGGTGATGCTGCCGGCAAGGACAGGGGCCTTGGCGAGGAGCCGTGTTGTCAGGACGCGGGGGAATGTGTCGCGGGTTATGCCGTTCAGGGAGAGGATCTCGGTGGATTGGTCTGCGGCAAGCGCATTGGCGTGGCTTCGGATGGCCCAGTTTTCCTGGCGGTCGCGAGGGATGTTCAGACGCCGGGCAAGCGCCTCGGCCGCCTGGGTCATGTCAGGGTCACGGTCGGGCCAAGGGGTGAAGGGAGCCTGATCGTAGGGGGTGGAAGGACCTCCGTCCGGATCGGTCCTCAGACGCAGCGGTCGCCGGGAATAGCTTTCGGCACCCCCCGCCAGAACGATGTCGGCGGCACCGCTGTCGACCAGTGCCCTGGCAAGGAGGATCGCGTCCAGGCCCCCTGCGCATTGCCGGTCAGTCGACAACCCCGCGACAGTCTGCGGCAGCCCGGCGGCCAGCGCGACGCGGCGGGCCGGATTGCCGCCTGCTCCGAGGGCGTTGGAAAGAATGACCTCGTCCACCTGCATCGGGTCGACCCCCGCGTCCATCAGGCAGGCCAGAAGCACCGGAGCGGCCAGATCCTCGATGCTGAGCCTCGCGAAGGCTCCGTTGCGCGGAACGACCGCGGTGCGTCGGGCGGCGATCAGGCGGGCCAAAGAGAGACCTCCAGCGCCTTCAAGTCGGTCTTGCCTGACGGCAGCGTCGGCCAGTCTTGCCGCCAGATCAGGGATCTGGGGGTTTTCAACGGCCCAAGCTGTGCCCGGAGAGTGCGGAGGACCGCAGGTCCCGCCGCGGAGTCTCCCTGCAGGATGGCGACAAGCACATGGCCGCGTTTGGCATCGGCGACGGGCAGGACAGCGGCCTGAGTGATGCCGGAAAGGGTAAGCAGAAGCCCCTCGATTTCCTCGGGGAAGACATTCTGGTCGGCCACCGTGACCATGCGACCGACGCGCCCCTTCAGGACGAGGTAGGCGTCGTTCAGCGCCCCGATCTCGCCTACCGAAAGCCAGCCGTTGCGCCAGCGGGTTGTGGCGGACGTTGAATGGAGCGCTGACGCGCGTTCCTTTTGTCTCGCCTTTGCGCGCGAAGGGCGCGCAGCCGGCTCGGGCGAAGGGCCTCCGGCGGGGATATTTGGGCAAATGTGAACGGGACCATAGTCGAGAAAAAGATAGGGGCTTTTGACCCAGACTTCTCCGGTCGCGTCGAGGTGCAGGTCAACCCCGGGATAGGGGCGACCAACAGAGGTTTCGGGAGTGGAGTCGTCCGCAAGCGTGATGAAGCTGGTTTCCGCTGCGCCGTAGAACTCGCGGATCTGGGCATTTGGCGCGAGGGATGCGAGGGCCGCGCGAAGTGCGGCGTCGAGCTTGGAGCCGCCGACGAGAACCAGCCGCAGGTCAGGACAGGCGCTTGTCCGGTCTGTCAGGAGGCGGAGCTGGGCAGGAGTTGCATAGAGGTGGGTGATGTGGCGCTGTGCCAAGGCGGCGCGCTGGCGGTCGGGGCGGAGGCCAGACAGCAAGTGGACTTCCGCCCCCAGATGCAGGCCCTCGATGGTGCCGTAAAGCGACAGGGAGTGGACTGGTCGGCCCAGCGTGGCGACACGCGCGCCAGGGCCGATGCCAAGGGTCGCATTGACGGCGAAGCTGGCAATCCAGGAGGCCTGCGTCCGGCGGATACGACGGGGTGGGCCGGTCGAGCCGGAGGTCAGGGTTTCGAGGATCGGCTGGGTGTAGGGTTCGGGGGCTGGCTGGTCAGGCGCGCCGATGCGGAAATAAGGGTGGCCGATCGCGGCGGCGATGCCTTGAGGAGTGTCAGGCAGCACCGGCCCGGCGGGTCGGAGAGCTGGCACCTCCTGCCCGGCGCTGTCGTAAAGCCTGGCCTTGGGGTGCCAGCGGAAGCCTTCCGTCATGCCAGCAGCAGGCTTGCGATCCGGCGCAGGGCCAAAAGGTAGCCCTCGGTCCCGCAGCCCGCAATCACCCCGTCGGCGCGGGCCGAGACGTAGGAGTGGTGCCGAAACGCTTCACGCTTGTGGATGTTCGAGATATGGACCTCCAGTACCGGGCCATCGTAAGCGTTCAGCGCGTCCACGATCGCGACCGAGGTGTGGGAATAGGCACCGGGATTGATGATGATCGCGGCGGAGGTCTCCCGCGCTGCGTGGATCCAATCGACGAGCTGGCCTTCATGGTTCGACTGCTGGGCGCGGACGGTCAGCCTAAGCTCCTCGGCAAGATCGGCAACGCGGGCGACCACGTCGTCAAGCGTCTCGCGCCCGTAGATTTCGGGCTGGCGAAGGCCAAGCAGATTGAGATTCGGGCCGTTCAGAAGGGTGACGAGCTTCGGCATGTCTGGTCCGCGGGTAAGGGTCGCGCGAGATTAGCCGATATGCCCGGGGCGGCAACGGGCAAATCGAGGCTGAATAGTGGTCCTCTGCTTGTAAGGTCGAGGCGTCTAGCCGGCAATCACTTCCAACCCTGGGGCGTCTGGTGTCGGAGCCGCGGAAATCGCCAACTACCACATTGGCTATCCACCAGACGTCCGCAGATAATTGGATCTAACGCGGCTCATTCTGGATCTGGAAGCCTTCGACGACGCTGCAGACCGTCCGGATCGACGCCGAAAAAGTTCAGCCATGCGCAGAACGCCGTTTGGTGATCGTCCCAAAAAATTGGCGACTTTCCGGTGCTCTGCTGGGGACAGTCCGGAAAGCCGCCCAGGAAGACGACGGTCCAAAGCTGGGCGTTGCCGACGCTGGGGGTGCTCGCGGTGCTGCTGGTCGGGACCCGGCGCCTCGAGGCGGGCGCGATCGCGGCCGGCGACCTGGTTCAGGTCGCCTACCTCTTCACGATCCTCGCGTTCCCGGTGCGAGCGATCGGCTGGGTGCTCGGCGAG
>JANOCQ010000195.1:0-11039 GCA_031412255.1 Paracoccaceae bacterium | reverse complement strand
CTCCTTCGCCACCCGGTCGCGGTAGCCGGAGGCACGGTAGGCCGCGATGGGGTCATAGGCCCCGCCCTGTCGCATTCGCGCTTCAGCAAGGATCGGCGAGACATCCGTCAGGAACCCTGCTTTCAGGCAACGATGCGCGGCCATCACGTCATTGGCCTCCTGCGCCTCGGCAAGGGTCTTCCGGTCCACCAGCGAGGCCTGCACATAGGCCCGCGCAATCTCCACCGCGCTTCCCATCAGGCTTTCGATCGGGTCGGTGACGTTGTGGCTTTGGTCAATCATGTAGCTGGGCGCGAACCCCTTGGCCCCACGCAATTCCACCTCGACCAGCTCGTTGAAGACCAGGAACAATCGGAACGGGTCAACCGAGCCCGCGTCCAGATCGTCATCGCCATATTTCGAATCGTTGAAGTGGAACCCGGCCAACCTTCCCACATGAACCAGCCGCGCCACGATCTGCTCGATGTTCACATTGGGCGCGTGATGGCCAAGGTCCACCAGGCATTTCGCTTGCGGCCCAAGGGCTTGCGCGGCCATCAGGGATGAACCCCAGTCCGAAATCACCGTCGAATAGAAGGCCGGCTCGTACATCTTGTGCTCGATGAACATCGCCATCGACGGGGGCAGGGCGGCATAGACCTCCTCCATCGCCGAGAGGTAGTTTTCGAACATCTTCGACAGGCTCTGCTGCCCGGCAAAGTTTGTCCCGTCCCCGATCCAGACCGTCAGCGCGGGCGCTCCCAAAGCCTTGCCGATCTCGATGCATTCGATGTTATGCGCCACCGCTTGGGCGCGGATATCCGAACGGGCATTCGCCAACGACCCATAGCGATAGCTTAACGCTTGGTCTGCCTGGTCCTGAAAGGTGTTCGAATTCACCGCATCGAAGCCAAGATCATACTGCGCCGCTTCTTGCCGCAGCGCGTTGTAGTCGGATACCTTGTCCCACGGGATATGAGGCGACACCGTCCGCGTCCCCCGCGTCAGCTGCTGGATCACACCGCAATCAGCCAGCTTGTCGTGAATGCCCCGCGGCTCTCCCCGCCCCGGAAACCGCGCGAACCGGGTGCCCCCGGTTCCAACGCCCCAAGTTGGCACCGCGACCGACCAGGCCATTGCCCGCTGCACCACAGCCTCGATGTCCACCCCGCGCCGCTGAAGCTTCCGCCGCAAGGCGCCGAACTCATCCTGATGCGCGGCCCGTGCAGCCTCGTTCAGTGATCCGACCAGATCCTCGGAAACCAGCATCCCCGCCCCCCTATCGCGTGAAGGACACGGGATTGCCCGCGTCCACGTTCAGGAAATTGCCCGTCGACTTGTTCGAGACATCAGAGGCAAAGAAATAGACACCTTCCGCGATATCCTCGGGGAAGACCGACCGCTGCAGCAGGCTCCGCTTGCGGTAATGCTCCTCCAGGTCCGACACGGCGATCTTGTTTGACGCGGCGCGCTGTTCCGACCACTCGCCCTTCCAGATCTTCGACCCGCGCAAGACCGCATCCGGGTTCACCACGTTGACCCTGATGCCAAGTGGCGCCCCCTCCAGCGCCATGCAGCGCGCGAGGTGAATCTCTGCCGCCTTCGCCGTGCAATAGGCCGACGCGCCGGGTGATGCTGCAACTCCGTTCTTGGACGAGATGAACACCATCGACCCGCCGATTCCCTGAGCTTTCAGAACGCGATAGCCCTCACGCCCCACCAGGAAATACCCCGTCGACAGGATGTCCATCGTCCGGTTCCACATCGCCAGCGTCGTATCCTCGACCGCCGCCGCGGATGTAATCCCGGCGTTGTTCACCAGCACGTCGAGGCCGCCATATTCTGCGACCGTGTATTCCACCGCCGCGATCACCGCCGCCTCGGAGGTCACGTCCATGACCACGCCCCGCGCCATGTCGCGCCCGTAACGCTTGGCAAACCCCGCCACGACCTCATCCAGCGCGGTCTGGTCGATGTCGGCCAAGACCACGTTGCACCCTTCGCGCAGCAGGCGTTCCGCCGAAGCCGACCCAATCCCCCCCGCGCCCCCAGTGATGAAGGCCACCCGCCCTGCCATCGCCTTGGGCTTCGGCATCCGCTGCAGCTTGGCCTCCTCCAGAAGCCAGTATTCGATGTCGAAGGCCTCCTGCTCCGGCAGGCCCTGATACGTTGAGACGCCGGAGGCCCCCCGCATGACGTTGATCGCATTCAGATAAAATTCAGCCGAAACCCGCGCCGTCGCCTTGTCCTTGGCGAACGAGATCATCCCCACGCCCGGCACCAGATAGATCACCGCGTTCGGATCGCGCATCGCGGGGGAGTTGGGCCGCTTGCAGCGGTCATAATAGGCCGCGTAGTCGGCCCGATAGCCAGCAATCAGCCCGTCCAAAGCCGCTGCATCAGCGTCCGCAGGCACGACCAACGGCTTGATCTTCGTCCGCAGGAAGTGGTCCGGGCAAGACGTCCCCATCGGCGCCAGCTCGTCAAGTGAATGAGAGTTCACAAACTCCAGCACCTCCGGCGCGTCGGTGAAGTGACCCACCATATGCGCCCCGCCCGAGATGCGCCCCCGGATCAGCGGCATCAAGCGCCGGGCCGTGGCCTTCCGGTCCAAGGCCTCCAGCGAAGCCACCTTCTCCCCACCAAACACTGGCCGCTTCACGTTAGCATCCAGCCAGACGGCGGCCTTGTTGATCATCTCCAGCGTCAGCAGATAGCAGTCCTTCGCCGTTTCCGCCCAAGTGAACAACCCATGCTGCCCCAGCACCACGCCCTTCAGCTTTGGGTTCTCCTCGGCCATCCGGCCCAGCTTGATCCCAAGGTCGATCCCCGGCCGCTGCCACGGCAGATAGCCCAACTCGCCCCCAAAGATCTCTTGCGTCAGCCGCACCTGATCCGCACTGGCGGCAATCGCGATCACCGCGTCGGAATGGACGTGGTCCACATGCGCGTAAGGCACGAACCCATGCAGCCAGGTATCAATCGACGGCGCGCGGGGGTTCAGGTTGAAGATCGTGTGCCCCAAGGCCTCGACCATCGCGTCTTCCTGGTCCAGCCCGCGATACTGCGCCCGAAGCTGCATCAGCTTGGTCATATACAGCGTCGCAAAGCCGTCCAGCTTCATCGACCCGATGTCCCCGCCCGAGCCCTTGACCCACAGCACCTGCACGTCATCCCCCGACAGCGGATCCTTGTGGGAAACCTTGGCCGAGGTATTCCCGCCCCCGAAATTGGTGATTCTCAGGTCCGATCCCAGCAGGTTCGACCGGTAGAGAAGCTTCCCCGGTTCATCCAAACTGGCGGCATAAGTGTCGTCCCACAGGGACTTGAGGGTGATTTCCTGGGTCATCGGTCCGGACTTTGGCTAAAGGATTTGAGGCCAAGGATAGGGACGAAACGCTCACAGTCAATCACGAAACGCCATTCTGCGCCGCAGAGAACCTTCGGCGTTGCAGCATCGCGATTGTTTGTTGACGGATATGAGCGATTCTGACAGCCTTCCATCCATGATGCACGAACGCGAAAGATGGCAACTGATCCTGACCCGCCTGCGGGACCGTGGCATCGTCCGCGTCGCCGACCTGGTGGGCGTCACAGGCGCCTCGGTCGCCACCCTGCGCCGCGACCTTGCGAAACTCGAAGACTCCGGCCAGCTGCGGCGAGTCCACGGCGGGGCAGAATCCGTGGCCTCCGGCCAGACCCCGCTGACCGCGCCCAGCTTCGATGCCAGCCAGACGCTGAACGCCGACCTCAAGCAGGCCGTGGCGCAAGGCGCCGCCAACCTTTGTCAGGACGGCGATTCCATCATCCTGAACGCGGGTTCCACCACCTGGTTCTTGGCGCAATACCTCCGCCAGCACCGGATGCAGGTCCTGACCAACTCCTTCCCCATCGCGCAGGAACTCATCGCCCACTCGATGAACCGCGTCGTCCTTCCCGGCGGTGAGCTTTACCGTGAGGCCGGGATCATCCTTTCCCCCTTCGACGAAGACGCGATCCAGCATTTCGCCGCGTCAAAGATGTTCATGTCCTGCTATTCGATCACGCCCCTTGGCATCATCGAAAGCGATCCGCTGGTGGCCCGGGCCGAGGCAAAGCTGCTGACCCGCACCGAAAACCTCATTGTCGTCGCCGACAGCTCCAAGTTCGAGGCGCGCGGCAACATGGTGGTCTGCCCGCTGACCCGCGTAACCACGCTGGTCACCGACACGGGCGCGCCGCCGCACATGCTGGATCACCTGCGACAGCTGGGTGTCGAAGTGATCCTGATCGACCCAAGTAAAGCGAAGGTCCTGACCGCCGCCTGAGGAGGGCACGGCAGGCACAACAAACGGGAGGAGACGACCAATGATGATGAAACTTTCCGGCCTTGCCCTTGCGGCAGGTCTTGCGGCCAGCCTGATGGGCTCGACCGCGTTCGCAGAAGCCGTCACCGCAACGCCGGGGCAAGAGGTCAACGCGGTCCTGTTGCCGAAATTCTTAGGCATCCTGCCCTTTGACCAGGCCAACCGTGGCGCTCAGGAAGCCGCCGCCGAACTCAAATCGACCGGCAAGCTTGAATTCATCGGCCCGACTCCGGAAAACTCGGCTGCTGGCCAGGTCGAGATGCTGACGACGGCGACCACCCAGAAGCAGCATGTCGTGATGCTCTCGAACAACGCGGGCGACCAGATCGCCCCCGCCGCCGAAGCCGCCGCCGCAGCTGGCACCAAGGTCGTGACCTGGGACAGCCCGATCCCGAACGGCGCGGGTGAGTCCTTCTTCGTCGCCCAGGTCGATTTCGGTTCGATCGGTGTGGTGATGGCCGACATGGCGCATGACCTGGCCGGCGGTGCGGGCGAAGTGGCGATCCTGTCGGCATCGCCCGACGCCTCGAACCAGAACGCCTGGATCGACGCGATGAAGGCCACGATGGCCGCCGATGCCAAGTACAAGGACCTCAAGCTGGTCGACGTCGTCTACGGCAACGACCAGTCCGAGGAATCCTACAACAAGGCCCTCGGCCTGGTGGACAAGTACCCGGACCTCAAGGTCATCATGGCCCCCACCACCGTCGGCATCGTCGCCGCCGCCAAGGCCATGCAGGACGAAGGCCTGTGCGAAAAGGTCAAGGTCTCCGGCCTGGGCCTGCCCGCGGAAATGGTCAGCTACACGATGAACGGCTGCGCCCCGGCCTTCGCACTGTGGAGCTTCGTCGACCTCGGCTACCTGACCTACCAGGCGTCCTACGCTCTCGCCACCGGCGCGATCAAAGGCGAAGTGGGTGAGGAGTTCACCGCAGGCCGCATGGGCACCTTCAAGATCGAGGAAGACCCGGGCCGCGCCGGTGCCAAGCGTATCCTGATGGGGCCGTTCACGGTCTACACCAAGGACAACGTCGAAGCCGCCGCCAACTAAGGCGTTCTGCTCCCTGGGGGTCGCCTTGCGCGGCCCCCTTCCCCTTCCCTGAATCGGAAACGCCCCATGACCCAGCCGGTCCTGGAACTCAAAGGCCTGTCCAAATCCTTCGCTGCCACCCAGGCGCTGAAGGACATGAGCCTTGCCGTCCTGCCGGGCGAGGTCCACGCCATCGTTGGCGAAAACGGCGCGGGCAAGTCCACCCTCATCAAGATGATGACCGGCGTCCACCAGCCCGACACCGGCACCATTCTGGTCGACGGCCAGCCCGTCACCCTGAAATCCACTGAAGCCGCGCAAGAGGCTGGCATCGCCGCGATCTATCAGGAGCCGATGGTTTTCCCCGACCTCAACGTCGCGGAAAACATCTTCATCTCGAACCGCTCCAAGGGCCGCATCATGCGCTGGTCCGACATCTACGCCGAATCCGACGCGCTGATCGCGCCTTTGGGCGTGAAACTGGACGTCCGCCGCGCCGCCTCGGGCCTCACGCTGGCCGAACAGCAGACGGTTGAGATCGCCCGCGCGCTATCGTTGAAGGTCAAGGTCCTCATCATGGACGAACCGACCGCGAGCCTCTCGGCCCACGAAGTCGCGCGCCTCCTCGACATCGCCCGCGCGCTGAAGGCCCAGGGCGTCGCCGTCATCTACATCTCCCACCGCCTGGACGAGATCTTCCGCATCGCCGACCGCGTCACCGTGATCCGCGACGGCCAGCACATGAGCACGAAACCCATCGCCGAAGTTACCGAAGACGGCCTCGTCAAGGACATGGTCGGCCGCGCTCTGGAAAGTTTCGCCGTCAAGACCACCGCCAACCCGCACGGCGAGACTCTCCTCTCGGTGAAAGACCTCGCCTGCGCGGGCGTCTTCAAGGGCATCACCTTCGACCTTCACAAGGGCGAGGTCCTCTGCCTCGCCGGCCTCGTCGGCGCCCGCCGCACCGACGTCGCCCTCTCCCTCTTTGGCATCGCCCCCTCGAGCGAGGGCACGATCACACTGGCGGGACAACAGGTCCGCATCACCACGCCGCAACAGGCGATGGACCTCGGGATCGCCTATGTCTCCGAAGACCGCCGCAAGCTTGGCCTCGCCATGCCCATGTCGATCTTCGCCAACATATCGCTCGCCAGCCTGAAGAAACTCGTGAAGCCCTTCGGCCTCATCGACCGCCAGGCAGAATCCGCAATGGCGGAAACCTACCGCAAACGCCTCGCCATCCGCTCGCCCGACACCAAGGTCGAGGTCGGCAAACTTTCCGGCGGCAACCAGCAGAAGGTGATGCTGGCGAAATGGCTGGAGACGAAACCCCGCGTCCTCATCTTCGACGAACCCACCCGCGGCATCGACGTCGGCGCGAAGGCCGAGGTCCACGCGATCATCCGCCAGCTGGCCAGTGAAGGCGTCGCCATCCTCGTCATTTCTTCCGACCTGCCCGAGGTCCTGGCCCTGGCCGACCGCGTCCTCGTGATGCGCGAGGGTCGCCAGGCCGGCATCCTCCCCATCGAAGAGGCCACCCAGGAACGCGTCATCGCCATGGCCGCCGGCCAGGCCACCGCCGAAAGACCCGCCGCATGACCGCGTGCCACCCCTACACCCATTCATCTGTCCCCAAATACCCCCGCCGGAGGCAAACGCCCGAGCCGGTTGCGCGCCCTTCGCGCGCAGAGGCGAGACAGAAGCAATGCGCGTCAGCGCTCATTCTGAAAACCGCCCCGACCGGGGGCCACGCATGACCCTCCTCTCCCGCGCCTCGCCGCAGACCTTGCGCCTCCTGGCCCTGGGCCTCGCCCTTCTGGCAACGATCCTCTTCTTCGCCACCCAGATCGAGGGTTACCTCTCCCCCCGCATGTTCAACCGAATCAGCACCTCCGCCGCCGTGGTGCTGCCCTTGGCCGTGGGGCAGGCCATCGTCATCATGACCCGCAACATCGACCTCTCGGTCGGTTCGATCATGGGCGTCGTCGCCTACATGGCCGGCCAGACCCTCAGCGCCATGCCCCATCTGCACCCCGTTCTGACCGTCCTACTCTGCATGGCCATCGGCGCGGGCTTCGGCGCCTTGAACGGCATCATCATCGCCTTCGGCCGCGTCCCCTCGATCATCGTCACCCTCGGCACGCTGGCCCTCTTCCGCAGCTTCCTCGTCGAATGGTCCGACGCCAAGACCATCACCACCGCAAGCCTGCCGCAATGGCTCGTGGACCTGCCCTCCGCCAACGCCTTCTCCATCGGAGACCTCGACGTCCGCGTCACCGTCGTCCTCGCCCTCGCCGCCTGCCTGGTCACCGGCCTGGCCCTGACCTTCTACCGCCCCGCCCGCCGCTTCTACGCCGTCGGCTCCAACCCCGACGCCGCCGTCATCGCCGGGATCAACGCCCGCCGCGTGGTCCTTTCCGCCTTCATCATCTCGGGCGCCTTCGCCGGCCTCTCCGGCTTCCTCTTCCTCGCAAAATTCGGCAACATCACCGTCGTCGCCGGTCTCGGCTTCGAGCTGAAAGCAATCGCCGCCGTCGTCGTCGGCGGTGTCTCGATCATGGGCGGCTCCGGCTCGATGATCGGCGTGTTGATGGGCGCGCTTCTGGTCGACACCATCGACAACTCGCTCACCCGCTGGGCCGTCGTCTCGGAATTCTGGCGTGACGCGCTGCTCGGAGGCCTCATCATGGCCGCCGTCACCCTCGACACGCTGGCCAGCCGCCAACTGACCCGCCTGCGGAAAGGGGGCCAGCAATGACCCGCTTCCTCACCCCCTGGGAAACCGGCCTCCTCGCCGTTTTCCTCTGCACGCTCGCCCTCAACGCCAGCTTTGCGCCCGAATTTCTGACGGTGCAGAACCAGATCAACCTCTTCCAGCTTTCCATCGAGAAGATCATCGTCGCGCTGATCATGACCCTCGTCATCATCAACGCCGAGATCGACCTCTCCGTCGCCTCGATCATGGGCCTCTCCGCCGCCCTCTTCGGCTACCTCGTCAACGCAGGCACCCCGGGCGGCCTTGCCATCCTGATCTGCCTCGCCGCAGGCCTCATAGCGGGCCTCGTCAACGCCATCCTCATCGCCCGCGTAGGCATCCCCTCGCTCGTCGTCACTCTCGCCATGCTGATCGGCTTCCGAGGCCTCGCCCGGGTCCTCGTCACCGACAACTCACTGGGCGACTTCCCCCAATGGTTCACCGACCTCGGCCAGAAGGGCATCCTCGGCCCGATCACCCTTGCCATCCTCCTCTTCTTCGTCCTCCTCGTCCTTCTCGGCATGACCCTCCACCGTTCCTCCTTCGGCCGTCAGGTCATCGTCATCGGCACCAATGCCGAGGTCGCCCGCTTCTCCGGCCTGAACGTCGCCCGCGTCAAAACGATCCTTTTCCTTCTTTCCGCCCTCGTCTCCGCCCTCTGCGGCCTTCTCTACGCCGCCCGCCTGGGGTCCGTGCGGGGCGACACCGCCTTCGGGTTCGAGCTCGACATCATCACCATGGTCCTTCTGGGAGGCGTCAGCATTTTCGGCGGCAAGGGCAGCATGGTCGGCGTCCTGCTTTCCATCCTCATCATCCTGAACCTCAGGAACGGCATGGGCCTGATGAACATCACCGGCCACATGCAGACCGGCGTGATCGGTATCCTCCTGATTGCTTCGGTCCTGCTCCCGAACCTCCTGAGCGATTTCCGTGCCCGCAAAAGAAAGGACGCTTGATGCAACGGCACGCCTTCAAGATGCGCCTCAATCCCGGCATGGAGGCCGAATACACCCGCCGCCATGACGAGATCTGGCCCGAGCTCGCGGACCTACTCCGCGAGAGCGGAATTTCGAACTACTCGATCCACCTCGACCGCGAGACCAATACTCTCTTCGGCTACCTCGAACGCCGCGACGACCACAGAATGGACGACCTGCCCAACCACCCCGTGATGAAACGCTGGTGGGCCTACATGGGCGACATCATGGCCACAAACCCCGACGGCTCCCCCGTCGCCATCACCCTGGCCGAGACCTTCCATCTCCCCTGACCGCTCCTCGTTCGACTTCGTCTCCTCCTCGCTAACGCCCCGCGACGAGTGACGAAGTCATCGAGGAGCCGTCACCAGTGCGCGACAGCCTCGCGCCAAGCAGCCACATAGCCGCTCCACAGCGGATCACCCTCCGGCAAAACCTCCACCGCCCCCGGACCCTTCGCCTGCAACGGCCCCGCGAGCAGCGCCGCGCCCAATCCCGTCCCCGCCCCCTGACCCGAGCCGCGCACCACCCGCCCCGTCGCCGTCGCCAGCATCCGCAGGAAGGCCCGGTTCCCTCCGAAGGCTCCCTCCACGATCACCGGCCCCTCCGCGCCGACCAAATCAAGGCACTCAGAGCCCATCAGCGCCGCATAGAACGAGGCCGCCGCCATCCGCGCCCCGCCCTCCGGTTCGCCACCAATCCAGCCGAACCGTTTGCCCGGAAACGGCCCCGTCTCTGGATGCAACGACGGCATCGCCATCACCCGCCCCTCAAGCACAAGGCGCATATCCTCTGGCGAGGGCTCCACGATCCGCCCCCCCATGATCTCCTCCATCTCGCGCCCGCCCATGAACCGCGCCGTCGGCACCGGCTGCCCCAGCGCGTTGACGTTCACTAGCACGTCCCGCGCCGCATCCAACTCCACCGGACGACCGCCCAAAGCCATCACGATCATCCAGGTCCCCGTCGACAGCACCCCGCAGGGCACCTCCGGCAGATGCGGCACCAGCGACGCGTTGGAATCATGGATGCCGCACAGAACCGGAGTCCCCGCTGCCAGCCCCGTCGCCTCGGCGACCAAAGGCAACACCGGCCCCAGCATATCCGCCGCCTTGCGGACCGGGGGAAACAACCCCACCCACCCCATCCGCCCGACCAGCGAAGAAAGCCGCCCCTCCCACGGGTTCCACAGGTCCGTGTGACAGCCCAATGAGGTCGCCTCGCTGGCCGCCACGCCCGACAACCGGAACGACCAGTATTGCGCCAGCATCAGCAGATGGCGGACCCGCGCGAACTCCGCCGGATGCGCCCGCGACAGCCAGAATACCTGTGCTCCCACGTTCAGCCCAACCGGCAGACGCGGGGACCCCGTCTCGGCAAACCCCGGCCGAACCGCGCCATACTCGGCGGCAAGCGTATCCGGTCCGTCATGCTCATAATCCAGCATCGGCAGCGCCAGGCCGCCCTGATCATCCACCAGAACGCACGCCGCCCCATGCGTGGTGATCGACACTGCATCCACGCCCCGCGCTGCCGCCAGCTTCAGCCCGGCCAGCGCGAAATCCCACAGCATGTCCAGATCATGATGCGGATAAACCCCGTCCCGCACGACCGCGTTGGGCGTCCGCGCCAGCACCTCCTCGGAGCCCGTGGCAAGGTCCACGACCAAGACCTTGGCGTTGGTCTTGCCGATATCCAGCACCGCAATCCGCCGCATGACCCCGCCCCCCCGGCCACCCCTGGGCAAAGCCTATCCGACTGATTTTAAGGAAGGAAGCGTCACGATGGTGACCCCGGATGGATTCGAACCATCGACCTGCCGCTTAGGAGGCGGCCGCTCTATCCCCTGAGCTACGGGGCCCCGTGTCTGGACCTGTCTCGTCATGCGACGAAACGCGCGGCAATTCAACCTTTGGAAATGAAAAGGGGAGGCAAGTTTTGGCCCACTACCC